>QZKK01000135.1 GCA_003599475.1 Desulfobacteraceae bacterium
CCGATCGGAGACGGCATGGGTCCCGCCCAGCCCTGGATCTATCCTCCGCCTCTCAATTTCACGATTCTTAAAGGAAGAGAAATCTCGGGCGGCATCCTCTACTACCAGTTGATGAACGGGATTGCCGGTACGGCCATGCCGTATTTCAAGCGCGAGCTCGAATCCCAGAAGATCTGGGAAGTGGGCGAATATGTCGCACGCTACTTCATCGATCAGAGCGACGCCAACACAGACCCCAGGGGGATCGATGCGGCATGGGAACCATAGAAAATGTCCAATGTAGAATGTAAAATTTCCAATGATCAAGTTGATATCCAACCACGCAACGTACACAACACACGGAGAATGTGAAGGCCTTACGTTTCTTCCTTGCCTTGGAAATTGGACATTGGACATTTTACATTGAACATTCTTAAGGAAACTAAGATGTACTACCCCTACTTCATGACCTACATGTTCATCGGATTCGGGTTGAGCCTGCTCATTCTCCTGTGGGCGTTGAACAGCGGTCAGTTCAAGGACCAGCAAAGAGCGCGGTTTCTTCCGCTTCAGGGCGAAACGCCGTCACAACCGCTGCCTCCCTCCGATCCGATGAGCCGGATGAGCCGGGCTCGCCGAATCGAGTTCTATGCCCTGATCGGATTGATCGTCGTCGGGTTGATGTTGACGGCCTCGGTACTCGGTTTTTCCATCATTCGCAGCGCAGGAGGTCCGCATGCGCCTCTTTGAGCTCCAAAACATCCAGGATCTGGTTCTTTTTCTTTTTCCTGCACTGGCTTTTATCGTTCTTTTTGCAATCGGGCTGTCTTTTGCCTACATCGCCTGGAACGATTCCGATGAACGCCATGTTAAGATCACCGAAAGGTTTCCCGGCGGTATCGAAGAACGAAACGCACCGTTTCCCCTCATCCTCTACATCGTCATCTTCGGGACCATTGCCTGGGCGCTTTTGTACATCTTCTTTTACGGGTACTTGGGGGTCAAAATATAGATGGAAACACCGGTAAGAGAAGCGACTGATTTTCGCACGTGGCTGATCATCTTTCTGCTGGTGGTGATGATCTTTTCGATCGGAGCCTTTTCCTATATGGTCGTCGGCGATCAGGGCCAGCCCGATTGGGATTACCGGCCGGTGAAGGATGTTCCCGGGGAATCCTCGTACTCCATCTACAGACCGCTCCCCTATTCTCAGCATGTCCGGGGGAGCGGGGGGGATTAGAGATGAAGAAATCCCTGGTCATCATCGGGGCAATCGCAGCGGCAATCGTGCTTGCAGGCACCGCTTACCGCCTGTTGACCTACTATGACAACAATTTCCGATACGGAAGGATGTGGGAAACCCCTGCCATCCGGCCGCATGAAAAACCGATTGCCGTCATGGAGGCCGGAGTCGTTCCCGCAAAAGGGGGCGAAGCCTTCTTCAGGGCCGTCCCGGAGGAAGAGCTGAAGTCTCCCCTGCAACCGGCGAGGGAAGATATCGAGAAGGGAAAAGTCGCCTACACCAATTTCTGCGCCCAGTGCCATGGGAAAGATTACGACGGATTCGGCACCGTCGGGCAGAGCTTCTCCCCTCTTCCGACAGACTTGAGAAGCCCAAGAGTCCAGAATACCCCGGACGGAACTCTCTTCAAGCACATGAGCTACGGTGTGCCTGGCGGCCGTCAGCCGGCGCTTGCCGGAACCATCCGAGTCCCCGAACGCTGGCAGATCATCGCCTATATCCGATCGCTCGGTGTCCGGTGAACCCGCCTAAGAAAAAGTCTCCCCCGGGAAGCGGAACCCGTTGCAGTCGTCGGTTCGGGTGGCAAATAGATGACGCTACGTCTTCTTTCTGCCATTCCTTGACGGATCCTTTTCCTTCAGGCCGCATTCGGACATAACCCCATCCCCGTTTCGATCCCGCCTTTTTGAGATCCGGCGCCGGATACTGGACCTTCAATTTGAAACCTCTTTTCGTTGGCCTGCCTTTTGCAGCTTCCATTGCACTGAAAGGACTCAGGGTATCAATCGAGTGACGATCAAATCGCAGACAAAAGACACCAGGGGGAAACAATATGACAAAAAACCACTCCTCGCTTCAGGCTCATTTGAAAGCCGTCAAGAACGGGGACCGTTCTTTTGAGAATGCTTTCCAGGGGGTCGCCCGGATGATTCTTGAAAGCGGGGTCGAAAAAATCACCGTGAGGGGAAAGACCACTTACGATTTCAAAATATTCCGCAACAGCGGAAAACCGATTATCGGCATGTATGACGAGATCAACAGTTTTGTCTCCTTCGCGAAAGATGCTGCCGAAAACGGCTCCTCCAAAGAAATGGCTTATGTCCTCGTAGGTGAACCCGGAAACGGCAAGACTTTCTTCGTAGATTCCCTCTGCAGCAAATACCGGCAGTTTCTCTCCAAGGATAAAAACCGCAAATACACGTTCCGATTCGTTCAGATGGATAGACTCGGCAGCTACGGGAAGATCAGCGCGATCGAGTCTCAAACCTATGAAGATCCGATGATTCTTGCCATGAACCTCTTTGACGATCCGGAGGAAAACAAGCGCCTGCTCGCCTCACGCATCGGTTTTTCGGACAAGGAAATCGAAACGCTATATCAAAACTACCGTCCGATGGGTGCATGCAGCGGCTATATCTTGAATGACATCCGGAAAGCTTCGGATGGGAATCTCGAAAGGATGATGGAATTCATCGAAATCGTTCCGGTCCCTCTGACCGAAAGTCTTGGCACCATCACCGGCAAGTATCCGGCAAAAGATAAAATTACCTCCTCTGCAGTCGATCTTCTGGGTGAGGAATCCATTCAGCGTCTGCTCCATATCACCGAAACCAACAACCCCTATCGATTCGACCTCCGCCGCGGGGCTCTGGCGCGGGTTGCCGGCGGCGGCATTCATTTCTGTGATGAAATCTATAAGAATAAGAAGGATCTGGTACAGGTATATCTGGGCGTCATTCAGAACCGGATGATCGAAATCGACGGATTCAAGTGGCCAATCGACACCCTGATCATCGCAACCAGCAATAATTCTGAGTTCAACCGATTCCTCGCCGAAAAGGAAGAAGCCCCCATCGTCGATCGCTGCAGAATCTGCTATGTCTCGCACAATACGGACTATAAACTCCAGGAATGTCTGACCGGCTACGCCATCGGAAGCGAAAAAAAAACGACGTTGATGAGAGACGATCTCCACATCGACCCCAACCTCAATTATGCGGCTTCACTGGCGGTAGTCTTGACCCGGCTTCCCCGCTCCGAAAAGCTCACCGCGATCGAAACCATGAAGCTTGCCGCCGGAGAGGTGGCGGGGGAGAAAAGCATCAAGACGCTTTCCGAAGTCATCGATACCCTCAATCAGGAGCCCGATATCACCAAACGGTTCGGCCAAAAGGGATTGGGACAGCGAAACCTCGGCAGGGCTATCCAGCTGCTGATCGAGAGCTCGGAGACAAACGAAGGCCGATGCATGTTCGCCTATGATGTGTTCAAGACCATCGAGCGGGTCGTGCTGGATTATGTCACCGATTCCAACGACCGATCCAAGTATCTTGAAGACCTCAAAACCGCCAAGGGGATGTTTCGGGAGCGGGTGATGACCGAAATGTTCAATGCCTATATGGATGAACCGCTTGCCATCCGCAGGGATGTAATGAGCTACGTCAACATGATCATCGGCATCGATGCGGAAAATCTCGGCCCCGACAAGATGTGGAAATACAAAGATCCTCAGACCGGTGAGCTCAAAGCCATGAAAATCGACGAACGATACATCAAGAGCGTCGAAGAAAGACTCGGGCTCAAAACGGAGGAGCAGCGCGAGACGTTTCGCACGGCGATCCGAAAGATTTACGGGCAGAAGATCTCCGTCAATCCCGATTATGATTTCATGGATAATCTGGAGCTGGTCAAAGCCGTCACCGATGTCCGGCTCAAATCCGATATCGCCGGTGCAGGGAGTCTGATCGGAGCGCTGGCTAACCGCACCAACGAGGAGAATCAAAAACTCCATGACCGGATGATCCAAACCATGCGGGAGAAGCTCGGATACTGCCGGACCTGCGCCTTGAAAACCATTGAATACTTTTGCACCCAGGAAGATGAGCAATAGAATCCCTTATACGGCCGGAATCCGGTCTGTCGAAGAGCTCCTCGAGCGGGATAACCTGAGAGAGAAAGACGGGTTTCCCCGAAAAATCCGGATCGGACGACTGATCAAACCGGGAAAGGAAGACAAAAAAAAGATCGTCGTGGTTCCGACTGCCGTGGAAGAGAAATTCATCCACGACAACTCCTTTCAGGGATCGCCCGATGAAGGAGAATCCGGCGGATCGGGTGACGGTCAGGAGGGGGAAGTAATCGGCGAGCAGCCGGTCCATTCCCCGGCCCCTTCCGGAAACGGCGGCCCCGGCCAGGGGGAAGGCGATTCCCATGAACTGGAATCCAACGCATACGATCTCGGAAGAATTCTGACAGAAAAATTCAAGCTCCCCAACTTGAAAGACAAAGGAAAGAAACACTGCTTGACGCGGTTTATCTACGATCTTACCGACCGGCACCGGGGATTCGGCCAACTCCTCGATAAAAAAGCAAGCCTTCGAAAGATCATTGAAACCAATATCGTATTGGGAAACATCTCGAACCTGGAAGAGATTGACCCGGCAGGGCTGCTGATCTCTCCAGGGGATCTGGTCTACCGTATTCTTTCCCGGGAGAAGGATTACGAATCCCGGGCCATGGTGTTTTTCCTCCGGGACTATTCGGGCTCCATGGCAGGAAAATCGACCGAACAGGTGGTTTCCCAGCATGTCCTGATTTATAGCTGGCTGTCGTATCAATATGTGCACCAGGTCGAAACCCGATTTATCCTCCATGATACGGAAGCGAAAGAGGTTTCTGACTTCTACACATACTACAGCTCGAGTGTGGCCGGAGGGACAAAAGTATCCTCTGCGTATCGAATGGTAAATCGGATCGTAGAAACGGAAAATCTTTCTCAGGATTACAATATCTATGTTTTTCACGGTACAGACGGCGATGACTGGGACTCGGGCGGGAAAGAGGCCATACCTGAGTTGAAAAAAATGCTCCGCTATGTCAACCGAATCGGCGTCACCATTGCAGGGCGCACCTCCGGCGCCGGGTCGGAAAGCGAAATCGAAAAGTATCTGAAGGCTTCCGGGCTGCTGGAGGAGAAAATAGATCTTCTCCGCATGGATGTTCTCGGCAGTGAGGCGGATGAAACCCGGCTCATCGAGGGAATCAGAAACTTGATCTCAGATTAGAGGTTTCAGTGTTCAGGTACTCCACCGCCAAACTGACACCTGACACCTGAAACCTCCGAAGGGGCTTCGCCCCAATTGGAACGGTAACGTGGAACTGATTCATCAGCATGCAAAAGGGATCATGGAGGGGTGCAAGGAGCGGGCGAAGGCGGCCGGACTCCGCTTCCATGACGAAACGCTCGAATACATCGTGACGAACCGCGATCTGATCGAGTTGTCTCCGAAGCTGATGATTCCCACCCTGTATGACTACTGGATTCACGATGTGGAGGTGCTCAAAGAAAAAGGGCGGTACGAGCTTTATCCGACCAATCCTTACGAAACCGTCATCAACACGCGGCCGGTCATCTCTTTCTACAACGAAAACAATCCCGACTGGCTGAACGTGATGATATTCTACCACGTCCTGGCCCATATCGATTTCTTTCAGAACAACCTCTACTTTCGCCATACATGGGACGACGATTTTACGGGGCAGGCCTTATCGGACAAGCGCCTGATCGCAAAGCTCAGATCCGAGAAGGGGAGGTGGGTCGATTACGTAATCGAGTTTGCCCGCGGCATCGATAACCTGGTGGGATATCATACCGTGCTTTCCAGGCTGAACCGACCTTCGGGTTCGCCCCGGTCCAGGCGTTTGGATTTCTACTTCGATATCTTCCTCCAGGACGGCACAAGAGGGACGTCCGTAGAGTATCTGAAAGAAATCGAGCGGTACAACGATTGCCTCCGGGCATTCGGTGAAATCGGGGAAACTGCGTTTTTTTCGGAAGTCAATGGAAAGCACCCCGAGCTTGAAGTGGTGTTCAAAAAATGGGAGGCCGAGAAAAGGGACGACCGGTTGGATCTGCTTCAGTTCATACAGGAGAATTCGGAATTCCTCAATAAAGGCGGTAACAATTGGATGAAACCGGTCATCGAAGTAGTCCGCAAGACTTCTCTTTTCTTTCAGCCGCAGATCCGCACCAAGATCATGAACGAGGGGTGGGCAAGCTACTGGCACGAGGCCCTTTTCCTGAAAGACGATCGGATCAATGGCCATGAAGTCGATTTTGCAAAAATCAATGCAGGGGTGACCGCTCTGCCTCGAATCGGGATAAACCCGTATGGGCTGGGTCTGCGCTTGTTCCAGGATATCGAGGAAGGGGCCGATCGGGGGAAATACTCTTTCGAGTTCTTGAAACTTCTAGACATCGACCTGAGAAAAAAATTCGACGCCGGAACAGGCTGTGGCCGCAATTTCATCTTCAAAGTCCGCGAAAACTTCTGCGATTTCACCTTCCTGCACACCTTTGTTGATCAGGACTTCGTTACAAAAAACAGATTGTTTGTTTCGGGGAAAAGGCTGAATCGAAATCAGGCGGTTTGGGAGTACTACGTCAAGAGCCGGAATGCGGAAGACTATCGCCGGATGTTGTTCGATTCCTTGTATCATCCGCCTCATATTGTCATCGGCAACGGCCTGCCGAAGGACCGTGCAAAGGATAATACGCTCTGCCTGGTTCATCGATTCGAAGGTAAACCGCTGGTCGCAGACTTTATTGGAAACACCATGCTCGGCATCGAATACTTTTGGGGCGGGCCCGTCTGGCTGGAAACCACAGAACCGAAATCGATGCCCCCGGATCGGCCGGACCGCGGCAGCTTCGGCCATTCAGGCACGGTCGAGGGGCCCTCTGAGATTACATGGCAGAAGGTGTTATATACGATGGAAAATCGGAAGCTTTCCAAACAGATTTTAGGATCTGCATGACCTCGGATCGACCCGGTAGCCCTTTACGAAGGTAACCCGGGAAGTCGCTAAGAACGAAGGAATGGAGTGAGTCGCTGAGCCCTTGAACATAACTCTTATCTGCGTGGAATCATGGAAGCCATACAGCATGCCCTGAAAAACCTGGAAGAAAGCGCAAATGATTGGGATCAGAGCACCCCCATCCCATATGCCCGGTTTCTGGACCGTCTGGCCGAAGACCCGGCCATTGTCATTCGAAACGTCTTTCAGGTATTCCATGACATGATCAAGACCTATGTGGGCGAAGGAGTGGATGAATATCCGGACGATCCGGAATCGATAAAGTATGTCTCCTATGACAGCAGCCGCCTGTTTATCGAAGGTTCCGATCATCCGTTTTTTGCAGATCGGTTGTTCTCCAACCGCCTGATCAACCATGCCGAGGCACTCCGGCAGGGCGCTCAGCAGAACAAAATCTATATTTTCGAAGGCCCGCCGGGAAGCGGCAAGAGCACCTTCCTGAATAATCTCCTGAAGAAATTTGAAGAATACGCGAATACCGAGGCAGGATGCCGGTTCGAGACGCTGTGGCGTTTGAACCGGAAAATCCTTGGACGGTTCAACGAGAATGCAACCCTTTCGGTATTTGAGAAGCTGCTCAAGCTTCAAAATGAGGCCTCCCGAGAACAGTTTGAAATCATGCAGGCAAAGAAGGCTCTCCTTTCAGCGGAAGACTGCGTCGAGGTCCCCTGCCCCAGCCATGACAACCCTATCCTGCTGATACCGAAGCAGCGCCGCAGGGCATTTCTGGATGAGCTTCTCGGCAACACTGAGTTCAAATGGAAGCTTTTCACGGAGAAGGAGTACGAGTGGGTCTTTCGAGATACCTGCTGCACCATCTGCTCATCGCTTTACGGCGCACTCCTGCGAACCCTGAAAAACCCTCTGATGGTGTTCGAGATGGTCTATGCCAAACCGTATGCCTTCAACAGGCGCCTCGGAGAAGGAATCAGCGTTTACAATCCCGGGGACAAGCCGGTTCGGAAGAGTGTTTTCACCAATGACATCCTTCAAGTTCGAATCAATCAGCTCCTCAAAGACAGCAACCAGGTGCGCTATCTGTTCTCCCCCTATGCGAAGACAAACAACGGCATCTACGCCCTCATGGATATCAAAACGCACAATACCGAGCGGCTCAACGAGCTACACAACATCATCAGCGAAAGCATCCATAAGGTGGAAGATATCGAAGAAAACGTAAATTCTCTTTTCCTGGCCCTGATCAATCCGGAGGACAAGGACAGGATCAGGGACATCCAGTCTTTCTCGGATCGAATCGAATACATCAATATTCCGTATGTCATGGACCTCAATACGGAAGTCGAAATCTACCGCAATATTTTCGGCAAGCACATCGATGACAGCTTCCTGCCCAGAGTCCTCCATAACTTCGCCCGGGTCATCATCTCCTCCCGGCTGAATCTCCGGTCGGAACCGCTGTTGAAGTGGATCGGTGATCCTGCAAAATACCTTATGTATTGCGATGAAAATCTGCATCTTCTCAAGATGGAAATCTACACGGGGCATATTCCCGACTGGTTGACCGAAGAAGACCGGAAAAGGTTTACCGCTAAACGGCGCCGGCGGATCATCTCCGAATCGGAGGCAGAGGGGATGAAAGGCATCTCCGGAAGAGATGCCATCAAGATCTTCAGCGAATTCTACTCCACCTACGGGAAACAGGACAATCTGATCACGATGTTGAATCTTTGCAGCTTCTTTACGAAAACCAAAAAGAAACTGATGGATCTGATTCCTGCCGGATTTATGGATTCACTCCTTCGTATGTACGATTATACGATCCTTCAGGAGGTCAAGGAATCGCTTTACTACTACAACGAAAAACGCATTTCCGAAGATATCCAGAACTATCTGTTTGCCATCAACTTCGAGCCGGGATCGACTGAAACTTGCAGCTACACGGGAGAGAAGCTGGAGATTTCAGAAACCTACCTCGAAGGGGTCGAAACGAGGATCCTGGGGGCCAGGAATGAAAAGAACCATCGCCTCTTGTTCCGGAAAGACCTTCAAAGAGAATACACCGCAAAGACCCTCACCCAGGAGATTCTGGTCGAGGGGAAACCGATTACCGAGACGCGCATCTTCGGCACGCTGCATGAACGGTATGTATACAATCTGAAGGAAAACGTGCTCGATCCATTTCTGGAGAATGAAAACTTTCGCCAAGCCATCAAAGAATACGGCACCGATGTCTTTAAAGCATTCGACAAGAAGATCCGAAGCGATGTGAGCAACCTGATCAAAAACCTCTGCGCAAAATACGGATATACGGAACCGGGGGCAAAGGAGGTCTGCGTCTATGTCATCGATAACGATCTTCCCCGAAAGTTCAGACCGGCGAATTAAGGGAAGATTGCGCTTTTGTTGGTTTTTGTCCATCCTTTCAGAACCGGTGAACGGTTACAAATACGGCAATCATCAATCGGCAAGCGAGTTTCTCAGGAATCATAGATTAAGAGCTTCCCCATGCATAGACAAGATCGCAATCACTTACGATAAGTGTATTGCATATCGGAGGTCCTTCCCTTCAGAATGAAGCACATGTTTGTAGAAGTCACAGATTTTGCACGAGGGGATCTTTTTAGCAAATTCGCCCTGCACCGTGCCTCCGCATAATGTTCCTACCAGTCCCCAGCAGACCCGCCCGCCATTTCTGCCGCCGTTTATACCATCGTATTCATCCAATTCTGCGGCCGGGCATACACCAAGTTGTTGCGCATTTGAGCCGCTGGGTTCCCGGCCACACTTTTTGAATTCCCAACAATTCATCCGTCCACGGGCTACGTGACGCCTGAGAATTGAGTCCGGGTCGGAACTGTTCTGCTCAAGGCGAAGAATTCGAACCTTAAAGTCAGAATTTGTTTTCTTGAGTGCGAGAATTTCCTTTTCCATTTTGGTGATTTTCTGCTTTAAATCGTCCATGATGATCCTTCCCTCTACAAAGCACCTTGGTGACGAGCACAACGCTTCCGATATAAGCTGCACAAATGCCTAATTCCGTTATCTTAATTCCTCTGGCGCAGTGTTGTTCATCCGAAATGAGTCAATAGCAGGGTTTGCATAATATTTTCCTATAATCGGCATTTATTTATTAAGATTTAGGGGATATTGAAAATGAAATATGATCTCTGTGGAATGTTGATGAACTGAAGATATTCAAACAGGTAGGAGCATGTTTTGAAATAATCCCTGCGCCTCTATTTCGTTACATCGTGCAGCTGGATTTCTGCATGTTATGTGGAGTCGGGAAAAAAACGACAAACGGCGCGCACTCCATCCAGAATAGGCTTCCTCAAACCGCATCTTCCGAGTCTCCTGTAGCCATTGCGTCCGATTCATCTGGTCACCTCCGAAGTGTCCTTCATAAACCAGACAGATTTATGTGCTGCAAACCCGGACAGTTTATTTATTGCTCTCACTATTCGGCGGTAACATTGACAAACCAAAGCCTTTTTGCCATACATTTCTTTCAAATGAGTTATCTGGGGGAGTGGGTGATTCAGATCTTTTTTCGGAGCAGACACGGCGCCTCTTTCCAACAATAATAAATTACCCCCCGCAAATGCAGTTATGCTTTTCGAATTGATGGATTAACTCAATTGTCACACGGAGCAGGGATCTTCAAGAACAACTGAGGAAGCATTATGATCATTCCCAACTATGAAATCATCGAAAAGATTGCCGAAAGCCGGCAGGCTGTCATTTACAAGGCGCGACATAAAAAAAATCCCGATCGGCTTCTGGCGTTAAAGATTCTGAAAGATATCTTTCTTTCCGAGCCCCAAAAATCACAGTTCAGACAGAGAATCGAACACCTCAGGGTCTTGAACGATTCCCTTGTGATCACACCAATAGGCTTTGATGCCAAAGACGAAATCTGCTTTCTAACCCAGGAATATTTTGACGGAGTTCCGCTCGATAAGCTTCAAGAGGTTCAGGGTTCAAAGGTTCAAGGTTCAAAGGTTGGAACCCCTGAACGGGGAACCTTGCTTCTTAATGATTTTTTCACCATTGCCTGCGGGGTGTCCCGGGCTCTCGTCAAGGTCCACGAAGCAGGAATCATTCACGGCGGCATCAAACCCCACAATATTCTCGTCGATCCCGCAACCCTCGATATCCGGTTAATCGATTTCATCAGTGCCGTGGATGTAAAAAATATGAGCCATTTCATTTACGACCGGTCTTTTGTAAAGGAGACCTTGTCTTACACCTCCCCCGAGCAGACCGGACGCATCAATCATAGAGTGGTTTTTTCTTCGGACCTCTATTCCCTGGGAGTGGTCTTTTATGAGATGCTTGCCGGCCGTCTCCCATTTTCATCCGACGATCCCCTGGAGCTGATCCATTCCCATCTTGCCGAAGAAGCACCCAAAGTTCATGAATTAAACCCAGAAATTCCTGCCGCCTTAAGCAGGATTATCGCCAAATTGATGCTAAAGGAGCCTGAAAAACGCTACCAGACCAGCAGCGGTCTGATTACCGACCTCATGCGGTGCCGGGACGAATACTTAACCGCCGGCAGAATAAGCGATTTCCCCCTGGAAAGCAGGGGCTGCGCTCACAGGGCTTCCTTCATCTCCAGGATGGTCGGCCGCGACAAAGAAGCCCGGACCGTTCTTGGGGAATACGAAGAGGTTGCCAGAGGAGGATTCCGCTCGCTGTTCATCTCCGGGCTGCCCGGCATCGGAAAGACCCGCCTGATCCAGGAGCTGCAAAAGCCGATCGTCAAAAACAGAGGCTATTTTACCTCGGGTAAATTCGACCTATACCAGAAAAACATCCCTTACAGCTCTCTCATCCAGGCGCTCAAGAATATGATGCAGACCTTTTTAACCGAAAGCGACAATCGGGTTGAGCTCTGGAAGAACCGAATATTGATGGCCGTAGGCAAAAACGGAAAGGTCCTGACCGATGTCATCCCGGAGCTTTCAGTCCTGATCGGCCCGCAGCCTGAGGTTCCACCGCTTCCGCCGGTCGAATCGCTGAACCGGTTTCATGATGTCTTCGACAAATTTCTGACCTGTCTTGCGAGCCGGGAGAACCCTCTGGTTTTGTTCATCGATGATCTTCAGTGGTGTGACACCGCCTCTTTCGACTTTCTGGCCAATATATTCGCCAATTACAAGGATCACCCGTACCTTTTCCTGCTTGGAGCATACCGCGATAACGAAGTGGACCCAAGCCATCCCCTATCCAAGCTCATCGCCAATGCCGAAAAGAGCCGCCGTCCTCTGAAGGAAATCAGGCTCACCCCCCTAAAGCCCGAGCATTGCCATGAAATGGTGTCCTACATCCTCGATTCTTCCCTCCCGCAAACCGAGACGCTGTCGGATTTCATCAGCGCTCTGACCGAAGGCAATCCTCTCTTTGTGAGCGAGAGCCTGTTGTATCTCTACAATGAAAACCTTCTTTTTCTGGATGAAGACGGGCAATGGCGATGGGACCTCGACAAGATCCGTCAATCCCGCATGCCGAATACCGTAGTCGCTCTTTTCAGCGCGAAGATCCGGAAGCTTCCCCAGGGCCTGATCCGACTGCTCGAATATTGCGCCTGCATGGGAAATACCTTCGTTCCGGCCGAACTCTCATTTATCCGGGAAATGACTCTTGTTGAGACATTCGAGATGCTGAAACCGGCCTTGGAACAGGGACTGCTCATGGAGAGCAGGGACCAGCTGCAATTCATCCACGACCGGGTTCAAGAGGCGGCATTATCCTTCGTATCGGCTGAAAGACGCCGCGAGATCCATCGGCAGATTGGAAGCCGCCTCATTGCCGCCGTCCCGGAGAGGGCCGATCTCGAGAAACTCGACAACCTGTTTACAATTGTTTCTCATCTCAACCTGGGTTCAGGGATTCAGAGTTCAGAGGTTCAGAGGTTCGGGGGTTCTGGTCAACCTTTGAACGGTGAACGGGGAACCTTTGAACCTTTGAACGGGGAACCCCGCACGGCAGCGTATTTCCTGTCAGACTTAAACTACCGTGCCGGGAACAAAGCCCTGGGCTCGCTTGCTACGGAGGCGGCAAACCAGTATTTCAATCTCAGCCGGGAGTTGCTTCCGGCTGACTGCTGGAAGACCGAACATTACGAGCGCACCTTCAGGATATTCCAGAAGGCGGCCAAGACGGAGCTGATGTGCGGAAATTACCAGAATTCCGAAAGGCTATTAAATGAATTGCTTCAACACGCCAAAACCGACTTGGACAAGGTGCAATGCCTGGCGGAACAGACCACTTCACTGTCTTCGGTGGGAAATTTCATCAAGGCCATCGAAACGGCCAACCGGGGTCTTGCCTATTTCGGCAAAGCCATTCCGGAGAGCCGGGAAGAAGTAGACAAGAAAAGGGAAGCGCTGGTTGCCGAAATCGCATCCAAGAAGATTGATGTGCGGGAGACGTTTCTCAACATGCCTTTCACTGCGGACAGGAAAAGCCAGGTGGAGCATGCTTTCTACAGCGAGCTTCTTGCCGACCTGTACCTTTCCGGACGAGTGCCCGAGTTTTATCTGGTAGCGGTGCAGGCGATCCTGCACTGCCTGTCGGCGGGAATGGATGAAGCCGTGATCTATGCATTCACCGGCATGGCGATTTACTTTGCCGAGCACGAAGAATTCGAGCAGTCGTTTGCTTACGAAGACCTTACCTATGACCTGGCTGCAAGACACCCCAATACCTTCGCCGCTACCAAGTGCATGACCGGCACGGTTGTTACCCTGATGCATTCGAGAAGCCGCCCAAAAGACGTGGTAGATTATAGTTTAAAGGCAATCCAATGCGGGAAGAGCTGCGGAGACCTGAACAATGCGGGCTATTCTTACGGTCCGCTGATGTGGAACCTCCAGGTGCAGGGCGCGGACCTGTCCGCTATCGAGGATTACATCCGGGAATGCCTTCAATTCTCCAATCGATACCACCTGGGAATTGCCACAGGGCTTGCCGAAGCGGTGCAGGCGGGCTGGATTGAGCCGATGAAAAAAGACTACGCGCCGCTGCCCATGGAAGAAAAATTGGCGCAATGGGAGCGTGACAACCACGTCGTTTCTTTGGGGAGCTACTATGTCCTCAGAGATCGGAAGA
>QZKK01000221.1 GCA_003599475.1 Desulfobacteraceae bacterium
ATACCTTCGTGATCATCAGCGGGGATTCCGACTTTTCGCCGCTGGTGAGTAAATTGCGTGAAAACAACAAGACCGTGATCGGAGTCGGTGTCAAGAACTCCAGCTCCGACCTCCTGGTGGCGAACTGCGACGAATTCATCTATTACGAAGATCTGGTTCGCGAGAAAAAAACGCGGAAACGCCCCGCACGCAAACCCCCTCGAGCGACCGAAAAGCCGGCTCCGCCAAAGACGGGTGCCGAGAAAGAGACCGAGGACCGCGCCCAGGAAGCGCTCGATCTGATCGTCGAAACACTGGAAGCGCTGGAAGAGGAGAGAGGGTCCGAGGAGAGAGTCTGGGGCTCGCTTGTCAAGCAGACGCTCAAACGCCGGCGCCCGAGCTTCAACGAATCCTATTACGGCTTCCGGTCCTTCAACCGCCTGCTCGAAGAGGCGGCGGCTCGCGGTTTCATCGAAATCGATCCGGACGAAAAGTCCGGCGGCTACATTATCCGGCAGTTCCATCAAAATGACTGATGCGGTTAGAAGAATCGGAGGAGATTCATGGAGATCGGTTTCATCGGATTGGGCAACATGGGAAGCGGAATCGCTGCCAACCTCCTGAAAGCGGGGCACCGGCTTGCCGTATACGATCTGCGATTCGAAGCCGCCGGTCCTCTTTTGAATGCGGGCGCATCGTGGTCGGACACGCCGAAGGCGCTTGCAGCGGAGAGCGAAATCGTATTCACCTCCCTTCCCGGACCCCCGGAAGTGGAAGCGGCCGCAATCGGAAGGGGCGGCCTCATCGAGGGGATCCGCGCGGGCGGTGTCTTTATCGACCTTTCCACCAATTCCCCGACTCTGGTTCGCCGGCTCTACCAGATCTTCGAGGAAAAGGGAGCCCACATGATGGACGCACCGGTAAGCGGCGGCGTGGAAGGCGCTAAAACCGGAAGGCTTGCCGTGATGGCCGGTGGGGACGAAGCGGTCTTTGAAAGGTGCCGGCCGGTTTTGAATGCAATCGGAGACCGGGTGACCTACACCGGGGAAATCGGTTCAGGAAGCATTTGCAAACTCATGCACAACTGCATCCTCTACGGCATGCAGGCCCTCTTTGCCGAATGCTTCACTCTCGGCGTAAAGGCGGGGGCGGAGCCTGAGGCACTGTGGAAGGCGATTTCCGGCGGAGCCGTGGGAAGATCGGTCTATCTGACCCATATTCTTCCGGAGACTTACTTCCGGGGCCGTTTCGATCCCCCCAACTTTGCACTCAAACTCGCCTACAAGGATGTCGGGCTTGCCATGTCGCTGGCAAGGGAGTTTGAGGTTCCGATGGCTTTCGGGAATCTGACCCTGCAGGAATTGATGGCGGCAATGAATCGGGGATGGGGAGAAAAAGACAGCCGTTCCGCGATGCTGCTGCAGGAAGAGCGCGCAGGGGGAGTTCAGGTGCGGATTCCCGATGCGAAATGAAGAACCGTTCGCCTTTGAACCCCTTGAACGCTTAGCTTGAATGAATCACTCATAACAACAACTGTTAAATTCGAGGGCGGCTATGAAGAAACGAAAGCTTGGGACTTCCGGAATCGAAGTTTCCGAAATCGGATTCGGCACGAACTACATCGGAGGCCACAACCTGTATGAAAAGGTGGACGAAGAAGAGGGCGTTCGCCTGGTCCGCAGGGCCGTCGACCTGGGGATCACCTTGATCGATACGGCCGACGTTTACGGGATGGGGAGATCCGAAGAGCTCGTCGGAAAAGCGCTGAAGGGCCGCAGGGAGAGCGTGGTGCTCGCAACCAAGGGCGGCATCCGGTTTGACGGCAAATCGCGGGCGGGGGTGAGCAACGATCCGGCCTACCTGCGAGAGGCCCTTGCCGCCTCTCTGAAAAGGCTCGGTACAGACCACATCGATCTTTACTACATCCACCGGCCCGACGGAAAGACGCCTCCGGAAGAGGCCTTCGGGGCTTTGATGCGGTTCAAGGAAGAGGGGCTGATCCGGGCTGCCGGGGTATCCAACTTCGAGCTTTCCGATATTCGAAGCGCACTCAAGTCCGGCCCTGTCGATGCGGTTCAGTCCCGCTACAACCTCCTTCAGCGGGAGGTTGAGGCCGAAATTCTTCCCTTCTGCAGCGAAAGGGGGATCGGTTTCATCCCCTGGGGGCCGCTTGCCTTCGGGTTGCTCGGTGGAAAATACACCCGGGACTTCAAGCTTTCCGAAAAAGACTGGCGGCACCGAAGCGGCGCCTTCGATCCGGAAGTTTACGATAAGAATATTGAGACCGTCGAGAAGCTGAAGGAGATTGCGGCGGAAAAAAGCATTCCGGTCGGGCATCTGGCCGTTCAATGGCTTCTTTCCAAAGGGGAGGTGGCTTCGGTGATCGCCGGCGCCAAACGCGTGGAGCAGCTCGAAGAAAACGCGCAGGCGGATCGATCGATCTTGAGCATCGATGAAATCGTCCGCATCCAGGCAATGACGCATCGCGGCCGATGAAGCCGGTGGTGCAACCGAGCCACTTGACAAACATTTTCCCTTTTGCGATGATCTTTTCCACAAAATCGGGCTCTTTGCCCTCGACTGTAAAAACCTGAACAGGAAGAGCGCACTTTTGGATCTATGACGCCCTTGAAAATCGACGGTGTTTCCATGGCGGGAGCGGATTGACGGGGCATCACTCTCAGGGTCGACTTATGCCGGTAGCGAAACGGTTCCGGGCCACTCTGGTTTGCCTTCTAATCCTCTGCCTTTCACAGACAGCCATCATGACACCATGGCTGGATGCATTGCACAACTCCGGTCTTGGCTCGGAACCCGTCCTCTTTATTTCTGCCTTTGTCGGCGCGACTTCAGCCCTCGCGGACAGAACGCGGAGCAGGCTTGGCGATGGCCTGTACGATCTGCTCAAAGCCGGGCTCATACCGGGCCAGCCGCAGATCGACTTGTTCCGAAAATCGCTGCCCTCCTGTTTCGAAGAAAACGCCGGCATTTTCCACCGCACAGACCGCACGGTAATCCCCATCAGAGCGCCTCCCATCGAATCTCGATGACCCCGTAGAGTAAGTCCGGACTGAATTCTCACGTTTTGTCGATCACCTCCTGCCACAATATGGCGCGAGCGGGATTCGATTTGTCGGCCATTTTCCTGGGCCGGCGATGGAGTGGTCCGCCTTCGTGAGACGCCGCCGGCTCTTCAAAGTCGACATTTTGCCGTGCAGCAGGTCCGAAACGAGATTTTACGGATTGGAAAAACAGGAATCACGGAATCAGATCGGGGCGGATGTCCCGGCGATATTTCGCCCCTTTTCGTTAATCAGGGACTTTTTAAATACGGAGATAAAGCAATGAATTGGAAATTTTGGGAAAAAAAAGAAGGATCGGCCGGCAATAATAATGTGGAAAAACTTCCAAGGCCGAAAGATCTACCTGAAGCGATCGGGATGCATATGGTCGTCAACTTGAAAAAGAATCCGGATTGGGTGTGGACACTGAAGGCCGTAATGATGGATAAACCGGATTCCAGCGAAACGAAAGACATTCGCATCTATGATCCGGCAAAAACCGCCGCCGCAAGGGCGTCTATTAAAAATTACAGAAGCTTCGACACTAATCCGCAACTGATTCTTTACGAGGGATGGTTCAATAAAAAGAGCCGAAAATTTGAAATCAGCGAAAGGCCCGGGCTTCAACCCAAAGCAGAATAAAAGGAAGCTCCTTATGTTCGATAACGAATACCTATTGGAGAGTCTATTGGTCGTCGGGCTGATAGCGATCTTTATCGGGCTGGCATTCATTCCGACAAAAAAGAAACCGAAGAAACCCTGACAGAGGCAACAAGGCTAAATATTTCCGATGGTTTGCATCTCAGCCCGTTGTCTCCTGGATCAGAGGGGAATCGTGGCAAATGCCGGAGTCCAGAGGCTCTTGAAATCCTGCTTCGCGGGACTGGACTCCGGCTGAATTCGGGCGCGATTCCTGAATGACCGGCCGTAAAATCATCTTCGGATCGAATGAAGCGCACGACCCGCTCGGTCGTCCCGCCGAAAAAAATGCTTGGGGGTCTCCGGTCAGGTATTGCCCTGATCCAGCATCGCGTTTGCCACTCGCTTGAACGCTGCGATGTTCGCCCCTTTGACGTAGTTTCCGGGGGTGTCGAATTCTTCGGCCGCTTCCATGCAGTTGCGGTGAATATCGGTCATGATCTGTTTCAACTTCTGATCCACCTCTTCCCGGGTCCACCTCATCTTGGTGCTGTTTTGAACCATCTCAAGGCCCGAGCAGGCCACTCCCCCGGCGTTTGAGGCCTTGCCGGGCGAGTAGAGGATTTTACTTTCAAGGATCAGCTCCGCCGCTTGCGGCGTCACCGGCATGTTGGAGCATTCCGTCAAGCACCGGCACCCGTTTCGGAGAAGATTCCCGGCGTCCGTTTCGTCCAGTTCGTTTTCACAGGCGCATGGAAAGGCCAGATCGCATTCCACGTCCCAGGGTCTTTTGCCCGGAAAAAAGTCGACCCTGAATTTTTCGGCATAATCCTGAACCCGGTCCCTGGAGCTTGCCCGCATCTGCAGCATATAGTCGATTTTCTCCCCGCTGATGCCTTCCCTGTCGTAAACGAACCCGTCCGGCCCGGACAGCGTGACCACTTTTCCCCCCATCTCGGTCACTTTACGAACCACCCCCCATGCGACGTTTCCGAATCCGGAGACGGCGACCCGTTTACCCGCAATATTTTCTCCGCGCGTTTTCAACATTTCGTCCGCAAAATAGACGGCGCCGAAACCGGTGGCCTCCGGCCTCAAAAGAGAGCCGCCCCAGTCGAGCCCCTTGCCGGTCAGCACCCCTTCAAAAACATTTTTAAGCCTTTTATACTGCCCGAAAAGGTACCCGATTTCCCTTGCCCCCACGCCGATATCCCCGGCCGGAACGTCCGTGCTGGCTCCGATATGGGTGTACAAACCGATCATGAAGCTTTGACAGAAATTTTCGATCTCCCGATCGGACTTGCCCCGGGGATTGAAATCGCTGCCGCCTTTGCCGCCGCCGAGCGGCAGACCGGTCAGGGCGTTCTTGAAGATCTGCTCGAACCCGAGAAATTTCAAAATGCTCAGCGTCACGGAGGAGTGAAACCGCAGCCCGCCCTTGTAGGGTCCAAGCGCACTGTTGAAACCAATTCGATACCCGGTATTCACCTGAATGTCGCCGGAATCATCTTTCCAGGGGACCCTGAAGATAAAGACCCGCTCGGGCTCGACCAGTCTTTCCAGGATTTTTTCGTTCCGGTATATCGGCTCGTGCTCGATGACCGGGCCTAAGGACGAAAAAACTTCGTCGACTGCCTGTATGAATTCTTTTTCCCAAAAGTACTTTCGATGAAGAGCATCTTTCACTGTATCGACGTAGGAATTCCGGTAATTCATCGTTTCAATCCTCTTTCATGTAATTTCCTGAGCTAAAATCCGTTTGAAACAACCTGGCGGATGATCGAATCGGCTTAGTCCATCGGCGCATAAATCCGGTGACGAATTTATTTGCTCAGGACTTAGTGCCGAGCAAGCAATTATATCTACCCAGTGCCTGATAATACGTCACAATAATTGCGCGTCGAAGCACTTAGCAGTATTCCTCACAATGCCAGATCCCGCCTTCTGAAAAGGGCAGCATGCAGAAACTTCGGTTCGTACAGTTCCTACAGAGCCCCTTTGCTCTTTCCGAGCCCGCACCCGGGTCATGGGCCAACTCGACGGGTTTTAAGGGCGCCGGTTTCTCCAGGCATGGCGTTGCGCATTCATCCCCGCTGCCGTGATCATACTCGTAGCAGTCCCAGACCGGCCTCCCGGCCCGCAGGGCATTTTGAAACGATATGCAGCCTGAACGATAAATGCAAGTGATACATATACCCCAACCGTTGCTCATGAAGTTCATCGCACTGCTCCTTTTGATTCTTGTCCTTGCATGGATTTTCAAGATCGATTTTGTCCAATGAGCAAGGCGTGTGCCAGGATTTACAGGTGAGGACGATCGGCGGCTCGCCGGGAATGGCGTTGTATCGCATAGCGAACATAAATAATTGGTTTAACTAAAAAACAGGGCATCAGGCGATACAAATAATTTCCGTTCGAGCTGCAGGAAGCCGCAATCGGCTCCGGCGGGTGCTTGGGTAACAGGGCCGGAAATCGGGGCATTATGAACCGATGGGGGAAAATTACCCGTTTACGATGGGGCATTGAAATTCCTTTACCGTCGGCTGTATCGTTTTGATTGCCAGTGCTGTTTTTTAAGGGTTAGCAGAAAACCCGGTAATCGGATCGCTCCGAGGTAAAAAATTACGGCTTATAGGGTTCAGGAATTCATTTCTTCATTTTTTCACGGAGTGTCTTGCGGTCGATTCCGAGAATTTCTGCGGCCTTGGTCTTGTTTCCATTCACACTCTCCAGGACATCTCGGATATGTTCGGCTTCCACGTCGGCCAGCGTCCGGTTTAACCCTTTGCTTTGACGGACACAGAACTTCATCGCCGCCGGTAATTCCGACACATCGATTGTGTCTCCCTCGGTGATGACGACCAGGCGTTGAATCAGATTTTCGAGCTCCCGGACATTTCCGGGCCAGTGATAGTCCGCCAAAATCCGCAGTGCTTCATCGGTGATACCGTGCGCCGGGCGGTTCATTTCCTTTGAAAATTTTTCGAGAAAAAAATTGATCAAAAGCATGATATCATCCCCCCGCTCGCGCAACGGCGGGATGATGACATGGATGACATTGATCCGGTAGTAGAGGTCTTCACGGAAAACATCTTTTTCGACCAGACTCAACAAGTCCTTGTTCGTGGCTGCAATCACCCGGGTGTCTACATGGTGCGCACGGCTTGATCCCACCATGTAAATGGTTTTATCCTGCATCACCCGGAGAAGCTTTCCCTGCATGTTCAGGCTGGCATCGCCGATCTCGTCAAAAAAGATGGTTCCGCCGTCTGCAATTTGGAAGAATCCGGCGCGGGAATCTCTTGCATCCGTAAAAGCACCCTTTACATGGCCGAAAAGTTCGCTCTCGATCAGATTATCGGGTATGGCGGTGCAGTTGACTGGAACGAAGGGGGCGGAGCGGCGGTTGCCTCCATAGTGCACCGCCCGTGCGACCAGCTCTTTTCCGGTTCCGCTTTCGCCGGAAATGAGAACCGTCGCCTGGGTCGAGGAAGCTTTTTCGATCAGTTTGAAGACATCCTGCATAACCGGCGATTCGCCGATAATCCCGAATGCCTGGGACCGGAACGTTTTCGATCGCGCCCTGCGCCTGCGATCCAGCTTTTTGATCATTCGCTGAACCGCTGTAACGAGCTCTTTATCCGTAAACGGCTTTACCAGGTATTCTTCCGCCCCCGTTTTTACCGCCTCGACAGCACCCTCGATCGAAGGATAGCCGGTGATCATCATGACTTCGGCATCCTCGAGGTTCTCCCGGACATATCGCACCAGATCCAACCCGCTTATTTTCGGCAGCTTGAGATCGGTGACAACCAGGTCGATTGGATTTTCTTCTAAAAAATCGACAGCCCCCTGGACGCTTGTAGCTGTAAAAACCTGGTATCCTTCAGAATTCAGGTTCCGTTGAATCACCTCCAGGGTGGCCGGTGAATCATCCACGACGAGGATCTTCAGGGGGAGAGAACGCGTTTTTTTACTCACCGTCCTCGGCTCCTTTTCCCGGATCGCACGGGAACTGAATCGTGAATCGCGAGCCTTTGCCTTTTTCGCTGTCCACCATGATTTTTCCCCCATGGGCTGTCACAATGCCATGGACAACCGATAGCCCCAGACCGGTTCCCTGATCCACTTCCTTTGTCGTAAAAAAAGGCAGAAAGATCTGTTCGACGATCTCTTTTTCCATACCGATTCCGGTGTCCTTCACGCATAAAACCGCAGCCTCATCTTCGGCGATGGTTTCGATGGTCAATGCGCCGCCGGCCGGCATCGCCTGGACCGCATTGATCACCAGATTTACGAGCACCTGCGTCAACTGGGAGGGATCCGCCGTGATCTCCGGAAGATCCGGATCCAGGTCTTTTATAAATCGGATCTGGTTATTGGCAAAACGGGGCTCGATAAATGCCAGTCCGTCTGCAATCAACGTATTCAGATTCACCCTGACCTTCCGATGCGGCATTTGCCTGCTGAACAGCATGAGTTTTTTGATGATCTCTCTGGCATGCAACGAAGACTGGACGATGTTTTCCAAATCACGGCAGACCTGAAAGGGCAGGTCGGGGGTCTTGACGGCAAGCTGTGCAAAGCCGAGAATATTTCCAAGAGGTTCATTCAACTCATGGGCGACCCCGGCTGTCAACTGTCCGATTTTTGCCAGGCGGTCTGCATGCCGGAGCTGGCCTTCCAGCTCCAATCTTTTGTCATCGGCAAGTTTTTTTTCTATCATGAGAGTGACTTGGCGCGCGATGGTTCTCAAAAGCCGATGTTCTTCAATTAAAAAGTGGATCCTGCCCTTGCCTTTTCGAACTCTCTTAGCGGGGTAGAAAACTTCGATGGATCCAAGTTCCTTCCTCTGAATGATGATTTTTTCACATAGCTTATGATCCGACTCCTTGAATCCGGCGGTGGCATAGGAATCTTCTTTCATTTGGATCCTGGCCGATGCGATTTCCGGAAACTGAAAGGCGGGCGGAAGGATCGTGACAATGGATTGCAGCAGCTCCGGAAGTGAAATATCCGAGTTTACGGCGATTTTAGCCATGCCGTACAAGCAGGTCAACTCTTTGTTTCTTTCGATCAGCTTAATCCGCTCGCGCAGCAGTTTCCTTTCGTTTCGAAAACGTTCAGAGATGTCTTGTCCGACGATTAAAATATTCCGATCGTCGGGATCGGTTTGCCGGATCATCCGATACGACCACTCCACAAATCGTTCTCTGCCGTCCCGGGTCAATATCTTGGTGATCTGGACAGCCGGCGCCTCCTCCAAGGGAAGGCCCTGAAGGATCCTTTTTACCGCTTTTTTATCTTTTGCGAAAAAGATCTTATTGGACCAGTAAAGGCCTTTGAATTCAGACAACGAATATCCGGTAACGTTCTCAAAGACGGAATTAACCTGTACAACTTTTGCATCCCGGTCCAGCACCGCGATCATCAACCGGCTCGCATCGATAACCACGTCGGAATAGGCCGCCATTTCGTTGAAAGTCATTTTTTTCATTTCAGGATTCGAAGTGATCGAATCGCGTGTTGACCTGTCGAAAACCAGCGGGATGCCCTAGCGAGCAGCGCACCTCGAGCCGGCGAAGCTTCTGTTTCAATCGCAATAAAATACCATACCGTCTACTAAAAAGGAACGCGGTTCTCCATAAAGCTCCAGTGAGAAAAGTATGCAGAGCCGGGAATTGCCGGGTCTTCCCATTGAGCTTTGTGGATAACCGCGATAAGTGATAAGTAAAGATCCGGAGATCATTGGAATCTTGGAACATTGGGGAATGAAGAAAGGGAGCGCTTATGCTCGATATTACAGCAACATATACCGACCATTACGAACTGACGATGGGCCAGGCTTATTTCTTGAACGGCCGCAAGGATCAACACGCCGTATTCGATTACTTTTTCCGGAAGAACCCGTTTAGCGGCGGATATGCCGTGTTTGCCGGCCTTCTGGACTTGCTGAAGATCCTTGAGAATTTCCGCTTCGATAAAGAAGACAACGATTTTCTGCGGGCACAAGGCTTTCATCCAGACTATCTGGCGTATCTTAAAGATTTTCGTTTTAAAGGCACCCTCTATTCTCCTCCTGAAGGGGATCTGATGTTTCCGACGCGGCCCGTGCTGAGGGTCGAGGGGACGTTGATCGAGACCCAGATCATCGAAACGGTGCTGCTCAACATGATCAACTTCCAGTCGCTGATCGCCACAAAGGCCAGCCGCATGCGCCTTGCCGCCAAAGACGGCACGCTCATCGATTTCGGATTGCGCCGTGCGCAGGGATTGGGCGGCTACCATGCGGGACGCGCCGCCTTCATCGGCGGCTTCGATGCGACCAGCAATGCGCGGGCGGCAAGGGATTACAGCCTGCGGGCATCCGGCACCATGGCGCACGCCTATATTCAGAGCCACGAAAACGAACTGGCGGCCTTTCGCAGTTTCGCCGCCGCCAGGCCGGATGAATGCGTTCTGCTTGTGGACACCTACGACACCCTGCAAAGCGGCGTTCCCAATGCGATTACCGTAGCCAAAGAGATGGAGAATAAAGGCCTGCGCTTAAAGGGGATCCGGCTCGACAGCGGGGACCTGGCCTATCTTTCCAAACAGAGCCGTGCCATGCTGGACGATTCGGGGTTGCATTACGTCAAAATTGCGGCCTCCAACCAACTCGATGAGTATGTGATCAGAAGCCTATTGGAGCAGGAGGCGCCCATCGACGTTTTCGGCGTAGGGACAAGCCTCGTCACCGGACAGCCGGATGCAGCGCTCGACGGTGTATACAAACTGGCGCACGTCGACGGCAGGCCGGTTATCAAGCTTTCTGAAAATGTGTTTAAAATCACGCTGCCGGATAAAAAGCAGGTATGGCGGGCCATCGATGATCAGGGGCAGTTTTCAGGCGCCGATGCGGTGTCGCTCGATGATGAAAAAACGATTTCGATGATGCATCATCCATTCGTTCCCCATCAGTCCTTTCCCCTCGAACGGTATGAAGTCGTGCCGTTGCTGAACCTCGTGATGGAAGGGGGTAAAATCGTGTACAACCCGCCTTCGCTTTCCCGAACGGCACAATACTGCCGCGAGCGACTGGAAATGCTTCCTGTGGAATACAAACGGTTCGAAAATCCGCACATCTACAAAGTAGGGATCAGCAACAGGCTCAAAGATCTGAGAGATCGCCTGATCAGGCAGTATAAGAAGTAGAAGAAAGGTTCATGAGGGAGATGGAGGGGCGCTCAAGATCGAGGAATTTCCTGGACGGCCGAAATCAGCCGATCTACATCTTCTTCCGTGTTGTAGAGGTGAGTGGAAATCCGAATGCGGCCCACCCCGGCGTACCCGCCCCATACCACAACCCCTCTTTCTGCCAGTGCATCGGTAATCTCCCCGATGCGTGATGTCATGAAGCAGACGTTCCCCGCGCGTTCCAGAGGGTTTTCAGGGGTCATCAACTCAAGTCCGAGCCGTTTTAGCCCCTGCCGGGCCAGGCCGCTCAGGGCCAGCACGCGTTCTTCGATTACCGGCAGTCCGATTTTTAAGATGCGGTCCAGGGCGTTTTCCAGGATATAGATGCTGATGAAGCTTACGTTCCCCGGTTCGAACCGGTCCGCTCCTTTGCGGAGAACAAATTGGGTCGGAGTCTGCCAATCGGGAATCGAAACTCCCGAATGCCAGCCGAGAAAGGGGACTTCAAGATCGGGAAGCCGGTCCCGGTTCCAGTAGAAGATCGCCGTTCCATGCACGGCCAGGAGCCACTTGTAGCAACTTGCAATCAGGATATCGGCATATCCGGCTTCGACGGAAACAGCACCGGCCGAATGCGTGGCGTCGACGCATAAAAGAGAACCGCTCTTGCGGACGATCCCGGAAAGCTCCTTGATTTTCAGCCGCTGCCCGGTAAAATAGCTGACGTCGCTGACCACGACGAGCCTCGTGCGGGAATCGATTGCCCGTTCGATGTCCTGAAGATCGATATACCAGCTTCTGTGGCGAACGATCCGGATTTCGACTCCCTTCCGCTGCAATCGCGTCCAGGGGAGTGTTTCGGAAGGAAACTCGACATCACAGACCACCACATTGTCTCCGGATTTCCAAGGCAGGCCGTAGACAAGGAGATTGATTCCTTCGGAGCTGCTGGATAGAAAAGCGATCTCCTCCGCTTTCACCTTCAGCAGCCGGGCGACTTTCTCCTTGCACCGGTAAACCGTTTCATCCTCCCGCTCCCTCCCTTTTTCCCCCAGGGCCTTGTCGGCAAAAAACCGCTCCACCGCATCCCGATGGGATTTGAGCATGGGGGCTTCCCCCCCCACACCCAGATGGACGATATTTTCGAGGCCGATAAACTCGGAGGGTGAAATCAACGGTTCCTTTGTGGACGGCATTATTCAAGACTCCTTTCTTGGGGACTCTGTTGCGGGTTGCGGGTTACGGTTAAGAAGGAAACTCCCACAATATACCACCGCCGAACTAGCCCTCCCTCATCCAGAGGGAGGAACCGCAAGCTGTCCTCCCGCGGATTTTCAACCCGCAACTCGTAACCCGCAACTCGCAACCCGTTCAATACAGGTGGCACATCGTGTAGTGCTCCGGTTCGATTTCCCGCCATTGCGGTTCGGCAACCCGGCAGATATCCATGACCCTGAAGCACCTGGGATGAAATCGACAGCCTGCCGGCGGATGGATCGGGCTCGGGGGCTCTCCCTCGAGGATGATCCGCTTCTTTTTTTTATCCGGGTCGAGAACGGGAATGGCCGAGATCAGCGCCTGGGTGTACGGGTGGAGCGGCTTTCGAAGCAGCGCCCGGTTGGCGGCAAGCTCGATGATCTGTCCCAGATACATCACGGCAATCCGGTTGGACACATGGTTGACTACGGAAAGATCGTGCGCAATCATGATGTAGCTGAACTGGAATTCCTTCTTTAAATCGGCCAGCAGATTGATCACCTGTGCCTGGATGCTGACATCGAGGGCAGATACAGGCTCGTCGCAGACGATAAGCTTCGGGTTCAGGATCAAGGCACGGGCGATGCCGATCCTCTGCCGCTGGCCGCCGGAGAATTCGTGCGGAAATGTTCGCAGCTTCTCCCGATGGATCCCCACTTTGTCGAGCATATCGGCCGCGCGGTCTGCGATTTCGCCCCCCCGGGCGATGCCGTGTGTTTTCAGCGCATCGCCGATGATGTGAAGTACGGTCAGCCTCGGATTGAGCGAAGAATAAGGATCCTGAAAGATGATCTGCATTTCGGCACGGATCTTTTTTAACGCAGCCCCTTTCAGATGGGTGATGTCGGTGCCGTTGAAGCGGATCGTACCCGCAGTCGGATCGATTAAGCGCAACACGGTGCGCCCCAGAGTCGATTTGCCGCACCCGGATTCTCCGACCAGTCCCAGGGTCTCAGCCGGTTTGAGGAAAAGGTTCACGCCGTCAACCGCAAAGACGCGCTCCCGCTGTCCAAACAGTGAGGTCCGCTTCAGACGGAAATGTTTCTTTAAATTCGTGACTTCAAGCAGCGGGGTTCCGTTCATAACAGCCCCTCCAGCGCACGGATGCAGGCCACCCGATGCCCGGGCCTGGCTTCGAAAAGCGCCGGCTGCCGCAGCCTGCATTCGTTTATGGCAATCGGGCACCGGGGATGAAAATCACACCCCGGCGGCAGGTTGTAGAGGCTTGGAACCACCCCGGGAATCTCCTTGAGCCTGCCTCCCTCTTCGTCCAACTTCGGGACAGACCCCATCAGCAGGTGGGTGTAAGGGTGCAGCACATCGTGAAAGATCTTCCGGACGTCTGCCGATTCCACGATCTTTCCGCAGTACATTACGATGACCCGGTCCGCTGTTTCGGCGATCACCCCGAGATCGTGGGTAATCAGCATGATGCTCATCCGGATTTTTTTCTGCAAGTCGAGCATCAACTCGAGAATCTGGGCCTGCACCGTCACATCGAGTGCAGTCGTCGGTTCGTCTGCGATCAGAAGCGCCGGGTTGCAGGAAAGCGCCATTGCGATCATCACCCGCTGGCGCATTCCGCCGGAAAGCTGGTGCGGGTATTCCCCGATGCGCCGAGCCGGTTCGGGAATGCCAACCAGCCTCAGCATTTCGATCGCCTTCTCCCCGGCGGCCGTCTTTTCAAGCCCCTGGTGCAGCCGTATGGATTCACAGATCTGGTCTCCGATGGAAAAGACCGGATTGAGCGATGTCATCGGCTCCTGAAAGATCATCGAAATCCGGTTCCCCCGTACTTTTCGAATCTCTTCCGCGGGAAGCGCAAGCAGATCCCGTTCCTGGAAGATCGCCCTGCCGCTGACAAGTTCGCCGGGAGGCATCGGGATCAACTGGAGAAGCGACATGGCCGTTACACTCTTTCCACAGCCCGATTCCCCGACCACACCGAGGGTTTCCCCCCGATGGATGTG
>QZKK01000111.1 GCA_003599475.1 Desulfobacteraceae bacterium
TGAACATCGAGTGCGATCAATGCGGCCTGCGGCGCGGAAGCGTCGATCCCTTTCTTTCTCATGCGGTCTTCGAGCTGCAAAAGCCCTTCGGCCACCGCCTCTTCGGCCGCCTCCTGCATGCGGTAGGAAAGTGAGGTCGTCACCGCAAGCCCCTCGCGATAAAGCGGGGCCGATCCGATGACCGACTCAAGCTCCGGTTTGATGTATTCCACGAAATAAGGGGCTTTGACCGGGCTTTTCCGCCGGTCCGCCGGCTGGACCGGTTCTTCCAAGGCATTCCGGTATGCATTTTCATCGATGAGATCGTTTTTTCGCATCTGAAGCAGAACGGTGTTTCTGCGCTTCATCGCCAGGTCCGGATTGACAAGCGGCGAATACCGGGAAGGGGCCTTGGGCGTTCCGGAAATCAGCGCGCACTCGGAAAGCGTCAACTCCCTGACCGTTTTTCCGAAAAAGATGCGGGCGGCCGACTCCACCCCGTATGCACCGCTTCCGAAGTAGACCTGGTTCAAATAGAACTCAAGGATCTCCTTTTTCGTGTATCGCCTCTCCAACTGGAAAGATAAGAAAGCTTCCTTGAGCTTCCTTGCCAATGTCTTTTGCGGGGTGAGAAAAAAAGTCTTGGCCAACTGCTGCGTGATGGTGCTCGCCCCCTCGGCATATCCTCCGGCCAATAAATTTTTGACCACGGCCCGGACGATGCCTCTGACGTCGACGCCGCTGTGGCTGTAAAAACTCTGGTCTTCGGTTGCGACGATTCCGGCTTTGAGAAACTCCGGAATCTCATCGAGCGGGACCGGATCCCGTTTCTCGGCGAAAAGCTCGGCAAGGAGCACTCTGTCCGCCGAATAGATCCGGCTGATGGCAGAGGGTTTGAAGTTCTCCAGCGCCTGGATTTCCGGCAAATCGGAAGTCAGGGCGATAAAAACACCCGCCCCCGCCCCCACGATAACAGCGGCCATGAGCAGAACCGCGGTTAGAATCATTTTTCGGCTTCGGATCATGAGAATGTCCAATGCAGAATGTAGAATTTCCAATGATCAAGTGTCGGGGGCATAGGGCGTAGCGTAGAGGGAAAGAAGATTAGAAGTTGAGAAGATTTGAGGGTATCTGACTTCCGACCTCCGACCTCTTGCTCTTCAATACCCGACCGCGCATCCGTCTTTCCGATGATCGGAACCCGAAACGTAGAAACCGCCTCCCCCCCCAGTCTCTTTTCCTTGGAAATTGGACATTGGACATTCTACATTGGACATTCTATAGATGAGCTGTGCGCCCCCGAAGAGCGATTCCGACTGGCCGGTGACGATGATGTGACCGCGCTCGGAGAGCCCCTGCAGAACTTCCGGCGCAAAGCCGGGCTCCACCGCGACCCGGTTGTCCTCCGTCATCAGATGCCATCTCGGGGCATCGGAGGCGGTCTGTGGGTTTTGGCCATAGTCGAAAATGCGAACCATCATTTGAACATGCCCCTGGGCCTGCATATGCCCCCCCATCACCCCGAAGCTCATGACCGGAGATCCGTTGCGGCTGACAAACCCCGGTATGATGGTATGGTATGGACGCTTGCCGCCTTCGACCTGGTTGGGATGTCCCTTTTCCAAGGTGAATCCGTAGCCGCGGTTTTGCATGCTGATCCCCGTTCCGGGGACAACAACCCCGGAGCCGAATCCCATGTAATTAGACTGGATGAAGGAAACCATCACGCCATCCGCATCGGCGGCCGTAAGGTAGACGGTACCCCCGTCCGCCGCAATACCGGTGTCCGGAAACTGTGCTCTTTTCATGTCGATCGTTTCGGCACGGCGCTTCAGATAATCGGTATTCAGCAGCTCCGCAGCGTCGAGTCGCATATGGTCGGGGTCTGCAAGGTGCCGTTTGATGTCGGCAAACGCAAGCTTCATGGCCTCGATCTGAAGGTGCAGCGAATCGACCGAATCGACCGGGTAAGCCGAAAGATCGAAATTCGAAAGCATCGACAGCGTCATCAGAGAGGCGATCCCCTGTCCGTTTGGCGGGATCTCATGCAGCGTGTAGCCCCGGTAATCCTGGGATAAAAGATCGACCCAGTCCAGTCGGTGATTCGCCAGATCATCGGCAGTCATTGCCCCACCCTGCCCCTCTGCGGACGCTGCAATCCTTTCAGCCAGTTCTCCGAGGTAAAAAGATTCGCCCTTGGATGCGGCGATCTTTTCCAGCGTCTTTGCCTGATCGGGGCAGCGAAACCACTGGCCAGGCTCCGGTGCACGGCCGGAGGGGAGAAATGTTTTGTGAAAATCGAAAAAATCCTTGTAGACTCTCTGGGCGGCCGCCCACCGGATGGCGGTGATCGGGGAGACGGCAAAACCGTCTGAAGCGTATTCGATCGCCGGGGCAAACAGCGCATCGAACGGAAGGCGTCCGAAACTCCGGGATAACTCCACCCATACGGATACCGCCCCAGGCACCGTCACGCTTTCCCAACCGTACATCGGCATCGTCGCACGGTCAGAAAACCGTTCCAAGGACCATCGCCGGGGAGAGCGGCCGGAACCGTTTACTCCATGCAGCCGCTTGCCGTCCCAGACGATGGCAAACCCATCGCTGCCGATGCCGTTGCTGGTAGGCTCTACCACTGTCAAGGCAATGGCGGAGGCGATTGCGGCGTCGACGGCGTTGCCCCCTTTCAACAGCATCCGGATGCCCGCAAGCGTCGCAAGGGGCTGAGATGCAGCAACCACGTTTTTTGCCATCACAGGCATCCGCTGCGATCGATAGGGAAAATCCCACTTCATGACCGGTCTCCTAATTCGAGTGTTCAGTGTTCAGCGTTTCCCGCCTCCGGCGGGATTCAGGAGCGCCGATAGACGGCGGTGAACTCTGTTGAACTTATAAAAAGCGGGTCTTGGTTGTCAATGGAAATAGCGCGAAGCTGAAAGCTCAAAGCGCGAAGACATCGAAAATTCGTTTCTCTTTGCGTCTTGGCGGCTTTGCGTGAGAAGAGCGTATGAAGATCCGGTTTTCTTTCAGCTTCGCACTTTCAGCTTCTTCAATTCAACTGGTACTTCGAAATGAGGCTGGAAAGATACGTCCGTTGAATGCCGAGGATTTTGGCCGCCTGGCTGCGGCTTCCGCTGGTGTGCTCCAGATTCATCCGGATGAAGGCTTTCTTGAAGGTATCGATGGCTTCGTGAAGAGAAAGACCGACCTGAAGACCCGGATACTTCCGGTCCGAAACGAAGATGGGAAGATCATCGGGCAGGATTTCGCTTCCGTTGCCCAGAACGACGGCACGCTCGATGGCATTTCTGAGTTCCCGGACATTGCCGGGCCAGTGGTAGTCGATCATCTTTTCCATGGCGGCTCGTGAGATGATCAGCCGCGAGAGCCCCCTTTCCTTCCGGAATATATCCAAAAAATATTCCGCCAGGAGAACGATGTCCTCCTTGCGCTCCCGGAGGGTCGGCATCTGGATCTGAACGACATTGAGCCGATAATAGAGGTCTTCACGGAATCGGCCTTCGGAAACCTCCTTTGCGATTTCCCTGTTTGTTGCTGCAATCACCCGCACATCGACGTAGATGGGGGTGTTCCCGCCGAGGCGGTAGAATACTCCCTCCTGCAGGACTCTGAGCAGCCTCGCCTGCATCCCGGGGCTCATCTCGGCGATTTCATCCAGGAAAATTGTCCCTTTGTCCGCCAGTTCGAATTTTCCGATTTTTCGATCGAAGGCCCCCGTATACGCCCCCTTTTCATGACCGAACAGCTCCCCCTCCAGCAGAGTTTCCGGGAGTGCCGCGCAGTTCAAGACGATCAACGGCTCGTCTTTCCGGATACCGGCCCGATGGATGAGCCTCGCCAGAAGCTCTTTTCCGGTACCGCTTTCCCCCACGATCAATGTGCTTGTCTTGGAATTTGCGACCTTGAAGGCGTCCGAAATCACCTTGTGCAGCGCGTTGCTCTCACCGATGATCTGATGCTGAAGGCCCAGTTCTTCTTTCAAATCCCGGATCTCTCGTTTCACGTGGGCAAATTTCCGGGCGCTTCCGATTGTCATGGCAGCCAGTTCGGCAAAGACCGTGAGCAGTTTGATATCCTCTTTTTGAATCGGATTTCCGTCGGTCTTATCGATAATTTCGACCACCCCGATGATCTCGTCTTTGATCTTCATGGGAACGCAGACGATCGAGCGCGTTTGGAATCCGATCGATTCGCTGATCTCTTTGTACCAGCGGGAATCCTTTCGGACATCCGGAATCAGGAGCGGCTCCCCCGTCGCTGCCACATGGCCTGCAATCCCCTGCCCGAGCGGCACTTCGAATTTCTTGACATCTTCACTCTTGTCACCCGTGGCCACCTTGAAAAAAAGCCGCTTGGTCTTGCGATCGACCAAGAGGAGAGAGCTGGCTTTTGCCTTCATCATCTTCGTTGCGGTTTCGATGATAAGCTCCAGCACCTGGTCGACGTCTTCGACCGAAGAGACCCAGTTCGAGATCTCCTTGAGCTGGTTTATGGAAAAATCGGATGCGGGCTGTCTATCGTCCATTCTCCATCCCCATGATATATTTTATTCGTGTGATATGTTCTAGAAAGTGACGCGAGCGTCCGTTTCAAATACGGGCATCGTCCGGTTTTCATCTTTTTCACGAACGCCATGCCCCCACTCGACTCTCTGCGGCCCGGTCTCAAGGGGTTGCCGGGCCCGATCCACCTGGGTCAGGATTTCGAGCCCCACCAGATAATGCCCCTTGAAACGCCCGTTTTGATCTCGCGTGATGTACTCGATTTTGGTATCGAAGTTTCTCGTAGGACACATCGAATCATTCGAGTAGTACTTCATGTTCAGCACGTCTCCGACTTGCAGCCAATCCAAGATGTTCGAATTTTCCTTCACCAGGGCAAACATCGAAGCCGCTGCATTGCTCCAGGCCCTGCCCATCCAGATCCTGGATTGATAGAGCAGATTCAACCCGTGGATTGAAAATTCGACGCTGTAGAAGCGATCCAACGGGTTTTCCATCTCTTTCGTCGATTCCTCCATCGTCTCTTCACGCCGATCCGTCCGGTTCGTCATCCGTGATTGTCGCATTCAAATCCTCCGCTGCACAGGCAGCGACTCCCGATCGTCGGGATTCCGACACATGTGCTCTATTCGATGCCGCTGTTCACTTTAAAGAAAGCCGCTTTTCGAAATTTTGAATACTTCGTTTTCTTAAGGGAAATCGAAAGCAAATAATGTGCCCAGCTTTCAAACTGTGTCTAATTCTTTACGAAACCCCTGTCAAGAGATGTCTCCTCACCATTCGAGCCGGTAAAAAGGAAAAGCATCCCGTCGATATTTTCAGACGCTGCTTTATGAGGATCTTATAAAAAACTGATCCATTTCGGAAAAATTTGCCTCTGGAGGTGTTCAATTTTTCCCACAGAGATATCTATAAGCGATGGCGCGCCGATTCGGCCTGCATCTTTAACTTACCGGCAAATAATATCATCACCCTATTTATTTTTTCCGTTTTCCGTGGCAGTGTATTTTAGGTGGAGGCCGTCTTTCCACCCCGATGCGCAGCCAATGAATCTCCCATCCAGGTTGAAAAACAGATGAACCCTATCCGATATTTGAATCGTGATTCGCTTCGATTTTTCGAGCGGCGGCCGGAAAAGAACGGCTGCCGCCCCGAAAAGATTTCCCAAGACTGGGCGGAGATCCGCTGCGGCGGAAGGAGCTGGGAGGATTACTACCGCAGAAGGTGGCAATTCGACAAAGTCGTCCGCTCCACACATGGGGTCAACTGCACCGGATCCTGCTCATGGGATGTTTATGTCAAGGATGGAATCATCGTCTTCGACACGCAGAAGACCGACTATCCGGGACTCGGTCCTGACATGCCGGATCATGAGCCCCGCGGTTGTCCGAGGGGCGCCTCCTACACCTGGTACACCTACAGCCCGATCCGGGTCAGATTTCCCTATATCCGCTCGGTGCTCCTGAAGTTGTGGAGAGAGGCGCTCGCAGCGCATGCAGACCCGGTCGAAGCCTGGAAAAGCATCGCGGAGGATCCCGAAAAGGTGAAACGTTATCGCCGGGCCCGGGGAAAAGGCGGCCTGGTCCGTACCACCTGGGAAGAATCATCCACCCTGATTGCCGCCTCACTGGTCTACACCATTAAAAGATACGGACCGGACCGCGTCTTCGGTTTCACCCCCATTCCCGCCATGTCCATGGTCTGCTACGCCTCGGGTGCGCGGTTCCTCTCCCTGATCGGCGCTTCGATGATCAGCTTCTACGACTGGTACTGCGATCTGCCTCCGGCCTCTCCCCAGATCTGGGGAGAACAGACCGACGTCCCGGAGAGTGCGGATTGGTACAATGCTTCTTACATGATCGTCTGGGGTACCAATCTGCCGATGACCCGCAGCCCCGATGCGCACTTTTATACCGAATCGCGCTACCGGGGGGCGAGGGTGACCGCCGTCGCACCGGATTACGCCGAATATGTCAAATTCGCCGACACCTGGCTGCCGGCAAAAGCCGGAACCGATGCCGCTCTCGCCATGGCTATGACCCGGGTGGTGCTTAAGGAGTATTATATCGAGCGAAAGGTCGATTATTTTACCGGGTATGCGAAAAAGTTCACCGATCTTCCTTTTCTCGTGATCCTGGACCGCAACGGCGACCGGTATGTGCCCGGAAGATTTCTGAGGGCCTCCGATCTTTCCTTCGAGATCAACAATTCCCAATGGAAAACGGCGGTATACGATACGCTTTCGAAAAAACCGGCAATTCCGAACGGGAGCATCGGCTTCCGATGGAACGAAAAGGGTAGATGGAACCTGAACCCGGAAGACGCAATCGGCGGGAAAACGATCGACCCGCTGCTCAGCTTCGCAGACGAGGCTGACACATGGGTGAGGACGGACTTCCCCCTGTTCGAGGTGCAGGGACCCGCCGTCAAATCCGGGCATGTTCCCGCCAAACGAATCCGGTCAAACGGCGGCGACTTCCTGGTTGCCACCGTCTTCGATCTGATGGCGGCCAACCTCGGCTTATCGAACGGGCCGGAGGCTTTCGCCCGAGACCTTCCGGAAAGCGATGCGGAGTCGACCCCCTACACTCCCGCCTGGCAGGAGAGAATCACCGGTGTCCCGGCCGAAGACTGCATCCGTGTCGCCCGGGAGTTTGCGGACAACGCGGAAAAGACCCGGGGGAAATCGATGATTTTTCTCGGGGCGGGCACCAATCATTGGTACCACAGCGACATGACCTACCGCGCCATTTTGAACCTGACGACGCTGTGCGGCTGCCAGGGGGTAAACGGCGGCGGCTGGGCCCACTACGTCGGTCAGGAGAAAGTCCGGCCGCTTGCCGGGTGGGCGGCCCTGGCTTTCGGACTGGACTGGCTCCGTCCTCCCCGGCAGCAGAACGGGACTTCCTTCTACTATTTTGCAAGCGACCAGTGGAGATACGAATCGTTCAGCGCAAAGCATATCGCCTCCCCGGTTTCCCCCTCCTTTGAAGACAGGCACCTTGCCGATTACAACGTCATCGCGGCGCGGCTCGGATGGCTGCCGTTCTATCCACAATTCGACCGGAACCCGCTTTCGCTCTGCCGGGAGGCGGTTACGGCAGGCGCTGCATCCGATGCCGAGATCGTCTCCAATACCCTGAATCGGGTAAAGGACGGCGAGGTTTCCTTTGCCGTCGAAGACCCGGACAGCCCCGAAAACTACCCCCGGGTTCTGTTTCTGTGGCGCGCCAATCTGCTGGGAGCAAGCGGCAAGGGTCATGAGTATTTCCTGAAGCATCTGCTGGGGGTGGAAAGTGCCTCCTTCAATGGAGACGGGACGCTCCGCCCCGGCGAGATCCGGTGGCGGGAGGCACCGGAAGGAAAGCTCGATCTGCTGGTAACCTCGGAACTGCGCATGTCGACCAGCGCCTTGTATGCGGATGTCGTTCTTCCGGCCGCAGGCTGGTATGAAATGCACGATATCAGCAGCACCGACATGCACACCTTCATCCACCCCTTCAACCCGGCGATCGACCCCCCCTGGGAGACCAGAACCAACTGGGATCAATTCAAAGCCGTCGCTGAAAAGTTTTCGATCCTTGCCGAAGGGCATCTCGGAAAGGAAAAGGATCTCGTTTCGGTACCGCTGTACCACGACACCCCGGCAGAAATCGCGCAGCCGACGGTGCTGGACTGGAAGAAGGGGGAAACCGAACCGATACCCGGCAAAACGTTTCCGAACCTGATCGTCGTCGAGCGGGACTATCCCCATGTCTATGAGATGATGACGGCTTTGGGGCCGCTGCTTTCAAAATCAGGAATCGGCGCCAAGGGGATCTCCTGGAAGGCGGAAGAAGAATACGAGGAACTGAAAAAACGCCTGGGAACGGTCACAGAGCCCGGTTTGACCCGGGGGATGCCTTCGATCGCATCGGGGAGGCAGGCGGCCGAGGCCATCCTTGCGCTCTCTCCGGAAACCAACTCGGAAACCGCGCGCAAATCCTGGCGGGGACTGGAGGAGCTGACGGGAATCGACCTTTCCGAGCTGAGAAGGCTTGCCGGAACCGAGAAGATGACCTTTGCATCGATTACGGCACGGCCGCAGAGAGCGGTTACCTCCCCCATCTGGAGCGGCATCGAATCCGAACATCTGCCGTATGCCCCTTTTGTCATCAATACCAAGTACAACATCCCATTCCGCACCCTGACCGGAAGAGCCCAGTTCTACCAGGACCATGAATGGATGCGGATGTTCGGAGAAAGTCTTCCGGTCTACCGCCCGCCCCTCGATATGCAGGCGCTCGGCTCGACCGAGGTCTCCCGCGAGCCCGGAAGGGAGCTGATCTTAAACTACCTGACCCCCCATTCGAAATGGTCGATCCACAGCTCTTATTCGGATACGCTGATCATGCTGACCCTCTTTCGGGGCGGCGAGGCCATCTGGCTAAACGATCGGGACGCATCAAGCATCGGAATCCTGGATAACGACTGGGTGGAATGCTTCAATGTAAACGGCCTGGTGATGGCCAAAGCGGTCGTCAGTCATCGGATCCCCCCGGGCAAGGCTTTTATGTACCATGCCCAGGAGCGGCTGATCAACACTCCGGGTTCGAAGCGCTCCGGCCAGCGGGGCGGAACTCACAACAGCGTTACCCGGATCTGGGTCAAACCCACCCAGATGATCGGCGGCTACGCGCAGTTGAGCTACGGATTCAACTACTACGGGCCTATCGGCGCACAGCGCGATGAGGTGGTCATCGTGCGGAAGGCGGGTGAGGTGGACTGGTATGAGGATTAAGCTGCAAACGGCAATGGTGATGAATCTCGACAAATGCATCGGGTGCCACACCTGCAGCATTCCGTGCAAGAACGTATGGACCAATCGTGCAGGCGCAGAGTACATATGGTACAACAACGTGGAGAGCAAACCGGGCATCGGATATCCCAAGCGCTGGGAAAACCAGGAAGTCCACCGGGGAGGATGGAGCGGGGAAAACGGGCGTCTTTCCTTGAAGGCCGGGGGGAGGATGCACAAACTTCTCAACATCTTCCACAACCCCGATCAGACGGCCATAGACGATTACTACGAACCCTGGACCTACGACTATAAAAAGCTTTTTACCAGCTCGCCCAGAAAACACCAGCCCTCCATCCGCCCGATCTCCCAGATCACGGGAAAAAACATGCGCGTCACCTGGGGGCCGAACTGGGAGGACGATCTGGCCGGCGTCAGCGAGACCGGAAGCCAGGACGTCAACTTCGAGGGTCTCGACCCGACCGCCCTTCTCCAGTTTCAAAAAGTCTTCCTGTTCTATCTTCCCCGCATCTGCGAGCACTGCTTAAACCCGGCCTGTGTGGCGTCATGCCCCTCCGGAGCCCTCTATAAAAGAGACGAGGACGGCATCGTGCTCGTGGATCAGGAGCGGTGCCGGGGATGGCGATTCTGCACATCCGGCTGCCCGTACAAAAAAGTCTACTACAACTGGAAGACCGGAAGGTCGGAAAAATGCCTGATGTGCTATCCCCGGGTGGAAGCCGGAATGCCCACACTCTGCTCGCTGTCCTGCGTCGGCAGGATCCGGTACATCGGGGTCCTGCTCTACGATGCCGAGCGCATCCGGTCGGCCGCCTCCGTATCCGATAACCGGCAGGTGTATGCCGCCCATTGCGACATCCTGCTCAACCCGCATGACCCGGAAGTCGCCCGGGAAGCCCGGATGGCAGGAATTTCCGATCGTCATATCGCAGCCGCCAAGGCATCCCCGGTATATAGGCTGATCAAGGAATGGAGGCTTGCCCTTCCACCGCATCCGGAGTTTAGAACGCTTCCCATGGTATGGTACATACCTCCGTTGAGCCCGGTCACACAGGCGGCAGATGGGGAGGAGCCTCTCGATCGGACGATCGACCGCATGCGGATTCCGGTCAGATACCTCGCCAACCTTTTTTCGGCAGGCGATGAGGCGCCGGTTCGATTCGCCCTCAGGCGGCTTGCGGCCCTTCGTACGTATATGCGTTCGGTGCGGGTCGATGGGAGTCCGGACTTGAAAGCGCTCGATGAGGCGGAGATGACCGAGCCGATGGCCGAGCAGATGTACCGGCTCCTTGCCGTGGCCAAGTATCCGGACCGGTATGTGATTCCTACCGTGAGCAGGGAAGCGGCAAGCGATCACCAGACCGACCGGGGGACGGTCGGCTACCCCTTGAGAGATCCCAAATGATAAAAGCAAAATGATGAAAAAAGGATGGATGGAAGAAAACCGCCGGACACTTCAGATCGTATCGATTCTGCTTCAGTACCCCGATGACGCGCTCGGGAGCCCGCTGCGGGAAATCGAACGGAGCGTCTCTACCCTGGACGATGCGGTTCTGCGGGAAAAAATCGAACTCTTCCTGCGCTTTGCCCGGGGTGCCCCGCTGCTTGATCTCCAGGAGGCTTATACGGCCGCTTTCGATCTGGACCCTAAAGCCGGTCTCTACATGACCTATCCTCTTTTTGAAAAGGAGGTGGAGCGGTCTCAGGCGCTGGTCGGACTCTGCCGTTTTTACCGCAGCGAGGGGTACGAGCCGTACCCTGGGGAGCTGCCCGACTTTCTTCCGCTGATCCTGGAGTTTCTCTCCGTCTGCAGCCCTCCGGCGTTCGATTCGCTCGTCGGTTTGTGCAGGACTCCGGTCGAGGCTTTGACAGCGCATTTGAAAGAAATCGAGCACCCGTATGCCGGTCTCCTCGAAATCGTCTCGAAACTGTTCAACGAACCATCCGATGGGGGTTCATAGTCGATGCAGACTTGGAACACATTGGCCTATCTCGTATTCCCGTATATCGCACTGACGATTTTTGTAGTCGGACACATCTACCGGTATCGGAAAGATCCCTTCAGATGGAACGCCAAGTCGAGCGAGCTTCTGGAGAAAGAAAGCCTCCGGTACGGCTCGACCATATTCCATTGGGGGATTCTTCTGACCCTGCTCGGCCATGCGGGCGGTCTTCTGATCCCGCAGAGCATCTTTGATGTCTTCGGCATCGATGCCGGCGCACATACCCTGATCGCCTTCTATTCAGGAATTTTTATCGGCTTTGCCGCATTCATCGGATCCGCTCTCCTCCTTTATCGACGCTACAGGTTGCCGAGAATACGGGTGACGACCTCCACAAGCGACTTTATCGCCCTGGCGCTTCTCTTCTTTACGGCCGGAATCGGTTTGTTCAATGTCTTCAGACACTATAATGTCCTCTACACCATCGCCCCCTGGATCCGAAGCATCGTCTTCCTCCATCCGGAACCCGAATTGATGACCGAAGTGCCGAGCGGCTTCAAAATCCATATCCTCAGTGCGTTTCTCCTTTTCGCCTATTCTCCCTTCAGCCGTCTGATCCATATCTGGAGCGCCCCTTTCGGGTACATGGTCCGGAACTACATCGTTTTTAGAAAATACGGCGGCGTTTCAAGCGAAAACTATGGAAAAGAATAGACCGAATATTGCCGATTCCATTTCTTCGGCTGTCGCCGGTCTGCCGCCCGCCTATTTTGCGCTGGTGATGGCAACCGGCATCGTCTCCATCGCATCGCATCTTTTCGGCTACGCCTTCATTGCCATACCGCTTTTCTGGATGAACGTCGTCTTCTATCTCCTCCTGTGGGCGATGACCCTGGCAAGGGTTCTGCTGCATACCGGCCGGTTTTTCGACGACTTGAGCAATCACTCGGTCGGCGTCGGTTTTTTTACGGTGGTGGCAGGCTCCTGCGTGCTCGGCAACCAATTCGTCCTGATCCTCCATTCATTCGGCATCGCCGGGATCCTGTTGGGAATCGGATTTTTCCTGTGGGCTTTTCTGATCTATTTCATTTTCACCCTGTTTACGGTCAAATCCGTGAAACCGCCGCTTGAAACCGGAATCAACGGCGTCTGGCTGGTTTCCATCGTGGCCACGCAGTCGGTATCGATTCTGGCCGGCCTGGTGGTGCCGGGTTTCAGCGCCTATGGAGATCTGCTGCTCTTTTTTTCCTTCTGCATGTTTCTGATCGGAGGCATGCTCTATCTTCTGGTCATCATGCTGATTTTCTACCGTTTCATGTTCTTTACACTCAAGCCGGAAGCACTCGGCCCCCCCTACTGGATCAACATGGGAGCCGTTGCCATATCGACCCTTGCGGGCGCGACCCTGATTCTCAACAGCCAAAGATTCGCTCTGCTGGAGACCCTGTCCTCGTTTATCCTGGGGGTGACCCTTTTCTTCTGGTCGGCTGCGACCTGGTGGATCCCCTTTCTTCTTCTGCTGGGGGCATGGCGCTATCTGGTGCGGAGAGTCAAGTTCGTATACGAACCCCAATACTGGGGCATGGTCTTTCCGCTCGGCATGTATACGGTATGCACGTTTCGACTTGCACAGGTGGTCGATTTGAATCTTCTGGTGGAAATACCGAGATATTTTATCTTCGCGGCCCTTGCGGCATGGGGATTTACCTTTGCCGGTCTGCTCAGGCACATATTGGGACCCGTTTTTGGAACCCGCGGCGCAGGCGATCGGGAGTCGAATCGAAAGGATGCCGGCGGGTAATCTTGGAATTCGATGAGATTTCATCTTCATCGAGAACTGCTGATTCCGAGCCGGCGGATCAATGCAGCTTTATGTACACATACCCGCCGCTTCGGTATCCAAACGGCCTGAAAACATGATTGTAGTCGCTTGCAAGTCCTTTGTAAAAAGTATCGAAACGGACTCTGTACGGCTTTTCCTGCTGCGGATCCACATCCAGAAGGATGACTTCTCCGGTATGCGGATCGAATCCTCCTACGGGTGAAATGTGCGGGATATTCAAGGTCGGAACGTATGCCCCCTGGTCGAAGTGGGCGATGATCAGGCAGTTTCCCTTTTTTTCAAAGTCATTGAGCCTCCGCCGGAGCACTTCTTTGATCGTTTTCGAGTGGCGCGGGTCTTTTTGTGCCTGGACTGTTTCAACGGCTGCATAACCGATTCCGTATTGATCGAGACTGCTTGTAACCACCTCTCCAAGGACCGGAAGCGGAAGCCCGCGTCTTCCTTTATGCCCTTTTTCGCTCATTCTCTCCTTCCAGAAGGCGGTCCTTACCGTCTCGAGAATATCCATCTGGGTGATCGGTGCGGCATCGGCGCCCCGGAGGGCGTTTACCACCGAAACCACGGTGGCGACCGAGCAGGACGATTCGTGAAACTGCTTCACGTGGTGCTTCCAAAGACCCGCTTTGAGCGGATTGCCGCCTGCCGGAACCGGCCCGTCCACGTCCTCGGCCCTGCAGGGGCCGAATGAACCGCTTCGGGTCACCTTATGGAAGACAAACGGAAGGTAAAGAATTGTATGAATGAAAACTCTCCGAAGATTCATCCTGGTGTCTTCTCCGTGCCGTCGACATCGCGCAGCCGCTAGGACAACGCGATTGTTTTTTGATTGATCATAGAGCCTGTTTGAAAACTCCTTAATGTCAT
>QZKK01000200.1 GCA_003599475.1 Desulfobacteraceae bacterium
CGCCGCCGTCAACGTCGTCTTACCATGGTCGATGTGCCCGATCGTCCCTACATTCACATGCGGCTTGGTCCGCTGAAACTTCTGCTTCGCCATCTCGCACTCCTTCCGCAGCACCTTCAAATTAGAGGTCTCAGGTTTTCCCGCCTCAGCGGGATTCAGGTTTCAGAATTCTGCTCCCCCGAGCCGGCACCCGACACCTGAAACCAGGCAACTCAATTACCATCGGAAATGGGCAAAAGCCTTGTTGGCCTCCGCCATCCTGTGTGTGTCTTCTTTTTTCTTGATGGAAGCGCCCCGTTCATTGGCCGCATCCAGCAACTCTCCGGCAAGCTTCTGGGCCATTCCCTTCTCCGCACGCGCCCGTGCATAGCTGATGATCCATCGGATGCCCAAGGCGGTTCGCCGCGACGGCCGGATTTCTGTCGGCACCTGGTAGGTGGAGCCTCCCACCCGCCTCGACTTGACCTCGATGATCGGCCGCACATTGTCGATTGCCTTTTCGAAAATCCTGACCGGGTCCTCTTTGGTTTTATCCTCGATGGTATTCAATGCACCGTACAGGATCGATTCTGCAACGCTCTTTTTGCCTTCTGCCATGATGGAGTTGATGAACTTGGTCACCAGCTTGTTGCCGTACTTTGCATCCGGGATCACATCCCGCTTCGGAACCTCTCGTCGTCTTGGCATCTTTAACCCCAGTATTCGGTATTATAATGAATGATGGAAAGCCGGAATGTCGGAAAAACGGGTTTCGCGGAATTCATTCTTTCATATCCTGAATCTTGTTGTCCCCCATTCCATTGTTCCAGGTCAGCTACTTCGGACGTTTCGCCCCGTATTTGGATCGGCCCTTCTTTCGATCTTCAACCCCGAGCGTATCCAGCGTTCCTCTGATGATGTGGTAGCGCACACCGGGGAGATCCTTGACGCGGCCTCCGCGAACCAGCACGACGGAATGCTCCTGCAGGTTATGACCGATTCCCGGTATGTATGCCGTCACCTCGACCCCGGTGGTCAGCCGGACCCTTGCCACCTTCCGGAGAGCGGAGTTCGGTTTCTTCGGCGTAGAGGTGTAGACACGCGTGCAAACGCCCCGCTTCTGCGGCGCCCCTCGAAGGGCCGGGGTGCTGGTCTTCTTCTGGATTCGCGTTCTCCCTTTTCGAACGAGCTGGTTGATCGTCGGCATAAAGTAATTTCCTTCCTGATTCTACCCTTGCTGCGCCCGATCTCGAAACACGATCTCAAAGCACAAAATGGTACATTACAAAAACTGAAACAGTATATTGAAAATCAATGCTTGTCAATTGTTATTTTATCTTCTTTTATCCTGTTTTCCCCGGGTGAAACATCCGGCTCAAGCTACGTCCACGGCTGCATCGTGATATTCGGGAAACCCCGTTCCCGCCGGGATGAGCCGCCCCATGATCACGTTTTCCTTCAGCCCCCGGAGATAATCCTTGGAGCCCTGGATGCTGGCATCCGTCAGAACTTTTGTGGTTTCCTGGAAGGATGCGGCCGATATGAAGCTCTCCGTGCTGAGAGAAGCCTTTGTGATGCCGAGGATCAACGGTTCGGCGACCGCGGGTTTTCCTCCGGCTTCGATCGCTTTCAGGTTTGCTTCCTCGAATGCGACCCGATCGACCTGTTCCTCGACAATGAAGTCGGTATCTCCCACATCCAGCACCTTCAGGCGCCGCATCATCTGACGGACGATGATTTCGATATGTTTGTCGTTGATGCGGACCCCCTGGAGGCGGTAGACCTCCTGCACTTCGTCCACCAGGTACTTGGCCAGGGCGACTTCTCCCTTGATCGTCAGGATGTCCTGAGGGTTCGCGGCCCCGCCGATGAGGGGTTCGCCGGCACGGACGTAATCCCCTTCATAGACGTTGATGTGCTTGCCGCGCGGGATGAGATACTCCCGCTTTTCGCCCACGTCTACGGGGGTCACCGTCACTTTCTGCTTTCCTTTTTTGGTCCCTTTGGCAATCGAGACGTATCCGTTGATTTCACTGAGAATCGTCGTATCCTTCGGCTTTCTCACCTCGAAGAGCTCTGCGACCCTCGGAAGACCGCCGGTGATGTCTTTGGTCTTTGTGGTGGCCCGGGGCAGCTTGGCGATCACGTCTCCTGCTCGCACATCATCGCCCTCTTCGACCATGAGAATGGCCCCCACCGGAAGGATGTACCGCGCCATTCCCTCCGACTCCGGCAGCTTGGCCGTTTTTCCTTCCGCATCCTTGATGGAGATCCTGGGCCGGATCTCGGTTCCCTTGTAATCGATGATGGTCCGACTCGACATTCCGGTTACCGAATCGACCTTTTCCTGCATCGTCCGTCCCGGAGCGATATCGCCGAATTTCACCGTTCCGGCCACTTCCGAAATGATGGGAGTCGTGAAGGGGTCCCAGACGGCGAGCAACTCACCGGGTTCGACGTTTTGTCCGTCCTGGATCAGAAGGTGGGCTCCGTAGATGACCGGAAACCGCTCTCGTTCTCTTCCGGCTTCGGTGACGATGGCGAATTCTCCGCCCCGTCGATTCATGACCACGTTCTGATCCTCCGCATTGCGAACGATATGGATTCCGTCGAACTTGACGGTTCCCCCGAATCGCGCCCGGATATCGGCCTGTTCGACCCGGCGGCTTGCGGTTCCACCGATGTGAAAGGTCCGCATGGTCAGCTGCGTGCCCGGCTCGCCGATCGACTGGGCGGCCAGAATTCCTACGGCCTGTCCGATTTCGATGAGCCGTCCGTGGGATAGATCGCGGCCGTAGCACTTGGCGCAGATGCCGTGTCTCGTTTTACAGGTCAGTACCGAACGGATCTTGACTTCGGTAATCCCCAGATCCTGGATCCGTTCGACGGCCGACTCGTCGATCTCTTCTGCGGCTTTGACGATGACCTCTTCGGAGAAGGGATCCTTGATGTCCTCGAGCGCCGTGCGCCCCAGAATCCGCTCATCCAGCCGCTGAATCACCTCGCCGCCTTCCATCAGCGGCTCCACTTCGATTCCGAACATGGTGCCGCAATCCTCTTCCATGACGACGCAGTCCTGGGCCACATCGGCCAGCCTGCGGGTCAGGTATCCGGAGTTGGCCGTCTTGAGTGCGGTATCCGCAAGCCCTTTCCGGGCGCCGTGGGTGGAGATGAAGTACTGAAGAACGGACAGCCCTTCGCGGAAATTGGCGGTAATCGGGGTTTCGATGATCTCTCCGGACGGTTTGGCCATCAGGCCGCGCATGCCGGCAAGCTGGCGCATCTGATCCTTGCTTCCTCTGGCTCCGGAGTCCGCCATCATATAAATCGGATTGAACCCCTCCTTCGAATTGAATGTCGATTTGGAGGCCCCGCCCTTTTTCTCCGTGATATCCTTTTGCGCCTGAGCCTTCATGGCCTCCATCATCTCGTTGGCCACATCGTCGGTTGCCTTGGCCCAGATGTCGACCACCTTGTTGTATTTTTCGCCTTGCGTAATCAACCCCTCGGTGTATTGACGCGCGATTTCGGTCACCTGGCTCTCGGCCTCTTTCAGGATCTGCCATTTTTTGCCCGGGATGATCATGGCATCGATGGAGATCGAAAGCCCGGCCATGGTGGAATAGTGATATCCCAGATCCTTGAGCCGGTCGGAAAGAATGACCGTCGCTTTGGCGCCGAGGTTCCGGTAGGCATAATCGATCAGGTTCCGAAGCGACCCTTTTTCCATCACCTTGTTGATGAGGCTGAAGGGAATCTCCGGACGCTTTTCGATGATCTGGAAGATGTGGAACCCGTCTTCCGAACCGACCACCTCGCTGATGCCTCCCTGTTCGACGGAAAAGATCTTGTCCAGATCCAAGTCCTGCACCCGGAAAACACGCTGGAACTCCTCCTTTCTCAACAGCCCCAACATGCCCCCGATGGCCTTGTCCGGGCTTTCGGAACGGGCATCGACCATTTCCAGGAAATCGGCCCCTTTGCGGATCTCGGCAAGAATCGATTTTGCGCTTTCCCGATCGGAGACCCGGATGTGGCGCATGAGCATGAGATGGTCTTTCGGAACGATCTCCCACAGGAGCACACGGCCGACGGTCGATTTGACCCGCTCTCCGCCCATGCGAAGCGTAATCCTCGCGTGCAGATCGACCACCCCCGAATCGTATGCGCACCGAACTTCTTCCGGAGTCGAGAAAATATTCCCCGTCCCCCTGACCCCTTCCACCTCCCGGGTCATGTAGTAGATCCCCAATACGATGTCCTGAGTCGGAATGATTGTTGGGGAGCCGTTTGCCGGAGAAAGGATGTTGTTGCTGGAGAGCATGAGCACCCGGGCTTCGATCTGGGATTCGACCGACAGCGGAATGTGCACGGCCATCTGATCCCCGTCGAAGTCGGCGTTGAATGCCGTGCAGACCAGCGGGTGGAGCCGGATCGCTTTCCCTTCGATGAGAATCGGTTCGAAGGCCTGCACGCCCAGCCGGTGCAATGTGGGGGCGCGGTTGAGCATCACCGGATATTCCCGGACCACTTCATCGAGTGTATCCCAGACCTCCGGGGTCTCTTTTTCCACCAGTTTTTTGGCGCTTTTAACCGTCGAAACCAGCCCCTTCTGTTCCAGACGGTAGTATACGAAGGGTTTGAAGAGCTCGAGCGCCATCTTCTTGGGCAGCCCGCACTGATGAAGTCTCAAGGTCGGGCCGATGGTAATCACCGTACGGCCGGAATAATCGACGCGCTTGCCCAGAAGGTTCTGACGAAATCTTCCCTGTTTGCCTTTGAGCGTATCGCTTAAAGACTTCAGCGGCCGCTTGTTGGTGCCCGTGATGACGCGGCCGTGACGCCCGTTGTCGAAGAGGACATCGACCGATTCCTGAAGCATCCGTTTTTCGTTTCGAACGATGATGTCCGGCGCTTTCAGGTCGATCAGGCGGTTGAGCCGGTTGTTCCGGTTGATTACCCGCCGGTAGAGATCGTTTAAGTCCGACGTTGCAAACCTTCCGCCTTCCAGCGGAACCAGGGGTCGAAGGTCCGGCGGCAGCACCGGAATCACGTCCATGATCATCCATGCCGGATTGACTCCGGAGCGCCTGAACGCATCCACGATCTTCAAGCGTTTGGAGAGCTTCTGCCGTTTTGCGGTGGAACCGGTTTCGCGGATTTCGCTTTTCAGCTCTTTATAGACGGTCTCCAGATCCATCGTTTCGAGCAGCCTCTTAACAGCCTCGGCCCCGATTCCCGCCTCGAATTTCGACCCGTACAGCTCCAGCGCCTCGCGGTACTTTTCCTCCGTAAGCAACTGGCATCGCGTAAGCGGCGTATCCTTGGGATCGACGACGATGAAGCTGTCGAAATAGAGAACCTTTTCCATATTTTTGAGCGTCAGATCCAGCACATTGCCGATCTTGCTCGGAAGGCTTTTTAAAAACCAGATGTGGGAAACGGGGGTGGCCAGTTCAATATGCCCCATCCGCTCCCTCCGCACCTTGGATTGGATGACCTCGACACCACATTTTTCACAGATGACCCCGCGGTGTTTCATCCTCTTGTATTTGCCGCAGTTGCATTCATAATCCTTGGTCGGCCCAAAGATCTTGGCACAAAAAAGCCCCTCTCTTTCCGGTTTGAACGTCCGGTAATTGATGGTTTCCGGTTTCTTGATCTCCCCGTGGGACCACTGCCGGATCTGTTCCGGGGAGGCCAAGGCGATCTGGACGGCCTTAAACCGCCTGGGATCTGTCGGTTTGGCAAAAAAGTCGTATATCGTGTCCAAAATCTTCTCCTTTTATCTTTCTTCTTCGAGCAACGAGACATTCAGCCCCAGGCTCTGCAACTCCTTGGTCAGGACCCGGAAGGATTCGGGAATACCCGGTTCGAGAACGTTTTGACCTTTCACGATCTTCTCGTACATACGGGTTCTTCCGGCCATATCGTCGGATTTGACGGTCAGGAATTCCTGGAGCGCATGTGCCGCCCCGTAGGCTTCCATGGCCCAGACCTCCATTTCTCCCAGCCGCTGGCCTCCGAATTGCGCCTTTCCGCCGAGCGGTTGCTGTGTGACCAGGGAATAAGGTCCGATGGAGCGGGCATGGATCTTGTCGTCGACAAGGTGATGCAGTTTCAGCATGTACATCGTGCCCACGGTGATTTTTCCTTCAAACGGTTCTCCGGTTCTCCCGTCATACAAAACGGCCTGCCCGGTCCGTTCGAATTCCGCCTCCTCGAGAAGCGTTTTGATCTCATCTTCCTTGGCCCCGTCGAATACGGGGGTGGCCATGTGCACCCCTTCGCGGTACTCTTTGGCGAACGCCTTCAATTCGGACTCCTCGAGTTTGTCGATCATTTTTCCGGTCGGGGAGCCGGAAAAAATCGTTTTCATCTTCTTGCGAAGCTCGCGCATCTTATTTTCTTCAACCAGCCGGTTGATCTGCTCTCCGAGCCCTTTTGCGGCCCGGCCCAGATGGATTTCGAGAATCTGACCGACATTCATTCGGGAAGGAACCCCCAGAGGATTCAGCACCATGTCCACCGGGGTGCCGTCCTCGAAGTAGGGCATGTCTTCCTGCGGCAGGATCCGCGAAACCACCCCTTTGTTGCCGTGGCGGCCGGCCATTTTGTCGCCAACGGAAAGCTTCCGCTTCATGGCAACATAGACCTTTACCATCTTGATGACCCCCGGCGGCAGATCGTCTCCTCTTTCGTACCGGCTCACCTGATTTTCGAATGCCAGCCGGCTCAACTCGCATTGGTTGCGGTAAAGCTCGAGGATTTCGTTCATCTGTTCGGTTGCTTTGGGGTCAGTCAGGACCAGTGTCTCGAGCTGAGAAAGCGGCACATCGGTCAACGATTCGGCCGTAATCTTTTCTCCTTTGGCCACCAGGACTTTCTTTCCCTTTTTAACCCCGGTCTCGGTGGTTTTTCCCACCAACAGACGCATCACATGCTCGCGCGCCAGGTTCTCGCAGACTGAAAGCTCGTCGTCCCGGTCCTTTTCGAGCTGGGCGATCTCCTCGTCTTCGATCTCGCGGACCCGGTCGTCTTTTTCGATTCCTCTCCTGGAGAATACCTTCGCGTCGATGACGATTCCCTCGACTCCGGGCGGAACCCGCAGGGAGGTGTCTTTGACATCGCCGGCTTTCTCTCCGAAAATGGCCCGAAGCAGCTTCTCTTCAGGAGAGAGCTGCGTCTCCCCCTTGGGGGTGATTTTACCCACCAGAATGTCGCCGGGAACCACCTCGGCTCCGAGACGAATGATACCGCTTTCATCGAGGTCCTTCAGCGCTTCTTCCCCCACATTGGGGATGTCGGGGGTGATCTCCTCTTTCCCGAGCTTGGTATCGCGAGCGACCACTTCAAATTCCTCGATGTGAACGGAGGTGTAGACTCCGTCTCGGACCAGACGCTCGCTGACCAGGATGGAGTCTTCGAAATTGTACCCGCCCCACGGCATGAAAGCCGCAGTGACGTTCTTGCCCAACGCCAGTTCTCCCCGATCGGTCGCCGGTCCGTCGGCGATGATTTCACCGGCTTTGACAAACTGCCCCTTTTTTACCACCGGGCGGTGATTGAAGCAGGTGTTCTGGTTTGAGCGGATAAATTTCGAGAGGCTGAAGATGCTGACCGGCTTCTGCTGCTTCCCATCCGGCTTCCCGTCCGAAAGGTCGTGCTTGAGCACGATGCGGGAAGCATCGACGGAGACCACTTCCCCGTCCCGATCGGCCACGATGGCGACCCCGGAATCCTTGGCGACCACCTTCTCGATTCCGGTACCCACAAGGGGAGCTTCACTCTTCATCAGCGGCACCGCCTGCCTTTGCATGTTGGATCCCATCAGGGCGCGGTTCGCGTCATCGTGCTCCAGAAACGGAATCAGCGAGGCGGAAACGCTGACCAGTTGATTCGGCGATATGTCCATCAGCTCGATCTCATCCCGATTGACCATCATGAATTCCCCGCCGACTCTCGAGGTGACCAGGGCGTTTACAAACTGCCCCTTTGCATCGACCGGAGCGTTGGCCTGTGCAATCGGATGGTTCTTTTCTTCAAAGGCGCTCAAGAATCTGACATCGTTTCCCACCTTGGCTTCTTTGACCACCCGGTAGGGGGTTTCGATGAAACCGTAGTCATTGACCCTCGCGTAGGTTCCAAGCGAAACGATCAGGCCGATATTGGGACCCTCGGGGGTTTCGATGGGGCAGATTCTCCCGTAATGGGAAGGGTGAACGTCTCTGACTTCGAACCCGGCGCGTTCGCGGGTAAGCCCCCCCGGCCCCAGCGCACTCAGTCGTCGTTTGTGCGTGGTTTCCGAAAGCGGATTGGTCTGATCCATGAACTGGCTGAGCTGGCTGGTTCCGAAAAACTCCTTGACGACGGCGGAAACCGGTTTTGGATTCACCAGATCGTGAGGCATCAGCGCATCGACTTCTTGCAGGCTCATCCGTTCTTTGATGGCGCGCTCCATCCGGACGAGTCCGATCCGATACTGGTTCTCGAGGAGTTCTCCGACCGCCCGCACCCGCCGGTTGCCCAGGTGGTCGATATCGTCCACCGGTCCCTGGGTGTCTCTGAGCGCCACCAGGGTTTTGGCGGTAAGCAGGATGTCTTCCTTTCGAAGGGTCGTAACCGCCACAGGGGTTTCCACGCCGAGACGGAGATTGATTTTGAGCCGTCCGACACCGGAAAGATCGTAGTGGGAGGATTTGAAAAACAGATGGTCCAGAAACTCCTGAGCGACCTCCGGAGTCGCCGGATTGCCGGGTCGAAGACGCCTGTAGATTTCGATCAGGGCATCCTGTTTGTTATCGACCTTGTCCTGCAGAAGCGTTTTTCGGATGGAATCGGAGCTGGTCACCCCGTCGATAAAAAGCAGGTCGAACTGATTGATGCCGGCTTCCTTCAGTTTCCCAAGTGCGGCCTCATCGACGGTATCTCCTGATTTGATCAGCGGCTCCTCCGTTTTGGGGTCCGGGATCGTGTAGGCAAAGACCCGGTCGATCACTTCTTCCGAGCCGACCGGCACCATATCGAGATTGCTGGTGCTGAGCTGGCGAATGGCGCGCTTGGTGAAGATGCGCCCTTTTTTTACGACCACCTCCCCCGTTGCGGGATCTTTGATGTCCCGGCTCGCCCGCTGCCCCTTGAGGTGTTCCTCCGTGAACTTCTTGAAAAAACGCTTCCCCTCGACGACGATGGTTTCGGTCTGGTAGAAATAGGTCAGCAGGTCCTCGGTGGTGTATCCGAAGGCTTTGAAGAGAAGAGTAACCGGAAATTTCCGCCTCCGGTCGATTCGGATGTAGACGATATCCTTCGGATCGACCTCCATATCGATCCATGAACCCCGAACGGGGATGATTCGGGAGGCATAGATCACCTTGCCGCTGGTGTGGGTTTTTCCCTTGTCATGATCGAAAAAGACACCCGAAGAACGATGGAGCTGGCTGACCACCACCCGCTCCGTGCCGTTGATGATGAAGGTCCCCTTATCGGTCATCAGGGGGATCGTACCGAAATAAATCTCCTGCTCTTTGATGTCCCGGATGTTGGATACCCCGGTCTCCTTTTCGATATCGTAGACCACCAGCCGGACGGTAATCCTTACCGGCAGCTCATAGGTCATGCCTCGGTGGATGCACTCCTCGACCGTGTGCTTCACTTCTCCGAATCGATAAGAGACAAACTCCAGGGAGGCGCTCCCGGTGAAATCCTTGATGGGAAATACGGACTTGAACACCGCCTGCAATCCGATTTCTTCCCGTTTTTCCGGGGGGACATCGATCTGCAGAAAACGCCGATACGATTCCCGCTGCATTCCGATCAGATCCGGAATCTCTACGATTTCCTCGATCCTACCGAAGTTTTTCCGAATGCGTTTATTGGCCATTGGCAAGACTGACATAATATCTCCAAAAACTTTGTTTGATCCGGAGCAGATGAAGCGGGATAAAACAGAACCTCATTTCATCCCGCTTCCGTGAGCATAACCGCTCCAAATCCGCTTACTTCATTTCGACCTGGGCGCCTGCGGCTTCCAGTTGTGCTTTGATCTTTTCCGCTTCTTCCTTGGGCACCCCTTCCTTTACCGGCTTGGGCGCCTCGTCGACCAGCGCTTTGGCATCTTTCAGACCCAGCCCGGTGATCGCCCGCACCTCTTTGATCACCTGAATCTTCTTGTCGCCTGCGGTTGTGAGAATGATGTCGAATTCGGTCTTTTCTTCCGCCGCCGCAGCCTCCTGCGCCGGCATCGCGGCCATCATCGCCATGGGGGCGGCCGCTGAAACGCCGAATTTATCTTCCAGTTCCTTGACGAGCTCTGAAAGCTCCAGCACCGTCATGTTCGCAATAAAATCGATCACATCCTGTTTGGATATATCCGCCATTTTATCTTCCTCCACTTCTCAAGATTCGTTTAAGCCTCCGATTTTTTATCCTTGATGGCCACCAGGACATTGAGCATCTGTCTAGGAATATTGCCCAACACCCGAACAAACGCCGCGGGCACACCGTTCATCGTCGACAGGAGCTGACTCAGCAGGATCTCACGGGACGGCAGCTCGGAAAGCGACTTGATGGCACCGGCATTCAGCAGCTTGCCTTTGAGGGCGCCTGCTTTGATCTCGAGCTTGCTGTTTGCCTTGGCAAATTCCATCAGCACTCTTGCCGGTGCGACCGGATCTTCATAGCTGAGCGCTACGGCGTTTGGACCTTTGAAGGCCTCTTTGAGCACGGCGATATCCGTTCCTTCGGAAGCACGGATGAGAAGCGTATTTTTTACGACCTGATATTCACAGTCCGCCTCCCGGAGTTGCCTGCGCAAAGCGTTCAAAGCTGAAACATCGAGCCCCATGTAATCGGTCACGATGACAATTTTGCTCTTTGCGAATCGCTCTTTCAAGTCCTGAGCGACTTGCTGCTTTTGGGCAAGTTTCACGTTACCAACACCTCCTTTCCTGGCCTTCAAAAAACCGGAGGCAAAAAATTTCCGAACGGCGGCTGACGACTTCCGAATACGGCCGAACGAGCACATACCGTCATTGGCCCAATCGAAAATCGGTGATGCTGAATCGAAAATTTCTCTGCCCGTCTCGGCAGGCCGGCTGTCAGCCGATTAAACACAAGACAAGTGAACCCACGGTCTTTGACAGGCGTAATGTTACAGCCAAAAGAACTTTTATCTTCTAACGTTCTACGTCAATTCTTTGATCTGGGTCGCATCGATTCGAATGCCCGGTCCCATCGTTGTCGAAACGGCGATCCCCCGGATATAGGTGCCCTTGCTTGCAGGCGGCTTCAGACGCATGATGGTATCCAGGAAGGCGGAAATATTTTGAACGATTTTCTCCACCCCGAAAGAGACCTTCCCCACCGGTGCATGAACGATCCCGGCCTTTTCGACGCGGAAGTCGATTTTTCCCGCTTTCAGCTCATTGACCGCTTTGGCGATATCGAAGGTTACCGTGCCGGTCTTGGCATTCGGCATCAACCCCCTGGGGCCGAGGAGCTTTCCGATCTTCCCCACGGAACCCATCATATCCGGGGTGGCCACCGCTTTGTCGAAACCGAACCATCCTTCCTTGATTTTTTCGATCAGTTCGTCGTTTCCCACAAAGTCGGCCTTTGCATCCGCGGCCTCTTTCTCTTTTTCGCCCTTGGCAAATACCAGGACTTTCACCTCCTTGCCCAATCCATTGGGCAGGACCACCGTCCCGCGGACCATCTGATCCGCATGCCTCGGATCGACGCCGAGACGCACCGCCACGTCTACGGTTTCATCGAATTTCGCATACGATGATTCGAGCGCTTTCTGAACGGCCTCCATGAAAGGGTGCCGCTTCTGTGAATCGATCTTTTCCCTGGCTTCCAGATACTTTTTTCCCCGTTTCGACATTTTACTCCGGCTCCATTAAAGAATTTCCAATGCAGAATGTAGAGTTTCCAATGTCCAAGTAATTGAAATCTTATTCAATTGAACATTCTCCCTTTGTTCCTTGGGAATTGGATATTGGACATTCTACATTGGACATTTTAAACCACCTCGATTCCCATGCTTCTTGCCGTCCCCCGGATGATTTTGCAGGCCGCATCCAGATCGTTGGCATTCAAATCGACCATCTTCAGCTTTGCAATCTCTTCCACCTGTTGTTCGGTCACCTTTCCGACGCGGTCCCTCTTCGGGTTTCCTGCCCCTTTTGCGATCTGGGCGGATTTCTTCAGCAATACCGCCGCCGGGGGGGTCTTGGTGATGAAGGTAAAGGATCGATCCTGATAGACGGTAATGATCACAGGGATGATCATCCCCTCTTCGCCGGCGGTTCTTGCATTGAAGGTCTTGCAGAAATCCATGATATTTACACCGTGCTGGCCCAACGCAGGGCCGATCGGCGGAGACGGGTTGGCCTTTCCGGCTTCAACCTGCAACTTGATTTGTGCGATCACTTTTTTTGCCATTTAATCCTCTCCCAACGTCGGTTCTCGATTGCCAATTTTCTTTGAGCTTAGAGCTTTCAGCTCATTAGAGCTTCTGGACCTGGACAAAGTCCAGCTCCACCGGGGTCGAACGGCCGAAAATGCTGACCAACACGCGGATCTTCCCCTTTTCAGGGTTGACTTCTTCTACGGTTCCGCTGAAGTTTGTAAAGGGACCGTCGATGACCCGAATCTCATCCCCGTATTCGAAATAATACTTGGGCTTGGGCTTGAGCTTTCCAGCCTCCATCCGGTGCAATATCTGTTCGGCCTCTTCATCGGTAATCGGCGCCGGCTTTTCCCGCCCCCCCAGAAATCCGGTGACTTTGGCGGTATCGTTGATGATGTGCCAGGTTTCATCGTCCAGATGCATCTTGATCAGCAGATAGCCGGGATAAAACTTCCTGGACGATGTCTTTCGCTTCCCCTTGACCAGCTCGACGATCTGTTCGGTCGGCACCACGACTTCACCGAATTTCTCAGGATGCGGAGACGTGGTAATCCGCTCTTCGATGGCGGTTTTAACCTTGCCTTCAAACCCCGAGTATACGTGGATGATGTACCATCTCAGGTTTAGGGTCACTCTACTTAATCCTCTTCCTTCTCACATCTAAGATTATCTTTGCAGAACCACCCGGATGATGCCGGAAAGACCGGCATCGACCACTCCGAGAAAAAGTGAGATGATCATCACCAGAATGATCACCACCAGGGTCGATCCGAGGGTCTGCTTTCTCGACGGCCATGTGACTTTCTTCAGCTCGATCTTGACCTCGCGAAGAAACTGCGAGGCTTTCGAAACGTAGGAACCGCCGGGAATCGATGTCGAAAGGGCCGCCCTTTTCAGATTCTGAGATTCCACCGGACGCCTGGGAACATCCTTTGGAGGCGGAACGATTGAAATCACTTTCTTCTCGGATTCTACAGCCTCTGAATTCGAATCGGTCCGATCGGAATCTTTCTGCTTTTTTTTCTTCGTTTTACTTGCCGTCTTTTTTCTCAGTAACCGTCCCATTGCTCACCTAAAATAGTGAAAAGCCCAAAGTGGCGAAGTTCAGAACCGCTTCGGCCTCAAGCTCTGAGCTCATGTAAAAGACTGTGTGGCAGGCCAGGAGGGATTTGAACCCCCAACACCCGGATTTGGAGTCCGATGCTCTACCGTTAGAGCTACTGGCCTGCATTCATCATTATGTAAACAGATTGGTTGATAATTTGCGGGACTCTTTTCTATTTGGTTTCCTTGTGTACGGTATGGGTTCTGCAGAACCTGCAGTATTTTTTAAACTCCACCTTGTCCGGAGTGTTCCGTTTGTTTTTTGTCGTCGAATAATTTCTCTGCTTGCAGTCGCTGCATGCCAATGTGATGATCACTCTCAACGGGCGGCTCCTTTATGATTTATTCGATGATATCGCTGACGACACCGGCACCGACGGTCCGCCCGCCTTCCCGGATGGCAAACCGCACTTCCTTCTCCATGGCGATCGGCGTGATCA
>QZKK01000033.1 GCA_003599475.1 Desulfobacteraceae bacterium
TTTAAAAATTCCGGAATCACCGTCGACGACTCGATAGCAATTTTCAGCAGAGTAAAGAGGGTTACGACCCCTAAAAGAAGGAGAAAGGCAAGGCTCACCCTGTCATGAATCGATGCGTGCTGGAACAGCGTATGATTACCGGCAACCGTTCCGAAGATCATGCTGTAGATCAGAAAGACCGCCGTTCCGCTGAGCAGTGCCATCAGCAGGCAGTAGATCGACATGACCGGACCGAAGTAAGTTACCCGCGACTCGGTCAATCCAAAGACGGAGCCGATCATCAGCGGGGCGATCAGGGCGCAAAGAAATGAAACGATCCCCAATGCTCTGCTGAACCTGCTGTGCCAATCGCCCAGATGCATTTTCCATAACTTCACTGCCAATACAACCAGTTCCAAGCTGTATATGGCTCCCATCCACCAGATGGGTGAGGACAGGTTTGGAGAGAGCAGGATGTAGATCATGTGAAATATGGAGCCGAGCTCCAGCCCGATATTGATAAACGCACCGATGAGGGTAGCGACGGCCAGAAACACCAGCCGTTTGGCCGCCGGTTCAAACTCCTTGTATCCGAAGACCAGCGGAAGCGACGCCAGCAGCGTAAGCCCGGAGCTGGTAAGGGCCAAAAAGACGTACCCTCCCAAAGGCAGGCTCCAGATCAAGACATCGTTGGCATTGAACAAGACGTGTCCCTCGGTGAAAAGTTTCATCGCAGTGTAAAGACCGGCAAGGATGAAGATTCCAAGCACCCCAAGCCAGGAACGGTAGAGTATCTTATCGGCGGTCATTTAGACACCTCCTTTAGTCTGCTCGTAATAGGCCGGGTTGTATTCCCTGATGTAAAAGACATGCGGCTCGGTTCCAAGCTGCTCCCTGAGCCTGAAGGGGCGGAACTTGCCCAATAGCTTCCGGACATCGCTTTTGGGATCGCTGATATCGCCGAAAACTCTCGCATCCGCAGGACATGCTTCGACACAGCGGGGAAGAAGACCTTTTACCACCCGATGGTCGCAAAAAGTGCACTTTTCCACGACTCCTTTAGGGCGAATCCCCGCAAGCGTTTTCTCCCGTTCCGAATTGTAGTAGGGAATCGAATCCCCTCCGACTTTGCGGACTTCCTCCGCCGGTGAGGATGTTCCGGGCATCAGCGCCTCTTTACCCCTCCATGCCCCGTGGGGATCTTTCCAGTTGAAGTAGATCACGCCGTAGGGGCAGTTGAACTCGCAGTATTTGCAGCCGATGCACTTTTTCGGATCGTGCATGGTGATCCCGTTTTTCAACTTGTGCATGGCCCGGGTGGGGCAGCCGCGAACACACGGTGCGTTCTGGCAATGATTGCAGAGGGTCGGCATGTAGTGGTAACGGACATTTGGAAAGGTGCCGACGGTCTCGGTAATCTTGTTGGACCAGTAGATCCCATCCGGCACGTTGTTTTCGTTTTTGCAGGCGATGCTGCAGGCACCACACCCGACACATCGTTGAAGGTCGATGACCATGGCATATCTTGGCATTTCCATTCCTCCCTATGCTTTTTCGATTCTGACGCGTGCGACGGCATGCCGTGCGGTGCTTCCGGTGAGCCGGTCGTACTCGGCGGGGATCACGTCATTGCTGCTGCCTCCCCGGGGGATCTTGCCGAATTCCCTGGAAGCGAGCCGTCCGTATGCCCAGTGCCCCTGGCCATAGCACTTGGCGACAGTGCCCGGCCGCACCCCTTCCCACAGCTTCGCCGTACAGACCAGGCTCCCCGTGGAAGAAGTCAGCCTGACCGGATCTCCGTCTATGATGCCGAGCTTTTTCGCATCCAAAGGGTTTATCTTGGCTACATCGTCCCAGACGGCGTCCCCGGGGTCGACATCCTTGAATTCGAAATACCATGAGCAGTTGGCGGACCGGCCTTCGCGGTTCAATCGGGACTTGTGGTCCACGTAGGAGAAGGGAAACTTTTGCGGATCGCCGACCGTAAACGGCTCCTCGTAGTGCGGGACAAAGGCGCTCTCCCCTCTGGCCAGATAATTGCTGGAAACCAGGATGTCGTCTACCGTCGTATTGTGTTTCTTGGCGTGGGCCTCCAGGGCTTCCTTCAGGGTTTCGCTGTAGAATTCGAATTTCTTGGTTTTAGTCTTCATGTCCCCCCACCGCTTGCGCAAAGGATATGGATCCGAGTTCCAGACGCCCGCTTCGAGGAAATCCTCCCATCCCTTGAACCTGTCGCCCCCTTTATACTTTTTCGGGTCCCACAGGTTCTGGGTGGCGTATTTCAGCGCATAAAGCGCAAACTCCTTCTCATTTGCCGGTGCTTTGCCGGTTTCCGGGTCCTTGTATTCCTTGTAGTGCCGCAGGAGGTTGTCGAACCCTCTCTTTGCCAGCCTTTCCGCGATCAGCCAGGGGACTTCGGTCTCATCGATTTTATAGTCCCATACCGGTTTGATGATCGGCTGCATCAGGGTGACGTGCCGATAACCGTTTCCGATCGATTTCACATACCCCCATTTCTCGAACATGTGGTGGGTGTTCGGCAGCAGGATATCGGAAAACCAGGAAAACTCGGATGCATTCGTGGTGATGTGCACTATAAATGGGATCTTGGAAAGCGCTCTCTCCCATCGCTCCGGCTGGGTGCAGGAGAAAGCGAAATTGTTCATGTAGGCGATGGCAACCTTGATCTCATAGGGATCCCTGCTCAGGATCCCGTCTGCCACGTGATTGGTCACCACCGCACTTCCGGGTTTGCCGGAGTTGATGCAGGGAAACTCCTTTCTTCCCCGCTGATCGATTTTTTCATACTTTTTTCCCTTCTTTGCGAGCTCGTCCATAAAATCGTCGGGCTTGGGAAACTTTTCCGTGTACTCCTTGTTGGCGGCAAGGGTACCCCCGACATTGTCCACAGCGCCGACGATGCCGTTTAGGGCATGACAGATCATGCTGGTGTATGCCCCTCTCACCTGCATCGATGGACCGCCTCCGACCCAGGAGATGGCATGGGGGGCCGCCTTCCCGTACTCCGTGGCGACACGAACGATCTGTTCGGCCGGAATCCCCGTCTTTTTCGCCGCCCATTCTGGGGTTTTGTCCTTCAGCTCGATATTCCAGTACCGGACGATTCCGTAAGTGTATTTTTCCTCGAAGGTCTCTTCATCGACCGTTTCCCCGGCTTTGAACCGGTTTGCCCCGTCTCTGAAATCGCCGACAAACTCTCTGTACCAGAGCCCCTCTGTCAGCAGGATGTGAGATATGGCGGCAGCCAGAGCCCCGTCCTGGCCGGGTTGGACGGGAAGCCACTCGTCGGCCTTGGCGGCAGTGGCGGAAAGCCTCGGCTCGACAACGGCGATCCGGGCAACATCCAACGCCTTCCCCCACACCTTGGAATAGTAGGAAACCTGGCGGTTGGCCGACAGCGGATCCGCACCCCAGACGAGGATGTATCTTGCATTTTCCACATCGTACTGCCGGTAGTCCCACAGGCCCTCCGTATAATAGGGGCCGAACTTTTCCGCCTCCGCGCAGATGGCGCTGTGGGAGATGCTGTTTGGCGAGCCGATGATTTTAGTCATGCGGTCATAGAGGATATCGCGCATGTAGGAGTATCTCCCCCGCAGGAGCATATACTTGTGCGCCTCCTGATTTTTTCTCAGCTCCATGATCCTGTCGGCGATGGTATCCAGCGCTTCGTCCCAGGTAATCGGAACGAACTTCGGATCTTGATTGCGCCCCTTTTGCGGATTGGTGCGTTTCATGGGGGTTTTGATCCGGTCCGGATCATAAACCTGCTGGAGCGCCAGGTGGGATCTCGGACAACCGGCACCGGCGTTTACCCTGGAATTGGGGTTTCCCCGCACCTTCACGGCCCGGCCGTCGACGACATAGACCTGTTGCGAGCACCAGGACGTGCACCCCTGGCAGGTGGCAGGGCGCCATTTGCCGATTTCAGCCGGTGCGGCCTCTGCGGATGTCTCGGTCAGGGCCTTCAGAACCGGGGTGAAAACTCCACCCATTGCCACGGCCGTGCCTGTTGCCGCAGACGCCTTTACAAAGGATCTCCTCGTCAAAGGTGGATTCCAAAGAGGCTCGACGGCATCGATCTTTCTTTTTTTCTCTTCAGTTCCCATGCTTTCTCCCTCCGCAGTGGTAGTTATCGACTTCATGTGTGTTCTCATTCTGTTGTTTCAGCCACCAAGACACGGAGACACAAAGAAGCAACAGGTGAACGACGTCAAGAGAATTATATTGTGACCTTTGTGGCTTAGTGTCTTTGTGGCAGCACGATTTCTCATTCTTTGCTCCCCTCTTCTTTGGAAATGATCCGAAGCCAGTAGCGGAGCTCATCCGGATCGACCGGCCGATTCAGGCATGCATATACGTGGTAGCAGATGGCATCCTTAAGCTCCGGATGAAACCGCCGCTTCGACAGGCAAAATAGAAAGATATGCGGATACTTGAGCGACAGGTCCCGAATTTCGACGTTTGTAATCGCTACTGTATCCACGTCGATGAAAAGGGCGAGACACTCCATCGTCTCCAAGCATTCTTCGAGCCGCACGAGCGAGGAACAAAACTGGGAGAAATGGCCGGTCTTTTCCAACAACCCGCAAAATTCCTGACCCTGTTTTTCATCTGCGTCCAGAACGGTGATTTGTCGAAGCATAAGACCGCGCTCCTTGAGTCAGGGGACAATTTTCATCGAGCACCCGGGCTGCAAGGATTTCACTTAGCAATTGGAGTGCCACATTGTTCCGACAAAAACCGGGGGAAAGTGGTATTGAGATGGTTTAAGTGATAACCTATCGATTTTACGGGTAAGATTTATTGAGGATCGGCTTCCGGATTCAGGTTACGAATTTCGAGTCGGTGCGGAAAGGAGCGGACGAGGAGACGGATCGAGCGTACGACTTCCGGATGACAGAATCGGAGAAAGAAGTAAAATGATGTGATTTCAATAATATCAGCCTGTCCGGTTTCCGGACGCCGGCTCGGCAGGGCGGACGTTGACGGTCCCGGCATGGAGCATGGAAGCTTTGAACATGGAGCATCGGGTTTGGAGTGCAGGAGAAGCGAAAGGATCAATGGAGAGTTGGAGGAGACAGCCTGTATCTTTTGAGCTTTTCATAAAGGGTGCTCCGGCTGATTCCCAGTTTTTCGGCTGCCGCGGTTTTGTTCCAGTTGCATTCCTCCAAAACCTCCCTCAGAAGATGCATTTCATTTTCGAAAATGGTCTTCGGTGCAGCCGGATTTGCCGCCCCTGCATCCAGGATGATACTCGGCAGATCGGCGGCTTCGATACGATCCCCCTTGCACAGCACAACGGCGTGCTCGATGCTGTTTTCGAGCTCGCGCACGTTTCCGGGCCAATGATAGTTTAAAAGAAGGCGCATGGAATCTGCAGAGAAATCCTCTATGGCCTTGCTTTGAACCTCCACGAATCCAGCCAGGAAGTGGCGGGCCAGAAGCGGAATGTCGTTGCGGCGTTTCCGAAGCGGTGGAAGATGGATGGGGATCACATTCAGTCGATAGAAGAGATCTTCCCGGAAGCCCCCCCCATTGACCTGCTCGATCAGATTTTTGTTGGTCGCGGCCAGCACGCGAACATCGACTTCGAGCGTCTTCTCCCCTCCGACTCTCTCGAATTTGCGGCTCTGCAGCACACGAAGCAGCTTGATTTGTGCGGAGGGAGAAACCTCCCCGATTTCGTCCAGAAACACGGTGCCGCCGTTTGCCTGCTCGAACCGGCCCGGTTTTTGCCGCACGGCACCCGTGAAGGCGCCCTTTTCGTGACCGAAAATCTCGCTTTCCAACAGCGTGGAAGGATATGCCGAACAATTGATGACCACAAAGGGCCCGTTTTTCCTTGCGCTCTGCTGATGAATCGCACGCGCCACCAGTTCTTTTCCGGTGCCGCTCTCTCCCTGAATCAGAATCGTTGCATCCGTGGCGGCGACGTTTTCGATCAGCCGGTAGATGCTTTGCATCCGGGGGTCCTTGCCGACCAGCCCGCTGTACTCGGCGGATTTTTTCATCTGGTTTTTGAGTTGCAGGATCTCTTCTTCCTGCCGTGCGGCCCTTCGAATGACGCCCGCTGTCTGGGACAGCAAAAGGTCGACCACCTCCAGATCCTGCGTGACACACCGGCAATCCTTTCTGCAGGCGATCAGGAGGGCTCCGAACAATTGATTCTCGTGGCGCACGGGCAGGATACCGATTTTGTCGGCCGGATCGATTCCTGAAATGCAGCTTGAAACCGATTGTGCGTTTTCGAACAGGGTAAATCCATTGAGCGGCTCGATCATGGATGCATACGATCTGGCACAATGTTCATCCAGAGCATACCTCTTCTCTCTTGAGAGAATGATCAGGGAGTCCGGTTGCGTGCCCATGATTGTCAGGTACATGTTCCGGCAGGTTACGATCTCCTGCAGCTTGTCGAGAAGATAAAGGGAAACCTCCGTCAGGTTCGGCAGTGTCCCGATCTCCTGCACTGTGCTGAAGGAAATCCGGGTCTGGCGGTAGGCTCGATCAAGCTGGCGGTTTTTCTCTTCGAGCATCGAAGCATGCTCCCTGAGCTCTCGAGTATGCCGGCTGATGCGATCGGCCATGCTCTGAAACGATGCCGCGAGGAGCCCGATTTCGCCGCCGCTTTCTACTTTCACATCGATATCAAGGTTTCCTTCCTTCATCTTTTCAGCCGATCTGGTGAGGGCGGTCAACGGAAGGGTGATCCGTCGGATGAAAAGATAGCCGGCGGAAAGGGAGAGCAGCAGCATGGCGAAAGTAATTACGCTGATTTCCATCCAAAGGCGGGCAACCTTTTGCCGGTAAGCCTTTTCAGAAAATCCCAGCCTGAGAATGCCCGCTTTGCCTTCGAAAATGGGCCAGGCGACATCCAGATACCGCTCTCCGGTTTCAGATACGATCTTTTCCAGACGGCCGGAACGGACATCCGTGAGTAGATTGGCCTGGATCAGCTCGGCGGGGATTCCCTTTGAAAAGGAATGAATCAAAACACGCCGATCCTTGACAACAAATAGGTAGGTGACGGAAGGATTGCTGATCAGGCGGTCATCCATCAGCTTCTGCAGTGCGATGCGGTCGTTGATCAGGATTTTATCCGCCAGATCCAGGGCCAGATTATGGGCGATGCGCTCCGCCTCCGAAGCAGCGCCCTGGAAAAGACTCATATGGTATCGGTGAGAGACAAGAAGAGAGGTGATCGCTCCGCCGGCAAGGACAAATACGGCAACCGCCGACAGCAGTTTTGATTTAAGACTCTTTGGATACATGGGCGGCCTGCTCCGGGCCTCTCACGACCCCGGTCATCATCCGGACCGGGTCGTACCAGCTCTCATCGGTTGCGACGAATCGATCGATTAAAAGCCCCTTTAAGATTTTTTTTCCCTCGGGATCCATATGCATGGATGAAAAAATTTCCCGGATGGCATCCTTGGATTGCCTGGACATGAATTTCGAGGCCACCAGGGGCGGGCTGCCGATGGGATCGGACTTCCTGATGACGCGTGTTTTGGAGATATAGGGGGACTCCTTTACGGAATAGTATTCCCACTTGTGGCCGTCCACGGCCGCTCCGTCAAACAAAGATCTGGCCACCCCCATGATGGAGTTGTCGTGGCTGTAGGTGTAGGTGATGCTTTTGAAAAAAGTCTCCGGGCGTTCCTTCATTCGGGCAAGCCAATACTGGGGGACCAGTGCGCCGGAATTCGACTCCGGGTCCGAAAAAGCGAACCGGTGCCCCCGGAGTGCTTCCAAGTCTTTAAAAGACGCATCCCGGTTCACGATCAGATAAGACTGATAGAAGGGTTTTCCACGGATAACGGGTGTAACCAGCGCCTCGAATCCGTAGCGGTCCTTGCCGGAAGCATAGGGGCCGGAACAGATGAATCCCAGATCGATCTGCCCTTTGAGGAAAAGCGCATCGACCTCGCCGTATGTTTTCCGCTGAATGAGCTGAACCTCACGACCCAGCTTTTCACCGAGATAATCGATCAGCGCCTGGTAATACGATAAGGTTTCCTTCGGAGAGACCATGGCCGCTACCGCCACCCTGAGCCGGATCGCGTCGGCTTCCTGTGCATGGGAAGATTCCGTAGGAAGTCTTTCGGAAAAATCGACCAACCGGTAGGCACCGTCATCGCTGCAGCCGGTGGAAAAGAGAAAAACGACTGTAATCCGCATCAACCAAAGGCGGCCGCTGGAGGTCAATCGATGCGGCAATCCATGGAATTTTTTGATGTTCAATGGTTCAGGGACTTTGGATTTCAATCTCTGACCGCCTGTTGTTCTTTTCGACGATTGCCACATAGTGGCATACAAACTGATTTCCGTCAAGATAAAGCTTTGATTCGGATTTTCAGGAGAGCGGGAGAGCGGTTGACAGAAGTGCAAAAGAAGGATTGAATCACTGATCGGGTTCAAGGTCAATTCACATGGCTTATTGCCGGCGGAGGATTCGCAGGGCTGATCCGTACTCTGCTGCGGTGAACCGGAGTCTTTAATGTTGACTGCACCTATTTCATTTTTCCCTGAAAGCGGGTAGAAATCTTAAAGGATCAGCAGAATCAGGAGGAGCCGAATGGAAAAATCGGAATCTTTAAAGTTTTCTCCAACCGGAGAACTGCCCAAAGCCAGAACCGGGATTCGGGGTTTTGACGAGATCACCTTCGGAGGTGTGCCCCGGGGGCGGCCGACACTGGTCTGCGGCGGGGCGGGAAGCGGAAAAACGCTTTTCGGAATGGAGTTTCTGGTGCGCGGAGCCACCGAATTCGGGGAACCCGGGGTATTCATGAGCTTCGAGGAGTCGGAGCCCGATCTGATCGGAAACTTCGCATCTCTCGGATTCGATCTGAAGCGGCTCCAAGAGGAAAAGAAAGTATTTCTCGATTACGTCCATATCGAGCGGAGCGAAATCGAAGAAACCGGCGAATACGATCTGGAGGGTCTTTTCATCCGCCTCGGCCATGCCGTCGAATCCATCGGGGCAAAGCGTGTGGTGCTGGATACGCTTGAAACCCTTTTTTCCGCCTTCACGGGAGAGTTCATCCTGAGATCCGAAATCAGGCGTCTTTTCCGCTGGATCCGGGAGCGGGGGTTGACGGCCGTCATCACGGCCGAGCGGGGGGAAAAGGAAGGGGCGATCACCCGCCATGGCCTGGAGGAGTACGTCTCGGATTGTGTGATCGTGCTGGACCATCGCCTCCAAAGACAGGTTTCCACCCGACGACTGCGGGTGGTCAAATACCGGGGATCGGGCCACGGCACAAACGAATATCCGTTTTTAATCGATACCGGGGGGCTTTCGGTTTTCCCGATCACCTCTGTCGGGCTCGATTATGCGGTATCTTCCGAGCGTATCTCAATCGGTATTCCCCGACTCGATGCCATGTTCGGAGGCGGCGGGTTATACAGGGGAAGCAGCATTCTTGTGTCCGGGACCTCGGGCACGGGAAAAAGCAGTGTGGCCGCAAATTTCGCAAACGAAGTCTGCCGCAGCGGGGAAAGATGCCTCTATTACGCCTTCGAGGAATCGAGCCGCCAGATCATCCGGAACATGCGCTCGATCGGAGTGGATCTGATGCCATGGGTGGAAAAGGGCCTTCTTCGTTTCGAAGCCCACCGGCCAACCTCCTTCGGACTTGAGATGCATCTGACCGGAATGCACAAGACAATCGAAGAATTCAACCCTGCGGCACTGGTCATGGACCCGGTCTCGAACATGGTTTCGGTCGGAAACCCGGAGGAAGTCAAAATCGTTCTCATGCGCCTGGTCGATCTGTTAAAGAGCCGTCTGATCACATCCCTTTTCACCAGCCTCACTCCGGGGGAAAAGGAGCTTGAAGTAACCGATATCGGGGTTTCTTCGCTGATGGACACCTGGATCCTGCTCAAGGACATCGAAAGCAGCGGGGAGCGCAACCGGGGGCTGCATGTCATCAAATCGCGCGGAATGGGGCATTCCAACCAGATCCGGGAGTATCTGCTGACCGATTCCGGTGTGGATTTGGTCGATGTCTACACGGGTCCTGCCGGGGTTTTGACCGGCACCGCACGGGTCGCCCAGGAGGCAAAAGAGCGGGCCGAAGCCGTCGAGCTCGATCAGGAGATTGCGCGCAGAAAGCGGGAATTCGAGCGGAGGCGCCAGGGGATCGAATCCCGGATGACAGCCTTGCGCCTGCAGCTCGAAGCCGAGGAGGAAGAGATCGCCAAAACGCTCGATGCGCATGCATCGAAAATGAAGGATGCAAACGCGCATCGCGGGAAGATGGCGCACCTGCGCATGGCCGATGAACCTGAAAAACAGGAAAGATCCGGCCCGGAGCTCCGCGAAGCAATAAAGGATAACAAATGAAGAAAGACAACGAAATCAAGAGCTCGACGGAAGAATTCGAGGAGGCGTTAAAGAATGCAAAGAAGGAAAACTACGTCCTTCGTCTCTTTGTAAGCGGAATGACGCCGAGCTCGCTTAAGGCCATTCAAAACTTGAAGGAGATCTGCCGGGAACACCTCGACGGGCGCTTCGAACTGGAGGTCATCGATATCTATCAGAGGCCTGAGATGGGAAAGATGGATCAGATCATCGCCGCTCCCACTCTGATCAAAATGCTGCCGGAGCCGATTCGGAAGTTCATCGGCGATCTTTCGGACCGGGAAAAAATTCTGATGGGGTTGAATATCATCCCCAAGAAATGAAGTCATCGAGTCTATTGTCGAGACCCTGTTTTTCCTGTCGATCAAATTGCATCGAGTTTCTCCCAGCGGAGGTAGGCCTCTTTGATGGCAAGCTCCACTTCATCGAGGCGCTTTTTGATTCCACCGATCTCCTCCTTGGCATTCCTGTAAAACAGGGGATCGGACATCTTATTGTAAAGATTTCGCTGCTCCGCTTCGAGGGATTCGATTCTTCCGGGCAGTTCTTTCAGCTCCTGCATCTCCCTGAAAGTAAGTTTCCGATTTTCGCGGTCCCCGGCATTCTGTTTCTTCTGAGGGGAGGATTCCTTTCCGGTGCGGCCGCTTTGTTCCTGCTGCGGCCTTTGAATCAGCCAGTCGTCGTAGCCGCCGGCGTATTCGATGACTTGCCCTTTGCCCTCGAAGGCAAGCGTACTCGTCACGACATTGTTTAAAAAAGCACGATCGTGGCTGACAAGCAGAAGAGTGCCCTGGTAATCGAAGAGAAGCTCCTCCAGGAGCTCCAGGGTTTCGATGTCCAGGTCGTTTGTGGGCTCATCGAGCACCAGCACGTTTGCGGGCCTCTGGAAAAGCTTCGCCAGCATCAGCCGGTTCTTTTCCCCTCCGGATAGTACATGAACCGGCGTGCGGCACCTTTCCGGGGAGAAAAGGAAATCCTGGAGATAACTGATGACGTGGCGCTTCTCTCCGTTGAAGACGATGAAGTCGTTTCCCTCTCCGATATTTTCCCGGACGGTTTTCTGCTCGTCGAGCCCTCCCCTGAGCTGGTCGAAATAGGCTTCCTGAAAACGCATGCCGTGGCGGACGGTTCCGGTATCCGGAAGAATTTCCTTTAAAAGCAGCCGCAGCAGCGTCGTCTTGCCCACTCCGTTGGGTCCGATGATGCCCACTTTGTCCCCGCGCAGGACGACGGTGGAAAAATTCCGGACGACGGCGACTTCGCCGGCAGAGAAGCCCACGCCTTGCGCTTCGATCACAAGCTTGCCGGTCCGTTCCGCCTCCTGGACCTGCAGGCGGACATTGCCGATCTTCCCGCGGAGCGCCCGCCGGGCTTCGCGTAATTTCTTCAACGCACGGACACGCCCTTCGTTCCGGGTTCTGCGCGCTTTGACTCCCTGTCTCAGCCAGGCTTCTTCCCGGGAGAGCTTTTTTTCGAATTCCCGGCTCTGTTTCTCCTCGGCTTCAAGGACTGCCTGCCGTCGAGACAAATAGGTTTCGTAATCGCAGTCATAGGAGGCCAGCCGTCCCCGATCCAGCTCCAGGATCCGGCCGGCGAGCCTCTTGAGAAAGAACCGGTCGTGGGTCACAAAAAGGAGGGTGCCGGCGTTGCGCAGGATAAAGTCTTCCATCCACTGGATGGAATCGATGTCGAGATGGTTTGTAGGTTCATCGAGCAGAAGAAGGTCCGGATCCTTGACCACCGCACGGGCAAAGAGCACACGCCGTTTCAGGCCTGCGGAAAGAACGCCGAACTTTTCTTCGGGATCGAGGCCGGTTCGAGAAAGCACATTTTCGATTTTCGGCAGCAGCTCCCATCCACCGCCGGCATCCAGAAGAAGCTGAAGCTCATCCCGCCTTTCCGTCGGCCGGGCGTTGCCTGCCTCGATTCCCCTGCAGATCCTGTTGTATTCGGCGAGAGCATTTCCCTGATCACCGAAGCCTCCGGCCACCATCTCGAAAACGGTTGCCTCGCATCCGGCGGGCACCTCCTGATCCAGGAAGGAAATCGTGATTCCCTGCTGCCGACGGATCTCCCCCAGGTCCGGGCGGATTTCACCGGAGATAAGCTTCAGCAGGGTGGACTTGCCGGCTCCGTTTCGGCCGAGCAGACCGATGCGCTCTCCCTTTTCGATTCGGAAGCCGATGTTTTCGAGCAGCGGCGGAGCGGCAAAGCCCCACGACAGATCGTTGATATCGATTAAAGCCATGGTCAGTGTTCAGGTTTCAGCGTTCGGTGTTCAGCCCGGCCGTGCCCTCCGGCATGCTTCCTTCTTTCCTTCTCTCCCTCTGTCTTTCTGCTTTCTGATCGTCTCATCTTCTGATCCTCTAACCCGCCTGCTCTTCCCCGACCTGTGACTTCTGACTTCCGATCTCTGACCTCTGATTTCCGGCTTCTCGCTCTACCGATACTCCCGCGTTTTGAGAAAAACAACCTCCGGCCAATCCTCCATCGCCAGCTTGAGCCTCCACTCACTGACGGCCAGGTAGGCCAGGTTTCCTTCCGCATCGAGCGCGATATTGGCCTGGTTGGCCTTTTCGAAATCCTTCAGCCGCTTCTTGTCGCTGCAGCTCACCCAGCGAGCGGTGGCATAATCGACGCTTTCATAATCGGCTTCGACGCCATACTCGGCGGCAAGACGTGCCGCAATGACATCGAACTGCAGCAAACCGACCGCCCCCAGGATGAAGTCGCTGTTGATGACGGGACGGAAGAGCTGGACCGCCCCCTCCTCGGTCAACTGGACCAGCCCCTTCTGAAGCTGCTTGGCCTTAAGAGAAGACTTCAGCCTCACCCGACGGAAATGCTCGGGGGCAAAATTCGGAATGCCGGTGAACTTGATCGGCTCTTTTTCTGAAAAGGTGTCGCCGATCTTGATCGTTCCGTGATTGTGTATGCCGATGATGTCCCCCGGCCAGGCTTCCTCCACGAAAGTCCGGTCCTGAGCCATGAAGATGATCGGGTTGGAAATCAGGATCTCTTTTCCGAGACGATGGTGGCGAACGCGCATTCCCCGCCGGAACCGGCCCGAACAGACGCGCAGGAAGGCAATCCGGTCGTGGTGAGCGGGATCCATGTTGGCCTGAATTTTAAATACGAATCCGGAAAAGGATTCCTCCTCCGGAAATACCGTGCGGGTTGCCGTCTGCCGGGGCAGAGGAGCGGGCGCGATTTCCACGAAAGAATCGAGCATCTCCCGGACCCCGAAGTTGTTGATCGCGCTGCCGAAAAAAACCGGCGTCTGACTCCCTTTGAGATAATCTTCAAGCTCGAAGGGATTGGCCGCCCCCTCCAGCAGGGCGATGTCTTGGCGCAGCTCATCGGCCTGGCTCCCCAGGAGCTCATCGAGCAGAGGATCCGCGAGATCCTTGATGGTGAGCATTTCATCGGAAAGGCGCTCCTGGCCGGGAGCAAAGAGGTTTAATTCCTTCCGGTAGAGATTGTAGGTTCCCCTGAAGCGCTTGCCCA
>QZKK01000159.1 GCA_003599475.1 Desulfobacteraceae bacterium
CATGTAGTTTCATATGAGTGCTTCGTTTGATTATTTCTTCATTTGAATACTTTGTCTTATTGTTTGGATTTTGGTGCTTGGAATTTGGAATTTTCTTTGTCACTTCATGAACTCCCCTGAAGCCCTGCTTCCAAAACGGATGAATCCGGGGTAAAATATTTCAATATCGGTGTCCGGTTTTCGGAAACCGCTGACACCCGACACCTGAAACCTGAAACCTGAAACCTGTGGTGAGATAATCATGAACATCGTCGCGACAGACGGCTACACGCTGAACCCGGGGGACAATCCCTGGGACGCGATTGCCGACATGGGAAATCTGACGGTATACGATCGGACCGACCCGTCCCAACTGATGGATCGGATCGAAGCGGCCGAAATCGTCCTCGTCAACAAGACGGAGATCCGGCGGCAGGCGATCGAGCAGCTCCCCAAGCTGAAATTCATATCGGTCACCGCCACGGGATACGACATCGTAGACATCGATGCGGCGGGTGAAAGGGGGGTCTTCGTCTCAAACGTGCCGATATATGCAACCGAAACGGTGGCGCAGTATGTCTTTGCGCTGATACTGGAAATGGCTCGTCAGGTCGGGCTGCATGATTCGGCCGTGAAGAGGGGGGAGTGGGCGGCGCAACCGGACTGGTCCTTCTGGAAGAAACCTCTCTTCGAGCTGGCGGAAAGATCGATCGGAATCATCGGTTTCGGCCGGATCGGGCGCCGGGTCGGAGAGCTCGCCCATGCCTTCAAGATGCGGGTTGCCGCATATGATCCGTTTCCCGCCAACCCGCCATCCTATGCCCCTTTCTCCTGGCTGCCGATCGAGAGGATCTTTTCGGAATCGGACTTCATCAGCATCAACTGCAATCAAACCCCGGAAAACGAACGGTTCGTCAATCGGAATCTCATCGGCCGGATGAAAAAAAGCGCGTTTCTGATCAACACCTCCAGAGGAGGGCTGATCGATGAACACGACCTTGCAGAGGCGCTCGAAAACGGGCAGATTGCCGGAGCCGCCCTGGACGTTGTATCGGAAGAGCCGATCCGGCCGGACAACCCGCTGCTGAAGGCGAAAAATATCCTGCTGACCCCGCACGTTGCCTGGGCGACGCGTGCGGCCCGCCGGAGGCTGATGGGGGAGACCGCGGAAAATGTTCGCGCATTCATTGCCGGGACGCCGAAAAATGTAGTCAACCGAGACGCCATCAGGCGATGAACATGGAAGATAAACCGGTCATCGTGCTGGATGCAGGAGGGGTCCTGGTCGATTATGACGAGAGGATCGTTTTTGAAGAGTTGGAAAAGCGGTATCATCGAACCGTCGAACAGTCGTTTGGCTGCGAAATCGAATCTCTGTTTGCTCCGGTACAAATCGGCCGCGCTTCCTTCGAAGACACCGTTTCCGAGCTGAACCGGATGCTTGGAATCGGCCTGGCGCCGGAGGCCTGGCAGGATCTATGGCGGAAAATGATCATCGGCGAGATGCCGGGGATGCGCGCGGCCCTGACTGCGCTGAAGCCCCGGTATAAGCTGGTTGCGCTGAGCAATACCATCGCGGCGCACTGGGACTACCTCCTCCGGTCGTTTCCGATTTTCAATCTTCTGGACGGCTGGGCCGCATCCCATATCGAAGGATTCGTCAAACCGGATGCGCAGATCTATCGGCGTGTTGAAAGCCGGTTCTGCGGCGGATGCCCTCCCTTTTTCTTTACCGATGACACCCCTTCCCATGTCACGGCTGCAAGAAATCTGGCGTGGAAGGCGGAGGTGTTCAAGGGAACCGGCGATTTCGTCGAAAACGTCCATCGAATTGCGGTTCAAGACCAATGACCGGCGATTGTCTTCGTCTCGAAGATCTCAGAATCACCCCGCAGAAAACGGGCGCGCAGACATTTTCGAAAGTCAGCTTCCCCATCCGGTACGGATGCTTTTCCGAGGTCCGGACATCCGATTATATCTTTCAATTCAACCTCAACGGAGAGATCAAATTCATTCAGGGCCGGGGCCGCCGCTGGCCGCATCCCTCAGAGTGGTTGAAAAGAACGGTCGGAAACGATTGGATCTACTACTCCACCGGAGGCTACAAAGGGGTCTTCAGTCTTTTCGGTGAATATTACCTGCCGTGTTTGTCCTACCCGAGCAATCCGATCCTCCGCACCTATGCGTTCGACGACGACGTTTTTTCTGAAGCTTTGGCCGCTTGGAAAAAGACCTTGGCGCAGTTGAAGTCTTGCTCCAGGTCGTCCATTTCCGGAGAAATGCGGGCGCTTCTCGAAAACATCGCCGCAAACGACGAAAACGCATTGAGAAAGAAGGCGGATCGGTTCCACGCCGCTCTCGAAGGCCCCGTTTCCGTTCTCCCGCCCGATACGCGCCACGTCGACTACGATGTGATTCCGCTTATCGTGGCCGATGGGTGCCTGTACAATTGCCGGTTCTGCCGGGTAAAATCCGGCCGCAGGTTTATGCCTCGTTCGAGGGAAGATATCCTGTTGCAGATTCAGCAGTTGAAAATACTCTACGGCCGGGATCTCGCCAACTACAATGCGATCTTTCTAGGCCGGCACGACGCACTCCATGCGCCGGCTGAACTGATCGAGTTTGCGGCGGTAAATGCCTACGAGGCGTTGGAGCTGAAAAGATCCAACTTGAAGGGGGCCAATCTTTTCCTCTTCGGAAGCGTGGACTCCTTTATGCGAGCCACCGAAGTCTTTCTTTCGAGGTTGAACCGCCTCCCTTTTTATTCCTATATCAATCTCGGGTTGGAGTCCGCCGATCCCGAAACTCTTCTTTTCCTGGGAAAGCCTGTCGGCGCGGCCTCCGTCCGGGATGCCTATGCCAGGATGAATCATGTCAACAGGACGTATGAAAATATCGAGGTATCGGCAAATTTCGTTCTGGGCGAAAGTCTCCCGCGTTCCCATGGAACCGCACTTTTAAAACTTCTTGAAAACGGAATCGATCAGACGTACACCAAGGGTGCGGTGTACCTTTCACCGCTTGAAAACGGCGGTACGGGCAAAGAGACGCTGAATCAGTTTTTTTCCTTTAAAAACCTGAGCCGGCTACCTGTTTTCATCTATTTGATACAGAGGCTGTAATGAGTTGCGAGTTACGGGTTGCAGGTTGCGGGTTATGCAGAGCCAGGTTGATTAACGTTTCGATCCACCGGAAGTTCGATGCTCGATGCAAATTTCAGGGGTGCAAATCTCAGGAAAGATCGTTATGCTTGCGTCGGTATTCAGGGGCGGGACGTAATTCGGCTCAACCCGTAACGCGCAACCCGCAACTCGCAACAATAATATAACTCGAAGGAGGATTGCCATGTCCGTAAAAGAAAAATTGAAGAAACTGGGGATCGAACTGCCGGATGTTCCCAAACCGATGGGAAATTACGTGGATGCGGTGCGTACGGGAAACCTGCTGTTTCTCTCCGGGAAAGGGCCTCGGAAGGTGGACGGCGGCGCGGCCGTCGGGAAATTGGGCAAAGAAGTGTCCGTAGAGCAGGGATACAAGGATGCACGGTCGGTCGGATTGATTCTGATTGCGGTGATGCAAAAGGAATTGGGCGACCTGGATCGGGTGAAAAGAATCGTAAAGGTGCTGGGTATGGTCAATTCGGACCCGAATTTCGGGGATCAGCCGAAGGTGATCAACGGATGCTCCGATCTTTTCGTGGAAGTCTTCGGCGAAAAGGGGCGGCATGCGCGATCGGCGGTCGGCATGGGATCGCTGCCGAGCGGGATCACCGTTGAAATCGAAACCATCGTCGAGGTCGAATAGATCAGTATTGGAAACTGCCGGAAGGTATATGAATGCCTCTGCATTTTTGGGAAGTCGGCATGGTTGCGGTGGCTCTCGGCTGCGATGCGTTTGCCGTAGGGCTTGGAACGGGGGTGCGCTTCTGCGCCCCCAGACAGGTCTTCAGACTTTCCTTTCACTTCGGCCTGTTTCAATTTCTGATGCCCCTGATCGGTTGGGTGGTGGGGAGGAATCTCCTGGACTGGACCCAACGGGTGGGCCCCTGGATCGCATTTCTCCTGCTGATCGCAATCGGCGGCAAGATGCTCTACGAAGGGGTGACCGGACAAGAAGAAGCCACCGAATGCCTGGATCCGACCCGGGGCTTAAGCCTGGTCATGCTTTCCCTGGCGACAAGCATCGACGCCCTGGGGGTCGGATTCAGCCTTGGGATGCTGGGTCAGGGCCTGCTTTTTTCTGCGGTTTGCATCGGTTTGACGGCGGGGGGGATGACGTGGATGGCCATGAAGCTTGGCAACAGGTTATCGGAACGGTTTGCGCGCCGAATGGAGGTCTTCGGGGGCGGAATTCTGGTTGCCATCGCCTTCAAGCTGCTCCTTTGGTGATCTCTTGGTAACAAAAATCGGCTGAACCACGAAACACACGAGATAAACGAAAATCGATAACGCGAACGATCGAAAACGGATGAACTCGTAAAAAGCCCCGAAAACTTATCGAGGGTTCTTGTTCTTTCGTGCCTTTCGAGTGTTTCGTGGTTTAAAAATCCAAATCCGATGCGACGATTACGGATACCCCTTGACAGCCGGGTTTCTGCCCGCTATTTTCCCCAGGCATATTCGACGGGAGGGATGAAGAGTGAATATCTATCGAAACTGGCTTCTTGCAAGCAGGCCGTGGTCCTTTTCGATGACGCTCATATCCGTCAGCGTGGGGGCGGCCATCGCCGCAGTGGACGGCGCCTTTTCCTGGCCGCTTTACCTGTTTACGCTGTTTTGCATGGTCCTGCTTCACGCAGCGACGAATCTATTGAACGACTACTATGACGTTCTCAGCGGTGTGGACTTCAACGAAACCTCCACCGCCATGTATCGGCCCCATCCTCTGTTGGAAGGAAGACTCGAATCCTCGTGGGTAAAAACGGTCGCCTACGTGCTCTATGGGATCGTTGCCGCTGCCGGAATCTACCTGGCCGCGACTCGGGGGTGGATCGTTCTGGTTTTCGGGCTTATCGGAGTCATCGCAAGCGTTTCCTATACCGCTCCCCCGTTTCGATACAAATACAAAGGGTTGGGGGAATTCTCGGTATTTTTGATGTGGGGCCCTTTGATGATCGAAGGCTCCTATTTCGTGCAGCGGCAACAACTCAGCGAATCTGCCTTTCTGGTCTCGCTCCCATTCGGTGCACTGGTGGCTCTGGTACTGCTGGTCAACAACCTGCGCGACATGAAGCATGATCTGGAAAAGGGAATCCAGACGCTTCCGATCCTGATCGGCCATTCCAACGGGATAAGGCTCTTTCTGCTGCTGCTGATTTCTGCGTACCTCAGCGTATTCTGGATGTCCTTCATGGGTCCGCTCCGAATCTGGTCCCTGATGGTGCTCCTTTCCGTACCGCTGGCATTCCGGCTCCTGAAACAGATGGTTCGGAAAATACCCTTCGACGGCGATGCCCAGACCGCAAAGCTGGACACCGCCTTCGGCGCGCTGCTCCTGACGTCTCTCATCGTAGGCGGATTGTTTTGAGTTTCCCCAGCCGGCGCAGGAGTTCTCTGTACGCAACCGTTCTCCTGGCTTTCGCGCTCTGGTTCATCACCTTTTACCTGAGCTGGGGCATCTTCTGGATCAAGATTTCTTTTTCCGCCGCGCTTTTGGCTGCGGTCTCCCTTCTCCTGCAGCCGGATCGAAAGAGGCAGTTCCGGTTTTCCCTCCGATCCATTGGGATCGGCCTTCTTTCCGCAGGAGCGCTCTACTTGATCTTCTGGATGGGGAAGCGAATCTCGTCGATCCTTTTTCCCTTTGCAGACCGGCAGATCGGTGGAATCTACGGAATCGGCGAGGGCATCCCCATGTGGGCAATCGGCCTGCTGCTCTTTTTCGTCACCGGACCCGGCGAGGAAATCTACTGGAGGGGGTATCTTCAGGAGCAGCTCATGATGAGGCACGGAAGGTGGAAAGGATGGCTGTTCGCCGCTTCCGCATACGCCGTGGTTCACATCTGGTCGTTCAATTTCATGCTCATCGGAGCCGCAGCGGTCGCGGGATTGTTCTGGGGCGCCATGTACCGGAGGTTCGGCACCCTGGCGCCGGTCATCGTTTCGCACTCCGTATGGAGCTGTGTGATTTTTGCCGTCTTTCCGATGCGATAGCGGCTTCCCGGTGAAATTATGCGGCATGGGTCCGCTGTGAACTCCGTCAGATCGAATCGTAAAAAGCACAGCGGCTCCAGAATCTGCTCTATGCCCTATGCCCTCTCCCCTCTGCCCTCTGCTCTTTGCCCCTTTGCCCGTTCAAAGAACGTCTTTGAAATCATAAGGGCTTATGCTATATGAATCGAAGTCTCGGAATTTTTTTTCAGGAAAGGAGTCGCGGCGATGCCGATGTCGAAAGGGTATGAAACCCGTCTTTATCCCATTCTCGAAAAGATAGTTTCTCACTACGGCACCCCCTTTCACATCTATGACGAAACCGGCATCCGCGAGACCGGAAGGCTTTTGATCGATGCCTTTTCCGGAATCGATGCCTTCCGCGAATACTTCGCCGTAAAGGCGCTCCCCAACCCCCGAATTCTTTCCATCATGAGGGATATGGGATTTGGGTTCGACTGCAGCTCGATTCCGGAGCTCCTTCTGAGCCGCAAAATCGGCGCTCGCGGCGAGCAGATCATGTTTACATCCAACAACACCAACCGGGCCGAGTTTGAAGCGGCGGCGGCAGACGGCGGCTGCATTCTGAATCTCGACGACATCTCCCTGGTGCCGAAGGTTCCGGAAATGCCGGAACTGATCTGCTTTCGATACAATCCGGGACCCCGGCGAACCGGCAACCAGATCATCGGCAACCCCGTAGAATCCAAGTACGGAGTCGCACACGAGCAACTGGCGGCAGCCTACCAGGCTGCCGGGGAACGGGGAGCCAGACGTTTCGGCATGCACACCATGCTGGTTTCCAACGAACGGAACTACCGGTATATGGTCCAGACCGCTCAGATGCTTCTGGAACGGATCGAAGATCTGTCGGAACGACTCGGCATCTCATTCGAGTTCATCAACATCGGCGGGGGTCTGGGAATCCCTTACAAACCCGAGGACGAGCCGCTGAACCTTTTTGGCCTGGCGGAAGGCGTTGCCCGGGAATTCAAGCGGTTTAAAGAAAAACACGGCACGGAACCGAAGCTTTTTCTGGAAAGCGGGCGATATATCACCGGGCCGCACGGAGTTCTGGTGGTGCAGGCGATCAACCGGAAAGACACCTACCGCACCTATATCGGGGTAGACGCCTGCATGTCCTCTCTGATGCGTCCGGCCATGTACGGCGCCTACCATCATATCAGCGTGCCCGGAAAAGATGCGGCTTCGGGTGCCTCGCCCATCGATGTCGTCGGGTCTCTCTGTGAAAACAACGACAAGTTTGCCATTCAACGCCCTCTTCCCGGAATCGGGGACGGAGACATCCTGGTCATTCACGATACCGGCGCCCATGGGCATGCCATGGGGTTCAACTACAACGGCCGGCTGAGGCCGAAGGAGCTGCTGCTTCGAACGGACGGAACGGTGGAGCTGATCCGGCGGGAGGAAACCATGGAGGATCATTTTGCCACGCTCCATCATGATCCCGACGTCCTGAAACCATAAACGCCTCGGAAGTTCGATAACAACGGGTTCCTGGAATCATGGAATGCTTTCTTATCTTCTGAGCCTCCGCGCGGGAAATGGAAATTCCTAGTCAGTGAACATGGGAGATTGGTCTTACATGCGGAATAACAAACACGCTCTATTGAAAAGCCGTCACTTGAAAAGCTTTTCGATGCTTTCGATCGTGCTGGGCGCCCTGGTTTTCTTTGCCTTAAGCCTCCATGCGGCAGCGGGACCGCTGCCCCCTTTGACGATCGATTCGAAAGGAAAGATACTGGAAAGATTGGTTGTTCAGAAGGGAGACACCCTCTGGAAGATTGCGACCCGTTACAAGGTTTCAATCGATGCATTGAATCAATACAATGACCTGAAGGATGCCCAGGTCTATATCGACCAGGTTCTTCTGATTCCGCTTGCGGCCGGAACCGTATCTCAAACCAGTGATAAAAACGGAAGCATCACCGAGCTCATCCGGAAAGGGGATACGCATCGGAACAAGAAAGAATTTTCCAAAGCCGTCGAATGTTATACCGCAGCTCTTGAAGCGGATCCCCGTCATTTCGATGCGTTGTTCGGAGCGGGATTTTCCAAACTGAAGCTTGGAGAAGCGGATGAAGCGATCCGATTTTTCGTAGAAGCCGTAAGGGTTGAGCCGTACAATGCAAGGCCTCACTACAACCTTGGGCTTGTCTTCGTCAGTCTCAACAATAAGAACGCGGCATTTGAACAATACAGGATACTGAAAGCTCTAAACGGCGATATGGCAACCCGGCTGCTGATGTATGTCGACGGTTTGAAGTGATCGACTGCATTCCCCCGGGCTCTTCCTGAAGAACAGGAGCAAGATCATGAACGAGATGCGATCCGGTGGGAGGTTCATTGCGGAGTTTCTCAAGGCCCATGAGGTGAGTCATGTCTTTTTCGTCATGGCGATCCTGCGGCGGGGCCTTGTGGAGATGGAGGAAGTCGGTATCCGCCGGATTCTGACGCACTCCGAAAAGGCAGCGGCATATATGGCGGACGGGTATTCCAGGGTCAGCCGCAAACCGGGGGTATGCATGGCTCAATCCGTGGGAGCCGCAAATCTCGCCTCCGGCCTGCAGGATCCGTACTTTGCTCATTCCGCAGTGATCGCCATCACCGGGAGGAAACCGCCCGTCGCCCGGTACCGCAATGCCTATCAGGAACTGGATCACCGCCCCCTGTTTGATCCCGTCACCAAATTCAATGCCGACATCGACACCATCGAGCAGCTCCCCCTTCTGCTCGCCCAGGCTTTCCGGGAAGCCACCTCCGGAGCTCCGAGGCCGGTTCACCTCGATCTTCTCGGCTATGCGGGGGAGTTCATCGAGGCGGGAAAGACAGATGTATCCCCCCACCTCCCCTTCCCGTCCGTCCGATACCCATCGTCCCGGCCGATCCCCGATCCGGAATCGGTGGAGAGGGCGGCCGAAATGCTCAGGGCCTCGCAAAGACCGGTGATCGTCGCCGGCGGAGGCGCCATTGCCTCGGCCGCGGAAGCGGACATCCGGAAACTGGCCGAGCTGCTTTCCATTCCGGTCGCCGCTTCAAACGACGGCAAGGGAACCGTGCCCGATAAGCATCCCTTGAGCATCGGCGTCATGGGAAGCTACTCCGCCCCCCATACCAACCGGATCGTATCCGAAGCCGACCTCGTGCTCTTTATCGGCAGCGGAACCGGGGACCAGGTAACCCATAACTGGACCGTTCCGAGCCCGGAAACGCCCGTCATTCAGATCGACATCGATCCCCGCGAGGCGGGAAGATCCTATCCCCGCGCACTTCCTGTATGCGGCGATGCCAGGACGGCTGTCCGGCAGCTCATCGGGCTTCTTTCCGACCCGAATCCCCGCCGCAAATGGGCGGAGCATGCGGCCAAGATCACCGCCGAATGGAAGGAGAGCATTGCGCCTCTGCAGCAATCCGATGCCGTTCCCATCCGGCCGGAGCGGCTTTGCCGGGAGCTGAGCGCGATACTTCCGCCGGACGGGATTCTGGTTTCGGACACGGGATACTCCACCGTATGGACCAGCACCATGGTAGAGCTTTCGCATTCCGGGCAGCGCTACCTCCGGGCGGCCGGCTCCCTGGGGTGGGCATTTCCTGCGGCCATCGGCGCCAAATGTGCGCTTCCGGACCGGCCCGTCATCTGCTTCACCGGAGACGGCGGCTTCTGGTATCATTTGAGCGAGCTTGAGACGGCCGCAAGATGGAACATTCCGGTGGTTGCCGTTGTCAGCAACAATAGCTGCCTCGGTCAAAGCATTCTGGGGATTGAGGCCGCCTACGGGAATGGCCCCGGAAAACGGGAAGAAGTCTGCGCCTTCAACAGGGTCAATTTCGCGCGGATCGCAGAAGAAATGGGTTGCCTCGGCATCCGGGCGGAGCATCCGGCCGAGATCGCCCCCGCCCTGTCGAAGGCGCTTTCAGCAGGGCGCCCGGCGGTGGTGGAAGTCGTAACCGACGGCGGCAGCCATCCCCCCTTTCCCTGGAAGCCGTCTTAAACAGGCGGGTGAAGCCTGCAATCGATTCTAATATTTAAATTTTCTGACAACAGCATTCAATCTCTCGGCAAGTCCCTGCAATTCTGTGGCGCTCGAATTGATTTGGGAGCTGCTGTCCGATATCTCGCCCGCAGCGCAGGTGACATCCGAGATTTCCCCGGAAATATCCTTGGCGACACGCGAGCTCTGGGAAACGCTTTCGTTTACCTCCCCGATTCCCTGGAAGGCCTGGGTAACATTTCCTGAAATCTCTCTTGTGGTGGTGGCCTGTTCCTCGATGGCGGTGGCGATGGTGGAAACGATATCGTTGATCTCATTGACCACTGCGGTGATGTTGCCGATTTCTTTTACAGTACCGGCGGTGGTATGCTGAATCCCTTCCACCCGCCCTTTGATCTCGTCGGTCGCCTCGGCTGTCTGACGGGCCAGTTCTTTGATTTCATTGGCGACCACGGCAAACCCTTTTCCTGCCTCCCCTGCACGGGCCGCCTCGATGGTGGCATTGAGAGCCAAAAGATTGACCTGTTCCGAGATCTCGGTGATGGTTTCGATGACCTCTCCGATCTGCTGGGCGGCTGTGCCAAGCTCCTTCATCTGGGCAGAGACGGTTTTTGCCTGGTCCACACCGCTAAGCGTAACTCCCCGGGCTTTTTCGGTGTTTTTGGCGATTTCACTGATCGTTGCCGTCATCTGCTCGGCGGCTGAACTGACCAGGTTCATGTTGTGGGTGGCTTGATCCATGGTCGTTGCCACGGAATCGAAATTCCTGCTCATCTCTTCGCTTGCCGCGGCGACCGAGGAGGCTCTGCTGGACGCCTGTTCCGCGCCGGTTGACATCTGTTGGGAGATGCCGGCCAAAGCATTGGAAGCCGTATTCAACTGCCCTGCGTTCCCGGCGAGATCTCCGACGACTAATTGGATCTTTTCTATAAATCGGTTAAACCACTGGGCCATCTCTCCGATTTCGTCCTTGCTGTCGAACTCGAGTCGTTTCGTCAGGTCCCCCTCGCCTTCGGCGATGTCTTTGAACATCTGAACCGCCTTGGAAATCGGCTTTGTGATACCTCGATAAACCACAACCCCCAATAAAAGCAGCACCGCCATGCTGGAAACGGCTACCACAAGGTTGTTGATGTCCCCTACCTTCTCCGTATTCCTGATGACATTCCGGGACTGCTCAACAATATCCAATGCGGCTTTCTTTATTTCCTTTCCGGTCTGATTGAATTTGGGCGCCAGCTCCCGGTTCTTCTGCCAGGCGAAAAAGAGCTCCTTTTCAAGCGGTCCGATCTTTTGCAGCTCCGCCGTGGCCTTCTCCCATTTTTCCGTATAGGCGCCTTCGTTGACCGCTTTATAGATTGTGGTCACATTTTTATGAGAAAGGGCGATGGCCTGATCGAGCTGCTCTTTTGTCTTGCTGTATTTCGCATCGTCGGATCCGATAAAAAGATTCTGAAAGATATTGAGGAGTCTTCTGTTTCCAAGGGATAGGAAATTTACGGTCTCTTTACGCGCCGAAACCTTTATGGAGTCGATCGCATCGCCCGCCATCATTTTATTGGTCTCTTCCTGATCGATGGCGCCGATGTTCTGATCCAGCAGGGAGTTGATGGCATCGGTGGCTTGGGTAAGGCTTGCTGCGGACTTGTTGCTGGCGGCCAGATGGAGAACCATCGTATCGAACACCTCTGCATGTTCTTTCTCCTTTTGCACGACTCCTGATAGAACCGCCTCATCGCTTTGCTTGTCGATGATGCTCGAGAGGGTTTCCATGGCCTTCCCCAGGTGAAGCCGCTGTTGTTTGCGGGCATCCAGCAGGGAGGCTTCGTATGTATTGATGAATTTTTCCTCGATCATCATCAGTTCAAGGATCTCGGCCGCCATGGACTGGCTCATCCTGCCGACCTCGATCTGCCTGTTGATCGATCGATCCAGATATTTATTGATACCGGCAATGGCGAGCATTCCCAGTATCCCGATCACAGGAAGCAGGATGATTTTCGTACGGATCGTTGAAAAGCGAAGCCTGTTGAACCGAATCCATCCGAAAGATTTCATTTCTTCAAACCTTTCTCTGCCCGATAAAGCTTCTTGTACCGGACGCATCCGACCCTTCCGGGGCGCCCGGTACTTTTTGATTTATTCGTAAATGCCGGCTGCCATGAAGATGTTATGGTCCGGCACCCGATAGACATAGGTGATTTTGGGGGATGGATTCTTTTCCCCGACCTTCGGCCACATATAGTCGACCCAGCCTTCACCCTTTTCCCTGGCCGTATTGATAAATTCCGCAAAGAAGAGTTTTCCGCTCGGGTCCTTTACTCCCATCAGGTTTTTACCCACCAGCGTGGGGGTGATGGGATGGGCGATGTTGCACTGTTTGTCCATGTCGATGCAGAAGACATAGGTGTCCTTCCACACAAACGGACCTTTTTTATCCTGAACGACTTTCAAGGTCTCTTCAAGGCCCTTCTCTTTGACCATCTGGGCGGCTGCCTTGGTTTTTTCCACACATTCCTCTTTGGTGGCTTTGTCGCTCGCTGCGGCAATACCGGTGAACGAAACCAAAACCACGAAGGCCACTACAATCATTGAAATGGATCGAACTGCTTTCATGCGAACCTCCTTTTTGAATTGGATAGAGAATCATCGTTAATTTCTGAGCAAGCAGGAATATAGGCAACTTCCGGGCCAATTGAAATTCCGATGCTTCGAAACCGCGTCAAAGCCTCGATCATCAAGGGTTTGACTGCCTGCACGGCATTCTCTTCAGGACCGCCGCGATATCGATTGGATTTGCCGTTCTGGAATGGATGTGCATCCGATGAGTGCCAACTTGGAATGATGGGTAGAAAAACAGACTTCGTTCAGGGATGGGGAAAGGGCGAGGCCGCATCCGTGAACGGAGCTGCGCCCACAAATTGGAATTGAACGAACGAAGACTTTCAAAGCTTCTTGTAGGGCTTCGGCTTATTCTTTGCTTAACGGATAAACTCGATAACGTCATCGAGGGGTTTTCGTTTGCTGCCTTCAGGAGCCTGGGATGCGCGCCCCATAGCGACAAAAGCCGCTATGGACCAGGGAGGTCGAATCCCCAGACAATTCTCGATTTCGTGGCGTGCGATATTGGGGGCCACCATCCAACAGGTTCCGTAACCCATCATGTAAGACGATAGAAGAATATTTTGAACCATGGCGGAAATCGTTTGGATGTCCGGGCGCATGCGCAAGCAGTCGATTTCCGCTTCCGAATAGCCGTTTTCCTTGAGAAGCTCGTCGATAGGGCTTCGATACGGTGTGGTCAAAAACACCAAAACCACCGGAGCCCTCGCGAAAAGAATCGAACTATGCCGATTCCGATACCGTTCAGGATTTTCCTTCCCCGCCCGCTTCGCCAAAGACTCCAGTTTTTCCTGAACCAGTTCTTTTATCTTGTTTTTCGTTGAATTCTCTTTGATCACCAGGCAGCGCCAGTCCTGCCGGTTTCCGGCATTGGGGGCAAGTGTCCCGATAGCGACAATCCTCCGGATATCTTCTTCGGGAATTTCTTCATCCGTAAAATACCGGATACTCCGCCGACCTTCTACAACTTCGAGAAACTCCATTTAACCACCTCCGAAATGGGAAATTCTGTTGTATTTAGTTTGACTTGGTAAAGATTATTCTTGCAATTACTCCGGGGATTTACTATAGGGGCATTCATGCAACGACCCCCGAAGAAAGAACCGTAAACCCAGG
>QZKK01000035.1 GCA_003599475.1 Desulfobacteraceae bacterium
CTGCCCTTCCTGTCTTCATACCTGGAAGCATCAATACGGCACGAAGGTCGAACTGCTCCATGCCAGCCAGCTCATCCATCAACTGATTCAGGCGGGCCGGATCAAGCTCAGTAAAGAAATCAAGATCCGCACGACCTATCACGATCCATGCGATCTCGGCCGCAACACGGGCGTTTACGAGGAACCGCGCGCAGTGATTCAGGCAATCCCCGGGCTTGACTTTGTCGAGCTGCCGACCAACCGAAAGTTTTCGGTGTGCTGCGGCGGCGGCGGCAACGTGGAAATGACGGACCCGGATCTATCCGCTCAGGTCGCCCAGATGAAACTGGATGCCATCCGGAGCGTCGGAGCCGATATGGTCGTCACCGCCTGCCAGCAGTGTGTGCGCACGATGGCTACGCGCGCCAAAAGAACCAAATCAGATTTGGCGGTCAAAGACCTGACGGAGCTGGTCGTGGAGGCGATGGAGTAGGAAGTGTTAAGAATCGTTGCACGTTGAAGTCGTTGCACGTTAAAGGAAGAAGATCACAAATTCCAAGCTTCAAATTCCAAACAATAAGATAAATAATCAAATGAAGAAATATTCAAACAAATCAAGTCGCAAGCAGCAGGGACTTCCAGCTTTTTCAGAGAGCGTCAAGTTTAGTTTGATTATTGATTATTGAATATTGATTATTGTTTGGAATTTGGTGCTTGTGTACTTGGAATTTCAACGTGCAACGTGCAACGGTTTTTTAAGCTCTACCGCGCCATCGGAATCGCATAGGGACCTTCTTCGATAAACGCCATGGTGGGTTTTCTCCCCTCGAATCGGGGATGGTTGACTGCATAGATGACTGCATTTTGCAGCATGGCCGCCGCTTTTTCCCTGTTGGACGCCGTCTCTCCATCTGAATCGATGAAGCTCCATCCGCTGATCCCCGGAATGATCCGGAAATCTTCTTCGGGAATCTGAGTACAGCAGTAAATCAATCCGTCCGTACCGACTTTTCGAATCGGCTTTCCCCACATCTCGGGTTCCCATTGATCCTTCGTAAATTTCCATTCCGGATGCTTCAGGATGGAAATATAGCCGTCCGGCCCGAGGATCCTGAAAAGATGAAGAAGCGTCTTGTATTCCCGAGAACCGATGGGCTCGGAATCGACGTTGTTTGCCAGCAGCACGATCACTCCGTTTTTCTTGACCGCCGGGATCGCGCCGACTGCCGATTTCACGCTCTGGTAGTGATCGCGCCCGACATAGCCGGCATGTGTCAGCACCACATCATAGGGCTCCTCGATGGGAACGCGGACATACTCCTTCATGGCCTCAACGGCGGCAAGATGCGCCTTGACGAGATCGCCGCCGAAAACACCGGTAATGCAAAGCGAGTTGTCCAGCGTCGTACTGATCATGAAATCGACCCCGACCGTCAGAGCGACCTCCATTGCTTCCTCATGGCAGGGGTTTCCTTCCAGAACGAGGTTGGTGGCGTTCGGGTGCTCCAGGAAATCGACCCCGTGAAACTTCTGGATCGTTTTCGTGTTTACCAGGGCGGGGCAGACTGCTTTCCTACCCCCGGAAACTCCCGTCATAAAATGGCTCTCGACGAGTCCTGTAATGATTTTGACATCCGACTCGTAGAAAATCCGGTTCAGATAGACTTCCGTACCGCGGCTGGTTTTTGCGGCCAGCACCATGGTGGACATATCCTCGCAGTCGTGATCGATGATTCGGTATCGTTCGACGATTTCCCTGCCGTACATGAACGACCGTTCCTCCGGCGTGCTGGCACGGTGCATTCCGTTTCCGATCACGATTACGATATTTTGACTTCTGACTCCCGCGCTCTCGATGATTTCGGTCAGGGGGATCAAGATCCCGTTTTCCCCCTTGTAGGGAACCGGCCGGGTAATATCGGAAACCGTGATGCAGACGGTCACTTGATCCGACGGCTTGCCTTTCGAGCGGATGATCTCGGGTAGTGTGCGAGCTCCGATCGGATGGTTCAAGGCATTTGCGATCTCATCCTTTGAACTGGCCAGACAGGGCATTTTTCTCATTCGAAGCGTTTCACAGCCGGGCGGAACCCGGATATCGAGAAGGTCTTTTCCGTATTCGACCTGTATCTTTTTCCAGCCTGCGGTTTTCGCATTGAGAATAATTTCGGAAAAATCGGGATTCATCGCAAACCTCCATTTCAGTGTGGAAGATCGATCTTCTGCAGTTGCATGCTTGAAGTGTACTCGACCTTGGTTTCCCGGAAGAGACGGATTCGAACAGCTCGGAAATCCGGCCCGAATCTTAGGTCAAAGCCTGAATCTTGTCAAGACGGACCGAGCGGAACAGGCTAGTAAAAATCGATCGGATTCCAACTTCCGGCAGGCCTTTTTTTCTGAAAAGGATGCCTTTTTCACTTGCGGATGCGATAGCAATCGGTATATAAAGAAACCTTTATCTTTCAGGTGATTTTAGTGTCTTCGATCATTGCGGCGTGACGAAAATTTTGGATTAGACATCGGGAATGGGACGATGAAAAAGAAGCTTTTTTTATTTTCTATATTCCTCTTCGGCTCTTCTTTCGGGCTCGATTCTCATGCCTCATGGTTTATCGATACTTACAAGTACCAGACCTCTGTTCATGGCGACATGTCTTGTCTTGACTGTCATGAAGGCGTTTCAGAGCAGGAGCCGCATCCCGATCCGGAAGATGTAAACAGGGAATTGTCCGATTTTTTCGATCGCGACCTGTGCCTGAGGTGTCACGAGGATATTGCGGGGAATCTCGAAGATGGCATCCACGGCAGCCTGAAAGTCGATGATCCCCAAAAATATCAGTCGTGCATAGACTGCCACAATCCCCATGAGGAAACGGCCTATGCCGGCACATCCGTACCGATCGATCTCGCCGAATTGTCCGAAGAAGATGCACAATGCATGACCTGCCACGGGATCCCCGAAGAATCGGATGAACCGGAGACCGATAAGATCATTTCTCTCTGCTTCCATTGTCACGCTCTGGGGGAATCGGCTGCAAAAGAGATGACGAAAGCCGCGGTGCCCCTCATCGACTCCGACCGGTATTCCGAAGCTCCCCATGCCGAGCTCGCCTGCACGGTTTGCCATCTGGACGCGGCTTCATTCCCGCACAGCGGACAGGCTCTCGGCGTATGCGCGAGATGCCACCCGCCGCATGATGAAAGGGTCGCCCACGCGAGTCATTTTTCGGTTTCATGCGAAGCATGCCACCTGCAGGACATTCAACCCGTCCGAAACGCGAAAACCAAGGAGATCGGATGGAAGGTTCAAAGAAAGCCGGAAGCGCCTCTCAATATCCATCAAATGACGAAAACCGGGGACACAGCCGCCTGCAAACGCTGCCATTCCGACGGAAACAACCTGGGGGCTGCGGCCATGGTCCTTCCCCCGAAAAGCATCCTTTGCATGCCCTGCCATGCGGCAACCTTCTCCGCAGGGGACGCAACCACTCTCCTGTCATTGCTGATTTTTCTTGCAGGCATCGTCTTGATGTTTTCCTATGTCCTGACCGGGTCCGTTTCCGGACACCCTCATGCGGATTGGCTGCAGAAGCTCTCATTGACCGTGCGCAGCGTGTTTTCCGCCCTGTTTTCAAAGAAGATCCAACCGATTGCCCGGGCCTTTTTTCTCGATGTGCTTCTGCAGAGACGCCTCTACCGGCAATCCCCCAACAGGTGGGCGATTCATGGGCTGATATTCTTCCCGTTTGTCATTCGGTTTCTCTGGGGGATGTTCGCACTGGTTGGGAGCCTGATCGTTCCGGAATGGGGGCCGATCCAGGCGATGCTCGATAAAAACCATGCCATCACCGGATTCTTGTTTGATGCCACCGGGTTGATGATCCTTATCGGGACGGCTTTTGCGCTCGTTCGCGGAAAATTGAGCCGCCCCAAACCCCCGGAAGGGCTGCCGCAGAAAGACTATGTCGCGCTTGCGCTCATCGGGGGGATCGTTGTCGTCGGATTTGTCCTTGAAGGAATGCGGATCGCAATGACGGGCAGACCCTCCGGGTCTGCCTTTGCATTCCTCGGTTTTATCGTCAGCCAGCTTTTTTCATCCGGCTCCGTTCTAAACGAGGTCTACGGCTATATCTGGTATTTGCATGCCGTTCTTACCGGCGCATTCGTTGCCTACATACCGTTCAGCCGGTTGAGCCATATGATCGTGGCGCCGGTCACGCTTTCGATTCGCTCGGCTGCCGAAGAGGATCATTCGGATGCACATGGAGGTTGAGAGATGAACGTCGAATCCCGCCGAGGCGGGAAACGTCCACCATCGAATTTAAAAACGCTGAGTGATTGAGAGCCAATGGAGTCAATAGAACGATTTAAACGTGCAACGATTTCAACGTGCAACGTGCAACGAAACGGAATGCAGCCGGCAACGACTGTCCGGCTTTTGAACGGCAGCGCCGAAATCCGAATCGGAGAAACTTGTTTAAGCCTTTCACGGAAAAACGCGGACCAGAGGGGGAACCTGTGCCCGGCAGATCTGATTGCCGGTGCGTTGGGAAGCTGAATCGTGCTGACCCTGGCTGCGGTCGCAGACCACAAAGGAATCCGATTCGATCGCGCAGCGGTTCATATCGAGAGACATATTTCCGAAGGGAAATCCTGGTCGACCGATTTCCGGATCGGGATCGAGCTCGGAGATCATCTGACGCCGCGTGAAAGAAAAATTCTGTTCAATTCGGCGCGGCTTTGCGAAGTGAACAAGATGCTTTCCGGAAGATTCAATTTCGACTATCGAATTTTGTAAGGGCTTTGCCACAAAGACACCAAGGCACGAAGAAGAGATATGGAGTTTACCCCTGCTAAATTTGGACCCCCTCAGTGTCTTTGTGTCTTAGTGGCGAAAGATTGCAGGTGAACATGGAAGAAAAAATCGTAAAAGCGCTCATCGATATCGTCGGTGAAGAAAATTTTACCGACCGGTTGATCGATACCGTATCCTACTCGTATGACGCCTCGGAGCACCACCACCGTCCGGATTGCGGGGTTTGGGTCGAGACTGCAGAGCAGGTTTCGGAAATCATGAAGCTGGCGAATCTGGAAAAGATCCCGGTCATCCCCCGGGGAGGCGCCACCGGATTGACGGGAATGGCGGTTCCGAAACGGGGAGGAATCGTTCTCGATCTGAACCACATGAACCGGATCCTGAGCATCCGCATCGAAGACAGGCTGGCAGTGGTGCAACCCGGAGTCGTTTATGCCGACCTGGAAAAAGCACTCGATCGGTACGGCTTCTTTTTCCCCCCGGATCCTGCCAGCGGAAAGGTTTCGACCCTCGGGGGAAACGTTGCCACAAACGCCGGCGGGGTGAAAGGCGCCAAATACGGAACCACACGGGACTACGTACTTGGGCTTCAGATCGTGCTGCCGGATGGTCGTATCCTGAGAACCGGCTCCCGAACCATGAAGTGTGTCAGCGGCTATGACCTGACGAAACTTTTTGTCGGCTCGGAAGGGACTCTCGGCATCGTCACCGAAATCACGCTCAAAGTGAATCCGAGAACCACGGCCGCCTCCACTTCACTGGCAACTTTCGACAATCTTGAAGATGCCGGGCTCGCCGTCAGTCGGATCATGTACAGCGGAATCATCCCCAGCGTGCTTGAAATCCTGGGCCGGGAAACGATTCTGGCCATCAATCAGAACACGGACTTGAAGCTGCCGGAGGTGGAGGCGATCCTTCTGGCGGAAACAGACGGGTACACGAAATTCGAAACCGACTATCAGATGGCGAAAATCATCGAAGTTTTCAAAAAAAACCATGCCCTGGAGATCAAGCAGGCCGAATCCGCCGCAGAAGCAGCCGAACTGTGGAAAGCCAGGAAGAGCGCTTACGGCGTCCTTGCCAGGATCAATACCAGCTTTGTTCTTGAAGATGTCACGGTCCCCATGTCGAAAATTCCGGATCTGTTGAAGGGAATCAAGGCCATTTCGAAGAAATATGATATCATGATCGCCGCGTACGGCCATGCCGGCGACGGTAACCTGCACCCTCAGATTCTATTTGATCGAGAAGATCCGGATCAGGCGCACCGGCAGGAGAAAGCCAGCGCAGATCTGTTCGCGCTTGCCATCGAGCTGGGCGGCACCCTGACGGGCGAGCACGGCATCGGCATTCAGAAAGCGCCGTTTATGACTCTGGAGCACGATCCGGTTGCAATGGACGTGATGCAGTCGATAAAAAAGATGTTCGATCCGAACAATATTTTAAATCCCGGTAAAATGGGCTTGGAGAACGAGTGATGGAATCCAAATACGATTTTGAAAAAAAATTTCGAGAACAGGTATTGAAATGCTCCCGTTGCGGTTTTTGCCAGGCACACTGCCCGATCTTCGGTGCAACGCTGCGTCCGGCTTACAACGCACGGGGAAAGATGCTGATCCTGAAGGAAGTGATGGAAGGCAAAATCGAGCTCGGCGATGAGCTCATCGAGACCCTGTTCCAGTGTACGACCTGCGCCAATTGCTACAAGAACTGCCCGTCCGGGGTCAATGTTCCCGAGATCATCAAACAGGTTCGGAAAGACATGGTCAACATCGGATCCTGTCATCCGGCCTTTACCGGCATGAACGAGGTTCTTCAAAATCACACGAACATCTACGCAGAAGGCGAACCGGAAGATTTCGGGAGAGAAAAAAACAGAAAGGCCGAATATGTTTTCTTCATCGGCTGTGTGGGGGCATACCGGGAGGATGAGTCCACTTCCGCCACCCTGCAGATTCTCGATCACGTGGGAATTGACTACACGCTGATCGACGAGGTCTGCTGCAGTGGAGTTCTCGAAGATATCGGATTTCAGATCAATGAATCCCTCGCCGCAAAAAATATCGAAAGGATTTCGGCAACCGGCGCAGACAAGGTGATCACCGGGTGTCCGTATTGTGCGAGGACCTTCAACAACAAGCCCCAGTATGCCGTACTCAAGGAAAAGGGGATCAAAACCTTTCACATTTCCCAGATCCTGAAAAACTTCGACCTGGGGGTTACAACCGATCGCATCGTCACCTACCACGATCCCTGCGATCTAGGCCGGCACTGCGGCATCTTCGAAGAGCCGCGGGAGACGATCCGCAGGCTTGCACCCAATTTCAAGGAATTGCCGCACAACCGGATGGACGCGCTCTGCTGCGGGGCCGGGGGCGGCGTACGCGGGGCATATGCGAAAAATTCCATCGCCATGGCGAGGCGCCGGCTGCTGGAAGTCGAAGAGATCGGCGCTGAAGTCGTACTGACCGAATGCAATTCCTGCGTTCACAACCTGTCAAACGCCAAACTGCGCAAGCAAAAGTTTGAAGTCTACAACACTGCGCAGTTCATCACCCGGCTGCTGGAAGAGGCGTAGTAGAGACGAACACTTTGAACATCGAACATCGAACGTCGAACATCGAATGGAGGAATGAAATCAATTTTAGAACCTGTATTTAATGTGCAACGTGCAACGATTTCAACGTGCAACGATTTTTTTTAACCACATCGAAGGAGGATGCTGCATGGAGATCAAAGGGTATAAGATGCCGGATGACTTGTACTATGAAGAGAATCATTTCTGGGTCAAAGAGGAAGGCGATGTCATGGTTATGGGCATGGACGATTTCGCTCAGCAGATGGCCGGGGATATCGTCTATGTGCAGCTTCCGGCAGAAGGAAAAAAGGTAGAACAGGGCAAAAAATTCGCAAAGATGGAGTCCGGCAAATGGTTGGGAAAAGTGTATGCCCCCATCAGCGGAGAACTTGTCGCCGTCAATGAAGAACTCGAAACCAGCCCCGAGATGATCAACAAGGACTGCTACGGAAAGGGGTGGCTTTTCAAGATCAAACCGGACGACAAAAGCGAATTGAGCAAACTCATTCATGGGCCCGAAGCCATCGAAAAATGGGTTCTGGCCGATATCGAAAAGTACAAACAGGAGGCATAAGCATGGCCAACAAGGACTACAGCGTCCGACAGCTCCTGGAGCTGGAATCCTGCACGAACTGCCAGATCTGTGCGGACGTGTGTCCGGCGGTTTCCGCCTCGAAAGACGGTTCACTTTCCGCAGTTCACAGAATGAAAGGTCTCAAGGAGATATTAAAGACCCGAACCAGCCTGCTCAGAAAGCTCTTGAAAAAAGCCGATCCATCCGATGAGGAATGGGCTCGTTTGAGCGAAAAGACTTTCCGCTGCACGCTTTGCGGAAACTGCCAGGAAATCTGCCCGGTCGGAATTCATCTCAAAGACCTGTGGCTGTCTTTACGCGAGGACATGGTGCATTCCAAGCACTATCCGAAGAAGATCGACATGATCCGGGACAATCTCGCAAACAGCCACAATGTCTTCGATGAAGATAACCAGGAACGCTCCGATTGGGTGGAAGATATGGACGAGCCGCCGGAGCACGGCTTTATCAAAGAAACGGCGGAATTGATTTATTTTACCGGATGTGTGGCCGCCTATTTTCCGCTGGCCCAGCAGATCCCCATCGCCCTGGCTGAAATTTTGGAAGCCGGCGCGGTGGATTTCACGCTGTTGGGAGAAGACGAGTGGTGCTGCGGGTTTCCCCTGCTCGGGGCCGGATTGAAGGAGCTTTTTCAGCAGTTTGTGGACCATAATCTCGAGGCGGTACGAAAAAGAAAGGCCAAAGAGATCGTTTTCGCCTGCCCTTCCTGCTACCAGATGTGGAGGGAGTATTATCCGAAAGAATTCAAGATCAGCCACACTTCCCAGTACCTGACCCGTTTGATCAAGGCGGGGCGGATCCCGATGGAGCCGCTCGAGCTGACGGTCACCTATCATGACCCCTGCGACCTGGGCCGCGGCGCCAGGGTTTTCGAAGAACCCCGGGAAGTGATCCGCGCCATCCCTGGGATAAAATTCGTCGAGCTGCCCAGGAACCGGTTGAATTGCCAGTGCTGCGGCGGCGGCGGAAATCTGGAGATGATCGACAGCACGCTTTCTTCCGAAATCGCCAAATCTAAAATCGATGAGGTGCTTGGCACCGGTGCGAAGGCAGTCGTCACCTCCTGCCAGCAATGCGTCAGAACCATGACCACTTACGTCAAACGCAACAAGATCCCCCTTCAGGTGCTCGATATCACCCAACTGATTCGCCGGGCGCTTAAGCGATAGGGAACCCGTCGGTGCACGGCATGCCGTGCCCCCGGCGGGAAATCCGAAGCACGAATCCCGCCCGGGCGGGACGAAATACGAAACAAATTCCAACTGCCACAGCCTTCGATGAAATCCGAACCCAAAGAGATGACGACCTGGCGACTGCTCGATACTTCTCCCCTTACCGCAGCCGAGAACATGGCGCTGGACGATACCCTCCTCGAACTGAAGGGGCTCGGAAAGACGCCGAACACGATTCATTTTCTTCAATTTTACCCCAAAGCGGTGCTGGTCGGCTATCATCAGTCGATTGCAGAAGAAGTCCGATCCGAATTCTGTTCGGCAAAAGGCATCCACATCAACCGGCGCATCACCGGAGGCGGCGCCATCCTGTTTGACGAAAGCCAGATCGGCTGGGAAATTATCTGCGACAAATCTTTCTTCAATGTCGGCATTCCGACCAATGCGGTTTTCAAGAAATTGTGTACGCCGGTTGTCACCGCCCTCGATATTCTGGGAATCGAAGCGGTCTTTCGCCCGAGAAATGACATCGAAATCCAAGGCAGAAAGATTTCAGGAACCGGAGGCACCGAATCCGAAGGCGCATTCCTGTTCCAGGGGACCATGCTCGTCGATTTCGATGTGGAAACCATGATCAAAAGCCTCAGGATACCGGTTGAAAAACTGAAAGCCAAGGAGATCGATTCCATCAAGGAGCGGGTCACCTGCCTGAACTGGGAGCTTGGGTTCACCCCTCCGCTTGCAGAGATCAAAGAAGCCATTTCCGCAGGTTTCGAAAAGCATCTGAAGATTCGCCTGGAACCGGGCGGGCTCACCCCTGCGGAGGAAGCGCTTTTCCAACGCAAACTCCCCTATTACAGATCCCGAGAGTGGATCGATCAGGTCGATCCGAAAGGGAATCGACAGGAGGTGGTGCAAGCCGCCTACAAGTCGGAAGCCGGCATGGTCAGGTTTACGCTGGTCGTCAGCCTCGCAAGGAAGCGCATCAAAGACCTATACATCACGGGTGACTTTTTGTCTTTTCCTCCCCGCGCCCTCTACGATCTTGAATCCGCCCTTCGAGGCGCTCCCCTTTCCCGCGAGCATCTTGCGGGAATCATCGAAAGATTCTTCGAAGACGGGAAGATCATGATACCGGGGATGAAATGCACCGATTTTTTGAAGCCCCTGGACCAGGCGTTGAAGAAGATTTCCATCTCCGCATTCGGTATCCCGATCGAATACTGCAATCAGATTTCGGTAACCAATGGCTCCTTCGAAGAGGTCATCCGAAAAAAGCCGGAGATTCTCCTGCTGCCCTACTGCTCAAAGCTCAAAGACTGCGACCTGCGAAACGAGAAAGAATGCCGGGCATGCGGCGGCTGCTCTGTCGGCCCGGCATGGAGGATCGGTCTTGAGAAGCGGATGAAACCGATCTGTGTCGTCAGCTTCGAAGACCTTCGGGAGGAGCTCGGGAAGATGAAAGCTTCCGGAGTGCCGGCATTCATCGGCTGCTGCTGCGAGCCTTTTTTTACGAAACATGTCGATGACTTCGAAGATGCCGGCATGCCGGGGATCCTTCTCGATATCGACAATACGACCTGCTACGAGCTGGACGAGGCGAAGGCGGCTTATCGCGGCCGGTTCGAAAGTCAGACCGCAATCAATATCGATCTGCTCAAATCGATTCTGGATGCAGTAGATCGGGCCGGCACATGAAGCGGGAGCGCTGCGACATCCTCATTGCCGGCGCAGGACCGGCCGGCACCTCGGCGGCAATTGCAGCCGCCGGAAAGGGAGTGAAGGTCATCGTTGCCGAAAGACGCGGCGCGGTTGGAATTCCGATCCGGTGCGCGGAATACATACCGAAGCCGCTTCTGGGTGAACTGAAACTGCCACCCACTTTTGTCGTTCAGCCCGTTTCCGGAATGCGGACCTTTTCTGCGAACGGTTCCGTGAAGGAGATCCGTGCACCCGGCCTGATCGTCTCCCGCGCTCGACTCGATCGGATGCTGGCAGAAGCCGCCGTTCGGGCGGGGGTTGAAATCCGGCTTTCCACCCGTGTCCTTGGCAGGCAGATGGAGACCGTTTTTCTGAAGGGACCCGACGGCTCCGTAACCGCAATCGAACCTCGTGTAGTCATCGGCGCAGACGGCCCCTGCACCACGGTCGGCCGCTGGATCGGATCGGAAAACAGAAACCTGATGCCGGCTGTTCAAGCCCAGGTCCCTCTTGCCGCTGCCATGGAAATCACCGAAATCTATTTCGATCCGGAAGTCTTCGGCGGATATTGCTGGCTTTTTCCCAGAGGAGAGCGCGCCAACGTCGGCTTGGGCCTGAAGCGGCGCAAAGGGAGAAAGCTCAATCTGAAAGAGCTGCTCCACCGGTTTATCGAACGGATGGCCCGGGAGGGAAAGATCGAAGACCGTGTCCTTGCGTATACGGCCGGCTGGATTCCGGCCGATCGACCGAGGCGGGTCGTTTCCGGAAATGTTCTGCTGGCCGGCGATGCCGCAGGCCATACGCATTCCATCACCGGAGCGGGTGTTTCTCAAGCCGTTTTCTGCGGCCGGATGGCGGGTGACTGGGCGGCCGAAGCCGTACGAAAAAATGACCTGGATCTTCTGGAGAAATATGAAGCGCAGTGGCGGGAGCTGTTCGAAGACGTTCTGGAACGCGCTTTTCAGCGCCGCCGGATGCTCGAAGCGGAATGGGACCGGCTTGATGAAATCCTTCCGCAGTGCTGGGTGGCCTTCAAGGAATACTACAGGGGATAGAGAGTGTTCAGCGTTCAGTGTTCAGCGTTCAGCCGCGCCGCAGGCTACAGGAGTGGCCAGTTTGATCGTCCAAAAAACTGTCGAGAATGAACATCGGACATCGATTTCTGCGCCTCCGCGTCTCAGCGCGAGATCGATCTTGCAGTTTATACGAGTGTTCAGTGGGAACACTGAAACCTGAACGCTGAACACTGAACACTTATCTAAGGGCAAACGATGTACGAAATCGACGAAAAGCTGAAAGAAGCCCGGGAACTTTCCTGGCAAAATTTCGGCAAGACCATCACCTTCTATGTACCCGGCATGTTCCGCTGCGACGGAATGACCGGAAAATACCCGTCAGTCTCGATTACCGGGAGTCGATGCGCTTTGAACTGCGATCACTGCGGCGGGAAGCTGCTGGCCTCAATGATCGATGCATCCACCCCGGACCGGCTTCTCGAGAAATGCCTGGCTTTCGAAGAAAAAGGCTATTCCGGCGTTCTGATCACCGGAGGGTGCGATCCGGGCGGGAGGCTGCCCTGGTCTTCATTTCTCGACGCGATTTCTGAAGTCAGGAAAAGAACCGGACTCTACCTTTCCGTCCACAGCGGGCTTGTCGATGACGAAACGGCATTTCGACTGAAGCAAGCCGGTATCGATCAGGCCCTGATCGATGTCGTCGGCGACGACCGGACTCTGCAGGATATCTACCACGTTCCGTTCGGGATCGACCGGATCGTGCATTCGCTTCAAGCCCTTCAGAAAGCAGGGCTTTCCAGCGTTCCGCACATCGTCTGCGGTCTTCATTACGGGAAAATGGGAAGCGAGAAAAAGGCAGTCGAGATATTGGCCGCATTCGATGTGAGACAGGTCGTAATCGTGTCGCTGATGCCTCTTCCGGGAATGCCCCGGTGGTCCTCGCCGCCTGCGGAAGCCGTTGCGGAAGTCATTGCCGAAGCAAGGATTAAAATGCCGGGAACACGCACGGCTCTCGGGTGCGCCAGGCAAAGAGGAGACAGCCGTCTTGAAATGCTCGCCCTCGATGCCGGCGTCAACCGGATGGCGCTTCCGTCTGAAGAAGTCATTGAAAAAGCGCACGCCTACGGACTGGAAATCCGGTATCAGAAAACCTGTTGTTCGGTAGAAAAAGACTTCTCTCGTGAAAACTGGGGGAACCCTGAATGATTAGAACCCAGGTAAGAGGGAAGTGGTAAGTGGTAAGCGTTTCCCTCTTCCCTCTTGCCGCTTACCGCTTACCTCTTACCGCTTACCCCTTGCCGACTTTCTGTTTAGGAGGATGATCCTATGATTGAAAAAGAAGCTAACAGGGAGGAGAGTCCGGAGTATCTGCGGATGAGCCTTGCCGCCGCGATGACCCTCGGCTTCAAGAAAGGGCTCTTTTACCGCAATGCCAGATTGTATTGCATCAATCTTTTGCTGACCTACGCCTCCGGATGCGCTGCACGGTGCGCCTACTGCGGTTTGTCGAATAAACGGAGCGGAGACTACCCGGACAAAAGCTTTATCCGCGTCGCCTGGCCCACCTGCCGCCTGGATGAGATCATCGAGCGGATCGGCGGCAGAACGGAACGGGACAAGGATCGGATCAAAAGAATCTGCATCTCGATGATCACCCAC
>QZKK01000143.1 GCA_003599475.1 Desulfobacteraceae bacterium
GGGGCGAGGAACACTTTTCCAAAGCACCTCCCGGAGTCGTCTTTGAAAAAAGACTGATCGTCGATCCGGAAGGAAAGCCGATCGACGGGCTTTATTCGGCGTGGATCACACTCAATAACCCCAGCCAGCACAATTCCTACACCACGGATATGATCAAAGGGGTCATCGCAGGATTTCACCGTGCATCTGCAGATCATTCCGTCGTTGCGGTCGTATTTACCGGCGCCGGCCAAAGGGCCTTCTGCACAGGTGGAAACACTAAGGAATATGCCGAATATTATGCAGGCAGGCCCAATGAATACGGAGTCTATATGGACCTTTTCAATGCGATGGTCGATGGCATTTTAGGCTGCAAGAAGCCGACCGTCTGCCGGGTTAACGGGATGCGGGTGGCAGGTGGGCAGGAGATCGGGATGGCCTGCGATCTGAGCATTTCCAGCGATCTTGCCATTTTCGGACAAGCCGGCCCCCGGCACGGTTCCGCACCCGATGGAGGAAGCTCCGATTTTCTTCCCTGGATGCTTCCGGCAGAGCTTGCCATGTGGAACTGCATTTCATGTGAACTGTGGAGCGCATACAAGATGAAATATCTGGGGCTCGTCTCTAAATGTCTCCCTGTTTTGAGAGAAAACGGCCGGTGGGTCCGGAATCCCTCGGTCGTAACGGAGACCTATCTGGAGGACGGAGAGATTGTGTACGGTGAATTTAAAACGGGGGACGCCGCCAAGAAAGCCCGGGAATACATCAAAACGGCAACTGTTGATTTTCAACTGCTGGACAAGGAAATCGATCGGATTCTTTGGACCTTTACCAACCTGTTTCCCGGCTGTCTGATCAAAAGCGTAGACGGCATCCGGATGAAAAAGAAATTCTTCTGGGATCAGGCCAAGATCGTCAACCGCCATTGGCTTGCCGCCAACATGGCCACCGAGGCCTATCTCGGATTTACCGCTTTCAACAACAAGAACTTAACCGGCCGGGACACCATCGATTTCATCGAATTACGAAGACGACAGGCGGAAAGCGCCGTATTCGATGCCGATTTGATGGCCGCTGTTCTGCCTCGGCCGAAAGAAGATTAAAGAGATGAACATCGAACACTGAACGCTGAACCCTTATTCTTGGAGAATCCATGCTGCTTGAAGGAAAAAATGCTCTGGTCACCGGTGCTTCCCAGGGAATCGGTGCGGCCGTTGCGATGGGGCTTGCCCGGGAGGGAGCCCGTGTATGCCTTACCTACCGAAGGCATGGTGCGGAAGCAGACGAATTGAAAAACCAGATCCTCCGACTCGGTTCCGGCGCCATTGCCGTAAAGGCCGATACCGCCGTTTACGCGGATGCGGTAAATGCGGTCAAAGAGACGCTCGAAGCCTTCGGCAGGTTGGATATTCTGGTAAACAATGCGGGGATGAACTGGGACGGAGTCTCCTGGAAGATGACCGAGGAGCAATGGGACCGGGTGATGGCCGTCAACCTCAAGGGTTACTTTAATTTCACCCGGCAGGCGGCGCCCCTGTTCAAGGACCAGCAGTACGGAAAAATCGTCAATATCACCTCGATCAACGGCCTGCGCGGAAAATTCGGTCAATCCAATTACTCCGCTTCCAAGGCAGGAATCATCGGATACACCAAATCCATAGCGAGGGAGTTGGGCTCTTTCAACGTAAACGTGAATGCGGTGGCTCCCGGATTGATCGAATCGGCAATGCTGCAAGAATCCGAAGCCCGGGACAAGATTATCGAACTGGCCATGGGGGAGATCGTGCTGAAAAGACTCGGGCTGCCCGAGGATGTCGCCAATGTCGTTGTCTTCCTGGCTTCGGAGAAAGCCCGTCATATCACAGGGGAGGTGATCAAAGTCGACGGCGGGCAGTATATATGAGCAGAAATAGATGAAAGGATACAGGCGATGACCGGTCTCAAACACATACGCGTCCAAACGTCCGAAGCGGTTTCCCGGATCGTGCTCGCAAGACCGAAGCACAACGTGCTCAACATCGAAATGATGAAAGAATTGGTATCTGCATTGGAGGCCTTGCGTCAAGACGATGCTTTGAAATGTATCGTGATCCTGGGGGAAGGAAGGAGCTGGTGTGCGGGCGTGGATGTGGGGGAGCACAAACCCGAGAGGGTCGAGGAAATGATCGGCACCTTCAATCGGATCTTTGAAACCCTCCGAGGTATTGAAGTTCCCGTCATCGCCGCGGTAAAGGGGGCTGCCCTTGGGGGAGGCATGGAGCTTGCCGTCGCGTGCGATATCGTCATCGCCGCAAAAAGCGCGATCTTCGGCCAGCCCGAGATCAGGCTTGGATTTTTGCCGCCGTATGCGGCCATTCGTCTGACCGAATTGATCGGGCCTGCAAAGGCCGTCGAAATCTGCACGACCGGGAAGACCTATTCCGCAGAAGAAGCCCAAAAATTCGGCTTTGTCGGCACAGTGGTCGAAGACGAATCCTTTGACTCGGCAGTGGAAAGTATTGTCGGGCAGATTGCAGCCGGCAGCCCGCTCATCATCCGTCTGAACAAGCGGGCGGTAACGGTGAATCAGGGAAAGGATTTCCCCTCGGCCCTGAAGGGGGTCACCGATCTCTTTCTCAATACGCTCATGAAAACGGAGGACACCCTGGAGGGGATCGCAAGCTTTTACGAAAAGCGGAAACCGGTGTGGAAGAACAGGTGACATGAGCAGGAGAGAAATCCCAAATTCCAAGCTCCAAATTCCAAACAATAAGACAAAAAAATCAAATGAAGAAATATTCAAACGAAACCAAACAGAGCCGGAGGTCGTAGGTCAGCGAAGATTGGGGACAGACACGATCGACCGCTCAACCTTTTTTTGGATATTGATTATTGATTATTGATTATTGAATATTGTTTGGAATTTGGTGCTTGTGTACTTGGAATTTTTTAGCCTTGGTGCTTGTGCACTTGGAATTTGGGTTTTTTTCAGTTCGGTGGACTGAACGAACTTGAATGGCGGACAACCGATAACCTGGCGTAAGGAGACAGCATGCCTCAAATCGGCAAGGTCGGCGTGATCGGGGCGGGGAATATGGGAAGCGGGATCGCCCAAAAATTCGCACAAGAGGGGATCCCGGTCGTAATGGTGGATACCGGTGAGGAATTCGTCCGAAAAGGACTCGACACCATCGAAAAAATGCTCCGCCAGGGGGTCGAGCGAAAAATTTTTCACCCGGAACAGGTCGAGCAGATCAAATCGCGCATACAGGGTTCTACATCCCTCGATGCGGTTGCCGATGCCGATCTGGTCATCGAGGCCGTGTTTGAAGACAAAGAAGTCAAATCCAGTCTGTTTGCGAGGCTCGATTCCGTCTGCTCGGACAATACGATCCTCGCCACCAATACTTCGAGTTTTTACGTTCGCGAATTCGCGAACCGAACCGGACGGCCGGACAGGTTTATCGGCCTCCACTACTTCTATCATCCCGCAAAGAACCGCCTCCTGGAAGTCATTCCACACGAGCAGACAAGCCGTGAGACAATCGATGCCTCCCTGCTTGCCGCCAAGCTCCATGGCAAGACCGCGATTGTCGTAAAAGACGCTCCCGGATTTGCCGTGAACCGCTTCTTCGTTCCCTTCCTCAACGAAGCCGCGCGTATGCTGGAGGAAGATGCCGCCAACGCTTCCACCATCGAAGAAGCGGCAAAGAAGGCGTTTCGAATCGGCATGGGTCCTTTTGAGTTGATGAACGTTACCGGCATCCCCATCGCGTATCATGCGGCCACGACCCTCGGAAGAGAACTGGGGAATTTCTATGCTCCGGCAAATCTTCTCAAGCAGCAATTGGAAAAGAAGCAAAACTGGAAGCTCGAAGGGGACATCGATCCAAGAAAAATGGATCCGGTCATCGACCGGTTCTACGGTGTGACCCTGGGGGTTGCCGCGGCACTTGTCGATGAAGGGGTCGCCAGCATCGAAGACACGGATCGCGGCGCTAAAATCGGTTTGCGCTGGACGTTCGGTCCCTTTGAAATCATGAACCGGCTCGGAATGGAAAAAGCCTATGATGTGATCTCGGCAGTGGCCCGTCGCTACACGGACTTTAAAATGCCGGACATTCTGACCAAACAGAGGGCTCTGGGCAGAGGATTCGAATTTCGATACGTCGATCTGGAGACCAAAAATTCGGTCGCCTACATTACGGTGAATCGTCCGGAGGCCATGAATGCCCTCAACGAGGAAGTCATCGCTCAACTGCAGGATCGATTCTCCGAAGCCGAAGCATCCCCGGATGTCTGCGCCGTCGTTTTTCAGGGGGCCGGAAAAGCTTTCGTAGCGGGTGCCGACATCCGCTACTTCATCCGGAAGATAAAATCGGGCAGGATTGAAGATATCGCCGCTTTCACCCGAAAAGGCCATCAACTGCTTCTGCGGATCGAAAATTCATCCAAGCCGACCATTGCACTCCTCGACGGGCTCTCGCTCGGCGGTGGCAGCGAACTGGCTCTCGCCTGCCAGTATGTGATCGCCACCCCTTCCGGTTCTCTGGCATTTCCGGAAACGGGAATCGGAATCTATCCGGGCCTTGGAGGAATGTTCCGCCTGGCGGCCCGGATCGGCAAAAGCCTGGCCAAATATCATGTCATGACCGGATCCTCTATCCGTGCAGAAGATGCCGAATCGCTGGGAATCGTGACCCGTCTGGTCCCACCGGCTTCGGTCGCCGCCGCCATCGCGGAGCTTCTGGCCGGAGCTGAGCCCGATAGACACCTCCGCAAACCCACTCCGGAAAAATTCAAATCCATCCAAAAACTGTTCGATGGAGAGAACGCGCGGAAGCTGATCGACGGTGAAATTCCACAATGTGACGACCCGGAAGCGGCGGGAAGAATTCTGAAATCTCTTTCCTACAAGGCACCCCTTGCGCTGAAGATCGCAAACGCCATCATGGACGCGCAGGAGGGGCGGCCTGCACAGGAGGCAGCCGAATTGGAACTCGAACGCCTGGAGGAGATTTTCTCGACCGAAGATGCACTGGAAGGCTTGTCGTCTTTGGGAAGGAAACGGCCGGAGTACAAAGGAAGGTAGGGGTTAAAATCACAAATTCCAAGCATCAAATCCCAAACAATAATGCAAAATAATCAAATGAAGAAATATTCAAACAAACCTGCACGTGACCCAGTTATCAATTCGGTCCCGGAAAGAGAGCATTTCCGCATTTTTGATTTTTGAATATTGTTTGAAATTTGGTGCTTGTGTACTTGGAATTTTGCTCTTTTGGTGTTTGTATGATTGGAATTTAGCCGATCGCCCACGGGACTTGTCGATCATCAAAATAAGGAGAAGCAGCCATGGCCATGATTTCCTGGAGGATGACGGCGCCGAAAAAGCCGATGGAGCGGGTGGAATCGCCTCTTCCGGAGCCCGGCGCCGGTGAGGTGCTTCTTCGCGTGGCAGGCTGCGGTGTCTGCCACACGGATCTTGGTTTCCTCTATGACGGCGTGCCGATGCGTTCGGAATTGCCGCTGACCCTGGGCCATGAAATCAGCGGGATCGTGGAAAAAGCCAGTTCAGGCGCTCTGGAATGGGAAAACAGAGGCGTCATCGTTCCGGCTGTGATTCCCTGCGGAAATTGCGATGTCTGCAGGCGAGGGATCGGAAACATATGCGCTTTTCAGAAAATGCCCGGAAACGATATCCAGGGGGGGTTTGCCAGCCACATCGTCGTTCCTGCCGATGGCCTGTGCGAAGTCCCGATGGGCTCCGACGGGCAGCCGCTCGGACAATCCGGTGTCTCCCTGCCGGAGCTTTCCGTCCTTGCGGATGCATTGACCACACCCTATCAGGCCATCGTCGATTCCGGACTTACGGATCTCGATACGGCGATCTTTGTCGGTGTCGGCGGGGTGGGAGGATTCGGAGCGCAGATTGCGAAGGCCTTCGGCGCTGCGGTTGCCGCAATCGACATCGATCCGGAGAAACTGGAAAGGCTCTCCCCTTATGTCGATAAAACCTTCAATGCCGCCAAGATGCCTTTCAAAGAACTTCGAAAGGCGGTCTCCGAGTTCGTGAAAGCACAAGGCCGCCGGCGAACCGAGTGGAAAATATTCGAGGCTTCCGGGACCCCCGCCGGCCAGAAGACCGCCTTCGGCCTGATGACATACGGAGCGCATCTTTCGATCATCGGATTTACCCTGGGAACCGTCGATCTCCGCCTTTCCAATCTGATGGCGTTTCATGCCACCGCACACGGAAACTGGGGATGCATCCCAGGGCATTACCCGAAGGTGTTGGAGCTCGTTCTATCCGGAAAAGTAAAGATCGGGCCTTTCGTGAAATGTTACCCTTTGGCTGAAATCAACGAAGTTTTCGGGATGGTCCATCAAAATAAAAGCGACCGGCGACCGGTCATGGTCCCCTGAGGGAAGCCTGGAGCGGGGAGCATGGAGCGGAGCATGTGAAGGAGAGAGGGAGAGAAGTCGGAGGTCGGAAGTCAGAAGTCAGAAAGAGCAACCTACATCCCTGCTCTACCCTTGACACCGGCGATATCTCGGGGTAATGGAGCCTGAGTCACGCTGCAACCGGTTCCGGATGACGAATCAAGGCACAAGGAGGTAAAAAATGGCCTGGAACGAAAAATATGAATGCATGCCGATCGATAATTTGCAGGCATTTCAACTCCAGAAGTTGAAAGAAACCATCGATTGGGTTTCCAAGAGAGTCCCTTTTTACAGGAAAAGATTGAAGGAAACCGGAATCAGGCCAGACGACATCAAGTGCCTCGAAGATATTTCCAGACTTCCGCTTACGGTCAAAAACGACCTGCGGGACAATTATCCGTTCGAGCTCTGTGCGGTTCCGATGAAACAGGTGGTTCGGATTCACGCCTCCTCGGGCACAACGGGAAAACCGATCACAGGCCCCTATACGGCCGAGGATATAGAACAGTGGGCGGAATGTATGGCCCGAAACCTGGCTGCAGCCGGGGTGACGCCGGAAGACATCCTTCAGAATGCATACGGCTATGGACTGTTTACAGGCGGACTGGGAATCCACCAGGCGGCGACCCGGATCGGGTGCACGGTGGTGCCGACAAGTTCGGGACTTACCGAACGCCAGATCATGATCATGAAAGATTTCGGATCGACCGTACTCTGCTCGACGCCGTCCTATGCCCTGACGATCGCCGAAAGGGCCGAGGAGTTGAAGGTGGATATCCGTTCCCTGCCGCTTCGAATCGGCGTATTCGGGGCGGAACCCTGGTCCGCTCAGATGAGGCAGGAGATCGAGGACCGGATGGGGATCAAGGCCATGGAGGCTTACGGACTGACCGAGCTTTGCGGTCCCGGAGTCTCTTTCGACTGCCATGCACAGGACGGACTCCATATCAACGAGGACCATTTTCTGCCGGAAATCATCGACCCGTCCACCCTGGAACCCCTGCCGCTTGGAGAAAGAGGGGAGCTGGTGTTTACATCGATTCAACGCCGCGCCATGCCGATGATTCGATACCGCACCAAAGACATCACCCGCCTGCGGCGTGAAAAATGCTCATGCGGCCGAACCCTGATCAAAATGGATAAAGTCACCGGAAGAACCGATGACATGCTGATCATCAGCGGGGTCAATGTTTTCCCGTCGCAAATCGAAGCCCTCCTGCTGGATATCGAGGAGGTTGAGCCCCAATACCGGCTGGTGGTTCGAAAGAAGGGCTACCTGGATCAGTTGATCGTGCAGGTGGAGGGGAAAAAAGAAGTATACGAAGCCGGTGCCGAAAAACGGTTCGAAGTGGAGGCAAAAATCTCCGGCCATATCAAGGGAATGATGGGTATCGGCGTGGAGGTGAATCTCGTGGAGCCGAAGTTCATCACCCGCAGCGAAGGAAAGGCCCTTCGGGTCGTAGACGAAAGGCCGAAGCAATTCCGGTAATAGAGCTGAAAGCTCATGATGTCTTCCACTCCCCCATCCAAAAAACGGAAAGCGCCCTCCCCGCGGGCAGCAAAAGAGCCCGGAAAGAGGACGACGCGGCCCCGTGAGCCCGGCGGGCAGACGGAACGCCGGTATCGTTCTTTTCTCGATTTCCTGCCGGATCCTGTTTTCGCGTTTCATCTGGATGGTACCGTCGAGTATCTCAATCCTGCGTTCGTAAAAGTATTCGGATGGACATTGGAGGAGTTGAAGGGAAAACGGATCCCCTTCATACCGGATTCCTTGAAAGAGGAAACCCGGATAGGCATGCAGCGTCTGTTAAAGGAAAAGGTCGTACGCGGCGTTGAAACCAAGAGACTGACGAAGGACGGCCGCCTGCTGGACATATCGCTGGACGGCGGAATTTTCTATGAAACAGAAGACGATCCGTCCGGTCATGTATTGATCCTTCGGGATGTCACCCAGGCGAAGCTTGTCGAAAGAACCAACAATGCCCTCTTCCGGATCGCCAAGGCGCTTCCGCACTATCGCGGGCTGGATGAACTGCTGGAGTTTATCATCCGGCAGATCAAGGAACTCCTGGAAGTCAAGGGTGCGATGGTCATTCTTCTGGATGAAGAAAGAAAAGAGTTTTTCTTTCGGACGGCCGCTTTCGACGATTCCGAAACCGGCGAGAAATTCAAAGAGGTCCGTTTCCCGGTGGATAAAGGCGTTGCCGGACACGTCTATAAAACAGGAAAACCGATCATCGTGCCGGATACGGCTCAAAGCCCCTATTACTTCAAGCAGGTGGATGAACGGGCGGACTACGAAACGCGCAATATGCTGGATGTCCCCCTGACCATCAAGGATCGCTTCATCGGGGTATTGTGCGCCGTCAACAAAGAGGGACGCGCTTTCGATCCGGCCGATATCTTTGTATTGAGCACTGTCGCCGGCATGGTCGCACTCCCGATCGAAAACGCGAGAATCCACGAGGAACTGAAACGGTCCTATGAAGAGGTGAAGAGTCTTAACCGCGCCAAAGAAAGTGTGATCCACCATCTTTCCCATGAATTGAAGACGCCCGTCGCGGTGCTGTCCGCCTCTCTCGGACTGCTGCGCAGGAAATACAGCCGCATAGAAGACGCGCATCTCGATCGGATTATGATCCGTGCGGAGCGGAATCTGAAACGGATTCTCGATATGCAGTACGAAATCGAAGATCTCCTGCGGGGAAAGAGCTTTCGAAGTCACAGGCTGCTGTCGGCCCTGCTTGACGCATGCACGGATGAAATCGAGGCACTGGCGGATCAGGAGTCCGGCAATGAAAAGATCGTTCAAGCGATTCGCGAAAGAATAGATTCGCTGTTCGGTCCGAAAGAATCGGTTGTCGAAGAAATCCGGCCGGATCTGTTCACCACCGAAACACTGGATCGTCTCCGTCCCTTGTTTTCGCACCGCTCCTGCACGGTGGCCGCACGCATCCGGCGCACCCGGCCGATTGCCACTCCTGTGGATGTCTTTTCAAAGGTCATCGAAGGGCTTATCCGAAATGCCGTTGAAAATACACCGGACAAAGGTAGAATAGAGGTATCGATCGAGGAGGGACCGACGGGCCCGGAGCTTCGGGTGAAGGACTTCGGAGTGGGGATTACGACCGAAAACCAACGGCTCATCTTCGAAAACTACTTCACGGCCTACGATACTTTGCGGTATCGGACGGGGCGGTCGTTCGATTTCGGTGCAGGCGGGAGGGGATTCGACCTGCTCCGGATGAAGATATTTTCCGAGCGGTACCGATTCGATATACGAATGAGCTCCACCCGATGCCGGTATCTCTCCATCGAATCGGATTTCTGCCCCGGGGATATCGATCGATGCCGCTTCTGCGGAAGCGTCCAGGATTGCCTGAATTCAGGCGGAACCACGATGACGGTACGTTTCTCCGCCAAGGAACAGAGAAGGTGAGAAGTTTAGAAGGTAAGAAGATCAGAAAATTCTTTCTCAACTGAGTTAGAGTGTTCAGTGTTCAGCGTTCAGGTTCTGCCCGAAACCTGAAACCTGATACGAAACGATCATGAAGGGGGGCGAGGATAAATTGACTTCCGAGAACCGATCGGAACCCGAGGGATCTGCAGGGAAGCCTTTTTTTCGCGAAGTCCAGATCGAATTCCTGGTGCACGAACTGAAAGGTCCGATTGCCGTGATCGAAGCCGGGATTCGGATGCTTCTTGAGAAGAGAAGCGTTTACGGACCGTTGACCGCTCGACAGGAAAAGACGCTCCATCGCAATCTGAGAAATGCAAAGAAGGCCCGGCAGATGCTCGACGATCTCCTTGAAATCGGCCGCTGCGAACACGGTCGCTTTTCGTGCTCCCGGTTTCGGCCGATCGGGGTCATTTACGAGGTCCTTTTCGACACACTCGAGATTGCACCCGGAATCGACAAGATCGTGCTTCTCGAAACGGAACGGACCCGGGAACACCTTCCGATGTTCGGAATCCATGTGAATGAAACGCCGGCAACAGCGGACCTGGAGTTATGGCAGGATGAGACCAAGTTCCGACAGATCTTCGGAAATCTGGTTAAAAATGCACTCTACCATCGCCGGACGCGCGTGGATATCGAAGTCGATCTGACAGAGGAATTCCTCTGCATCGACGTTGCCGATGACGGCCCCGGGATAAAACCGGAGCACCACGACCTGATTTTTCACCGCTACGCGCAAGTGAACGCGTGCGAACTGTCTCCGAAACGACAGGGGCACGGCCTTGGCCTGGCGGGCGCCCATATCCTTTCCCGCTGCATGGGTGGAAATATCGAGTTGAGCAGTGAATTCGGCAAGGGTGCAAGATTCCGCCTGATTCTTCCGATTTCTTTTGGCGTCGAAGGCGAAGTGGGAAATGGGCGGCGATTGTAAGAACACCTATCCGGATGCTGCCCGAGTGGCGGTGGGCGCTGTGGTCATCCATGCAGAGAGGGTCCTTCTGGTGCTGCGGGGCAAACCGCCCGCAGAGGGAATTTGGGCAATTCCGGGCGGAAGCGTGCGATTGGGGGAGACGCTCAAGGAGGCCGCCGAACGGGAGGTGTTGGAAGAGACCGGGGTCCGCATCCGTGCGGGCGAGCCGGTCTACATGTTTGAATCGATTATAAACGACGATGACGGAAAGGTCCGGTTCCATTACGTAATCATCGATCTTGCCGCCGATTTCCTGGACGGAACCCCGCATGCCGGAGACGACGCCCTCGATGCCAGATGGTTTTCCAAAGAAGCGCTCGGCGACTTTCGAGTGAGCAGGACAACCCTGTCTCTTCTGGCTGAAAAGTTCGATTTCGACGTCGACCATGAAAAAAGACCGTGAGAAATGGAATGAAAAATATCGGCGGAAACGGTTTTCAGCGAGTCCGTCTGCCGTCGTAAAGAGCTATGTCCACCTTTCGTCCGCAGGACGCGCCCTTGATATCGCAACCGGCAGTGGAAGGAATGCCCTGTTTCTGGCGGATCGTGGATTTGTGGTAGACGCTCTGGACATTTCAGATGTCGCCCTGAGAGCGCTTTCCGCCCGCCATCCGAACGTCCATCCCGTCTGCACGGACCTTGATCTTTTCGACATTCCGGAAAACCGGTATTCCCTGATCCTGAACATCCGGTATCTCAATCGGCGCCTGTTTCCTTTGATCCAGGAAGGGCTCCGCCCCGGCGGATGCCTCATCTTTCAAACATACCTCCAAACCAAGCCGGATGATGCCCGGGAGCGTCCCGAAAATTTTTGCCGCGATTATCTTCTCAGGCCAAACGAACTCCTGCACGCATTTCTCGACTTAAAGATCCTGTACTACGAGGAAGCCCTCTCATCGGAAGGAGACGAGTCCCGCCCGGCTGCAACGCTTGTTGGCCTGAAAAGGACAGGCGAATGTCGCTAACAGGGGCAATTGAGATTCTTAGAACAAGTCGGTGTTTGACTCGTTCACTCAAGACATAAGAGCAAAGATCCAGTACAAAGGGCCATGCTTGGTTTCACCCAACCACGCTTTATCCCATCATTGATCATTCCCTTATTCCCATTGCATCTTATTTTAATCCCTGAATTATTACCAAAAAATTAAAATCGGAAACCGAATTTTTTTTCTTGACATAGTGTTCTTAGGCTTATATGGGATACAAAAAAGCTCTTCAAATTTCCATCCTATTTTCCAAACGACGTTTAAGGTGCTCGAGAATAAAACGATGAAAACCTTATTCGTTGATATTTTTTCCATCCCATCTGTAGTGACCAAGACGACTCTATTCCGGATGAAGCTTTCAGCAGCTTGCATCGTTTTCTCGGCTCATCGATCGACGAAAAGACAGTGCCTTAACAGAACTTTTGCATTACTCTAAAACTTACGGCCAATTTTTAAGAGCCGTTTACTGATCGAAAATCATACAGGATGTAAGGGGTTACGCTCCGTTTGAATCCTGCCGGCACGCAACGGTTTAGGATTGAAATTGAAGGCGAGATTCGTCAACAAAAAAACATTTTCGCTTTTGATTCACGAATCAAATCCGCTGCCATGCCTTAAGTAGCATTAGAAAGAGCTGAAACAAACTGAAACATTCGTTAGATTGACGGTCCCGTAGGAGATTTAAACACCTATTATGCCGAAATCCGATGCAAAGGGGGTAACGTCATGCTGAAAAAAGGCGCACACTTACTTCTCTTTTTGGCCATTGTATTTGCATTCTTCATTGCGGTCCCTGCGGCACATGCTGAAGATGAGTTAATGTGTTTTTTTCCCCTCATTATCTGCCTGGATCTGTAAAATACTCTCTGAGTAGATGAGGTTACATCATGGATATGATCCGGCAAAAAATTCGATTTATTATCTTGCCATCTTTATTTTTTCTCTTGAATTATTCCGGTTCGGCTTCGGCCACAAGCGCCTCTATCAGTGTATCCGGCAATGAAGGAGCGATTTTCCTCAATGCCAGTGCATCGTTTACGAATTATCCGTATTGTGATGGCTCTGATCCTCCTTACTGCTGGTATGTTGATTCAGGCAGCCTCCAGGTCTTTCATAATGATGACACTAGTCCCCTTGGAAGTGCGGCCGGCAATGGATCTGTTAGTTTGTTAAAGATCCTTGATGGTTGTAGCTTATCTCCGGGAGAACACATATTTAGAGCCGTAGCCACAGATTCTGAGGGTGTTACAAGCTCTTCCAGTACCTCTATCACTATAGACAACACGCCTACAGTGAGTGTAAACAGCCCTGGTCTGGTTGAAGGAGCCTTTAGTTTCGGTGGCACCGCCCAGTTCAAAGAGTGTCTGAATGGGACGGAGGGGTCGGTTATTGTTTACGTTAATGGCGATTATTACGGCAGTAAAAGCTATGACGGAACAAACATTTCCTGGGATTTTACTGAACTTAACTATGGAAATCCATTGGATGCCGGTCCCCGGCCACAGGGGGATCATACCATTGAGGCTAAAGCCGTAGCGGCCGATGGAACGGAATCAGCCATAGCAACCGGTATATTTACCATCGATAACACACCTTC
>QZKK01000218.1 GCA_003599475.1 Desulfobacteraceae bacterium
GTATAGGTAAGCCCCATCCCTTCACCGGGAACATCCTTTGAGGCGCGCTGGAATATATCGAAAATCCTCACCAGATCCGAAGATTGAATCCCCAGGCCGTTGTCCCGGACGTGGAATACGATTTCATCCGGATGACGTTCGGCTCCGATCGAAATCTCACCGGGGCGATCGGGGGCGAGATAGGCGATGGCATTTCCGATCAGGTTGGAAAAGACCTGCTCCATGGCAAATCGGTCCGCTCGAGTCTCCGGCAGGGACCCCGTCGAAATTCGGATCCCCTGCTGCTTTATCCGGTAGGCAAACGATTCGAGGAGGCCGCTCAACAGAGCGTTCATATCGATCGATTCCGGGTTCAGCCGCCGGTCTTCGATCCGGGATAGCCTCAAAACAGCCTGTATCATGGTCTCCATCCGTGAAGCCGAGGCGCTGATGAATCCGAGGGCTTCGGGCAGATCTTCTTCAAGGGCCGAGACGATCCCTCTTCGCCGGTCCTCCGGCATGAATGAAAGAATCGCCTGCATCTCGGGTTTGATCTTTTCCAGCGCCAAGGCGATTTCCCGGACAAACCCCTTCAGGTTCACCAGCGGGGCGCGCAGATCGTGGGAGACGATTGCAGCGAAGTTCCGGATTTCTTTCAAGAGCTCTTCGAGCCGGGCCTCGCTCTCTCTGAGAGCGAGCTCGACCGCTTTTCTTTCCGAGACTTCTTTTTCGAGACGATCCCTTACGCTTGTCAGGGCGGCAAAGTCCGATGCGCCACGGCGCTCGAACCGATGGAAGGCGACGCCTACGGCCAGGGTGAGAAGAATGCAGATAAAGACAAGAATCCATTGGGTGGCCCGGAATCTGCCGAAGTTTTCGGCCTTGATCTCTTCCAGGCGGGTGCGGACCCGATCGATCTGATCCATGAAGCCGTTGAGCCGGTCGAAATATAATGAATCGATTTCTTTTTCGGTTCCGCGGATCTCCCTGGAAGCCAGCCGCTGCCAGGTTACGGCTTTCAGTTCGGAGAGTATTTCCTTAGCCGAGCGGATCTTCTCCTGCAATCCCGGATCTTCGATGGGGTATAGCCGCTGTCCGGCCCCTTCTCGCCCGGCCAGTATTGCCTGCATGTAATACAGGGCCTGGTCCAGGTGAATCAGGGCCGATTCGATGTTGTCGAAGCTTTCTCCGCTGGCAATCGTTTCGATCCGGTGATGCGCGCGGGTGGTTTCCAGTTTGGCCAAAGAGACGGCATCCATCGAAGGGGCGTCGATCTTGTTCATCCGATCCGCAGTATAAAACCCGTACCCCACGATTCCCGTCAGGATCAGCCCGGCGCAAACGATGATCAGATACATCCGCCAGGGGACCTCTCCGTAGCTTTCCCGCACCGGACCGATTCGCCCTGCGACATGCGTGCTCATTGACTCCCCCGTTCTATATGCGGCAGATAGGATCCGCCGGAATTTTCGATGACAACCGATAGGACGGGTGCTTCAGACCCGTCGGTGGATAGAGCTCGTCATGGGTATACTGAAAACCCAGCTTGGCCAACACCTGACGCGAGCGGACATTTGCCGGGTGATGACCTGCGAACAGCCCGGCCGCCTTGAGTTCGTCAAAGGCATACGTGATGACCGCCCGCGTGGCTTCCACGGCGAAGCCCTGCCCCCAGTATGCCCTTTTCAGATGAATGCCGATTTCAAAGAGCTCTGGAGATGACGGATAGGGTCGCAGCCCGCAGCACCCCACATGGGAGCCGTCTGGACGCAGGAAGACCGGCCAATATTGCACACCATGGGCGGCCTGGCCGGCGATTTCATAGCTGAGCCGCTCCCGAATCTTTTCCTCGGGGAAGGGGCCGCCGATGTGCCGGGTGACCTCCGGATCTCCCCATAGCCCGCGCGCCAGATCGAGATCAGCTTCTGTCCACGGGCGAAACCCCAGCCGTTGGGTGTGCAGGAAATATATCGAAATGCCAAGACTTTGATTGTTTTTCAATCCTATGTTTTCCATGGCTGTTTTTCTTACATCTACGGGATATCCGGATAAAGTTCAAGGACCAGCAATGACCCTGCAATGATCCGAAGAATCCTTGACAGCGTCGAAAAAACATTTTAGACACCAAAAAAAGGAGGACAATCGAATGACGCCCAAAGAAAGAATGCTCGCTGCAGCGCGTGGACAGTGGCCGGATAGGCTTCCTTTCGCCCCGAGAATAGACCTCTGGTTCCACGCGAACAAAGAGAAGGGGACTTTGCCGGAACAGTACCGGAACGTCCGGAACGCGGACGAGATCGCAATTTCCGAGGGATGGGCCCTCCATAAGGTCGTTCTGGAGTTCATGGATTTCGGAGACGACGCCGTCATCGACCGGACTCTCGGGGTATATCGAATCCCGACGCAGGGATTTATTACCCGTCTTCCGGAGGACGTCGAACGCCGGGTCGAAAAGAAGGGAGATGCATTTCACGTCGCGTACCGCACCCCTGTCGGCAGTGTCTCCGGCACCTTTGTGTTCACCGAGGAGATGCGCCGTTCCGGCATTTCGATGCCATGGATCAAAGAGCATGTGTTGAAAGCGCTCTCCGATTACAAAACCTTGGGCTACATCTTCGAACACATGCGTGTCGAGCCGGCATACGAAGGTTATCAGCGCTGGGCGGATGGAATCGGCGAAAACGGAATGCCGGTCGCCTACGCCCTGACCGCCGGATCTCCCATGCATCACATCATGAAAATCCTGCTCGATTCGACCGATTTCTACTATCGGCACCGGGACCAGGAGAAAGAGATGTCGGAACTGGCGGAAAGAATCGGCGTCTATTTCAGAAAAGTGATCGATGTGGTGGCCGAAGGCCCCGCTGAGATCGCTCTGGTCGGGGCCAATTTCGACGACATGCTGACCTATCCGCCTTTTTTCGAAAAGCACATGCTTCCCTGGCTTCAAACGGCCGCCAACCGGCTTCATGGAAAAGGAAAGCGGATGCTGTGCCATACCGATGGAGAGAACAAGGGGCTCATGGATCTTCTGCTGGAAAGCGGAATGGACATCGCCGATTCCGTCTGCCCCGCCCCGATGACCAAGATATCGATTGCGGAATACTACCGGAGATGGGGAGAAAAGATCACCATCTTCGGCGGAATCCCGTCCACCCTGGTACTGCCGGAAGCGACAAGCGACGAGGCGTTCGAAACCTTCATGGAAGAGCTCTTTTCCGCCATTTCCCCCGGGTCCCGATTCATCCTTGGAATCGCGGACACGACCCCCCCGGGTGCGGCCTTCGAACGGCTTCAACGCATCCGGCAGCTCGTCGACAGCCGGGGTCAGCTCCCATTGAAGAAAAGTACTTCGGCCGACGCTTCTCCGGCAGCGCCGAGAGCGGATCGAATCGAGGTTCCGGCCGAAAGGCACGTCATGGAGCCGGCCGGTGGGGCTGGACTGCCCTTCTGCGCCGAAATCATCGAGGCGGTCATGACCGGCAACAACGAAAAAACCGTATCCCTTGTCCGCCAGGCCCTGGCGCAGGCGACCGATCCGGAGCGGCTTCTGAAGGAATGCCTGCTTGCGCCGATGGACATCATCGGAGAGAAATTTACAGAAGGCACGGTATTCATCCCCGAGGTGCTCCTTTCGGCAAGGGCACTCAACGATGCGATGGGGCTTCTGGAGCCGGTGCTCGCAGGCAGAGGCGCCGGAAGGATGAAAAGCCCGCTGGTGCTTCTCGGAACCGTAAAGGGAGATCTGCACGATATCGGCAAAAATCTTGTCGGCATCATGCTCCGGTCGGCCGGATTCCGGGTGAAGGATCTCGGAATCAATGTGCCCGCGAATACGTTTGTCTCGCAGGTCGCTTCCGAAAAACCGGACATCCTGGCCTTGAGCGCGCTTCTCACCACCACCATGCCGGAATTCAAGACCGTCATCGAAAGCGTCGAGCGGGCAGGGCTGCGGAAGGGGTTAAAAATCATGGTCGGCGGCGCTCCGGTTTCAGAGCAGTACGCAAAGAGGTTCGGGGCGGATGCCTACGGAGCGGACGCCGGCCAGGCGGCGGCGCTTGCAAAGCGGCTCTGTTCCATTTCGTAAACACTTTATCCGCTCAAACTTCATCGGAAGCTCCGAAGCGCGGGTCCAACTCCTTTGCACTGATTTCTACCCAATTGATGAGCCGTTCACGCAGCGGGCCTTTCACCTCTAACAATCTTATCCTTTTCGTAAGGATTGATGGATCGATCATTTTCTCGATCAGGAGCGTACGAACGAACTCTTTGTCCTTTTCCCTGTAAGCAACCAGTTTGCTGGCCGCGAGGTCGTGCGCTTCGACGCATAGCCCTGAATTGCCTCGGGTGGATACCGGATCGCTGACGTGAATGGTTCTCTTCTCCCATCCGTGCGGAAAAGTTGCAGATTCAATCGCGATTCCGTGAACATAGAAGCCATGTGCCTGATGAAACTGAGACAATTCTCCTAAAGCACCGTCAATAACGTCAGTTCTCTCCGGGCAATTCTTCGGCTGGATATCCACTTCCAGTGATGCACGCAGGCTTTCCGGGGCATTGGGAAATTCTCCCAGAATCGCTTGAGAGCCGAATATCCATAATTCAGTATCACCGGAGACATCACAGGCTGCCCGGATTGCGTGTTCAAGCTGATCCCGTGTCATTCTTATTCTCCAGTCCATGTAAAAGCCGGGTCTGATCTTCCGGAGCTAAAACAACAAAAAAAGGATTGCTTTGACGCAAACGATTCGCCCTCTCGCTGGTTGAGGTGATGAATCGAGAAAGACGCTGAATGGAATACATCTCCAGGATGTCGCGCCATTCCCTTAAATCTCTTGAGGCGGGCCCCTGGTTAATCTTCAATAAACGATCGATATGTTCTTTTGCGCGCTTCACGAGAGAGGCATCCTTTTCGATGGCCTCGGCTAATTTGCCGGACAGTTCCAGCAGCAACCGATCCCTTTCCCTGTGGCTCGCAAGAGCATTTATCCTCGGTTTGCTCAAATCGGTCCACAATGGCAATATACCAAAGAGCAGAGTCACACCCCCGAGTATTGCATCGGAAATGTCCGCTTTGGTATATCCTTTGACTTCGACCGTCAGATCGAATGCCTTCTCCACCTGGTTGAGCTTTATTCGCAGTCGGCGAACGAAATCTGTCAGATGGCCTGTTTCATGCAATAAGCCCAATGTAAGCGGATCGCCGATCTCTTTCGGGACCGTTTGAATCCATGCCGCATAAGGATGCGGTGTCAGACTTTGGATTTCCTTCTTGATCTCTGTAACAAGCTGTTCATACCTGTCTTTTTCCGCCTGAAACAGCTCCGATGTGATCAGCATGAGCCTGTTTGAGCGGCAAATTTCATACTGATGTTTCCGGCCGCCGCCGACTCGAGAGACGAAACCAGACCTGAAAAGTCTCGCTAAAGCCTTTTGAGCGCCTGGCAGTGTCAGGCCGGCACGGATTGCGGCATCCGAAGCACTGACAGGGCCGTCCACCTCGACTGCCATGACTCGGAGCAGTCTTACCCCGGCTTGGGTGCCAAGTATTGCATTCAGGGGAAAACGCAGCGGGTTCTGTTCAGTCACAATGGGTCGCATTGCGGAATTCTCCATCGTTTCAATGAAGTTCCTATATTATAAACTATAGTTTTTATTTATCAACTATTTTTACTGCAGCTTGGAAATCTCCCGTTTTCGGGGGTCAGTCCTGCCTTGGCGGGATCAATAGGCTCTGCCGGTAAAGGATCCAACGCGAACAATGGAATGATGGAATTATGGAAAAATGAGTTGGAGGAATTCTGTCAGTGTCCGAAAGAATTCGGAATCCTTTATCGGGAAAAGAAGCGAACGGCGTCGAAAGAACAAAAGAGTTGTAAAAAAAAGGGAAATTTGGAATGCTGTCAGGCATCAAAAAAAGGCAGAGCTTCCATTCAGCTCAACCTGTTTCGATTATCGTGAAGTGAAAAGATAGGGCAGATCCCTGATATTTCGGATCCTATCATTGCAGGAGGTGTCGGATGACGCAGGCGGTCTACGAAGAATTGCTGGCGGTGATGAAGTCGCGACGGGGTCCTTATGCGGGGCTGGACATTCCGGAGTTTTTCGCTCTGGTGAAAGAGCTCTTTACCCCCGAAGAGGCGGCGGTGAACAATGTGCTCGGCAAGCAACCGGAAACCTTGGAGGAGCTTGCCGACAAGTTGAAGCGGGATCCGGAAGAACTCCATCCGCTTCTCGAATCGATGGCCGACAAGGGACTTTGCGCCACTTTTGTCAAAGGCGGCCGACGGGTGTATCAGGGCCTGCCCTTTATGCCCGGTATTTTCGAGTACCAGTTTCTCGGAGGAAATGAATCGGCCCGTTGTCGGAAGCTGGCAAGACGGATCGCCGATTATAAAAAGGCATACAATGCCGCAAGAGGCGTCGAACAGATCACCTTTCCGGTAACCCGGGTCATCCCGGTCGATAAAAAGATCGATTTCCGTGATCAGATCCATACCTACGACCAGGTCGCCACCTACATCCAAAAAAACGATTCCATCGGCGTTGGCGCCTGCTTCTGCAGGCATGCCGCCAGGCTTCGCGGAGAAGACATTCACGATATGCCGGTTGAGGTCTGCATGTGGTTCGGCACAGCGGCCGATTACCTGGTGGAGCGCCTCGGCGGGAAAAAAGTGTCCAAAGCGGAAGCCATGGCATTGCTGGACGAAACGGAACAGGCCGGGCTTCTCCACATGAGCCGGAACACCACCGAAGACATCCAGTTCCTGTGCAACTGCGACCGATGGCACTGCGAAGTCGTCACCCATGTGCTGAAGCAGCCGAAGCCCGGATCGGTCTTCAATTCCGGGTACAAGCCCCGTTTCGACGCGGAGAAATGCGTCGCCTGTGAAACCTGCATCGAGCGCTGTCCTCCGGGTGCCCTGACCATGGGCGATGAGAAGCCTCCGGCTGTCAATCCGGACAGATGTTTCGGCTGCGCCGTCTGCGCAACCGGCTGCCCCGAAGAGGCCATCGTGATGGAGGCCAAACCCGAATTTCCGCCACCGCCCAAAGATGTAACTGAACTGATCGCTGCGTTGAAGGCGAACCGTCCACAGGAGTAAGGCACCCGCTCAAAGAAAATTCCAAATTCCAAGCACCAAAATCCAAACAATAAGACAAAGTGTTCAAATAAAGAAATAATCAAACGAAGCACTCATATGAAACTACATGAAATCCGAATCTAGCCCGATCTTATAAAATTGGCCGAAAACAAATACAAAATCCAAAATCCGAATGACCCAAACCGTTGTAAGTTTCACGCTTTGATCAAATTGGCCGCCGCCGGCCAGTGGTTGGGCTTGTGTCCTCTTTTTCCGGTGAATACATTGTTCTTAAAATCACAGCAGGAGGATTTTCAATGCCAAAGACGACACCAAGCGGCAGAGTTAAAGATTCGGAGCTTCCCGAAACGCTCAGACGTTCACCCAAAAAGGCCCGGGAGACATGGGCAAAGACGCACGACCGCGCCGTCGAACAATACGGGGAGGGGGAACTCGCCCATCGGACTGCATATGCATCGCTGAAGCACAGCTTCGAGAAGGTCGGAGATCACTGGGAGCCGAAGAAGAGACGGGGCCCAAGCGATCGCCGATCTAAAAAAACAACAGCTCAGAAGCGGCGTGGAGAAGGTGAAACATTCGGCGGCGTTGATGCCGAAGGAAATACGAAGCGCGAGCTATACGAGCGGGCCAGGAAACTTGGAATAGAAGGGCGGTCAAAGATGTCGAAAACCGAACTTGCAAGAGCCATCGCGAAGAAACAGTAGCAGCCACTTGCCTCGGTTCGACCCAAAGAGTTTCCGGCAATTTCTCTGCAGGAGGATAAAGCCATCCGAAAGTTGTGCAATTTGGCATGGTCGGCTGCTGCCTTAATCGTCGTTGTCTCGACAGTATTGCCATTTATCCGGTCGAAAGATTGGTGGATTCGATGGTTCGATTTCCCTCGACTCCAACTTCTGGCTCTGGGGATGGTGTTATTGGGTTTGCAGTTGTTTTGGGGGTTGCGCATGAGCCGACTTCGAGCGGCTTTGCTTTCAATGCTTCTATTATCCATCGGATATCAGGCGTATCGAATATTTCCATACACGCCGCTTTCCGGTGTACAGGTCAAGAGTGCAAGCGAAGACGGAAACGGAGTCGTCATCCGACTCGTAACAGCCAATGTGCTGATGCACAATCGGAGGGCTGAAAAGTATTTACAGATTTTGAAGGAGGCGAAGCCGGACATCATCCTGACCACAGAGGCCGATCAATGGTGGGCGGACCAAATGAATACACTCGACCCTTCCTACCCTTACAAGGTGAAATACCCGCTGAGCAATACCTATGGCATGATTCTCCAGTCACGGTTTTCGCTGATCGAACCTTCCGTTCAGTTTCTCATTGAACCGATGGTTCCTTCCATATACAGCGGTATTCGACTGCCGGGCGGTCATGTGTTTCACTTTATCGGACTGCATCCCCGGCCTCCAGGACCGACTGAAAATAAGGATACCACCGAAAGAGATGCCGAGTTGATTGTTACCGGTAATTTCGTAGAACGATCGAAACTGCCGGTTGTGGTTCTGGGAGACCTCAATGATGTCGCGTGGTCGCATACGACCACGCTTTTTCAAAAAATCAGCGGCTTGCTTGACCCAAGGATCGGAAGAGGCATGTTCAACACCTACCACGCTGATTATTTTTTCATTCGGTTCCCTTTGGACCATATTTTTCATTCCGCTCATTTCGAAGTCATTGAGATGCGTCGGCTGGCGCATATCGGCTCCGATCATTTCCCGTTTTATACCGCCCTGAGTTTCAAACCTCGAAAGGGTTCATCCGAACAACCGGTTGAAGCGAAACCCGGGGAAAGGGAGGAAGCTGCCGACACTGTCGAAAAAGCGTTTGAGAAAAAACGCTAACGGCCTCGCCGCTCCCAATTCCTGCTGCGCCTGCGGCCGGGCATAGCAGGAAGAAGAGAATTGGTATCAGGATGAAGCGGCTTCCACCTCTCCGATCGTTTTGGGGATGGGTTTTCCGAGGATCCGGCAGCCGTCTTTTAATACCAGCACATCGTCTTCGATCCGGAGGCCGCTGAAATCGAGGTAGTCGTCCACGCGCCGGTAGTCGATGAATTCTTCGCAGCGCCTTTCCGCCTTCCAGCGGTCGATGAGCCGGGGGATGAAGTAGAGTCCCGGTTCGACGGTCACCACAAACCCCGGCTCCAGTGCCCGGGCAAGCCGCAGCCAGCGCGTACCGAACTCGCCGCTCCTGTGGATTCGATCCGTATAGCCCACGTAGTCCTCGCCGAGCGCTTCCATGTCGTGGACGTCGAGCCCCAGCATGTGGCCGATGCCGTGTGGGAAAAAAAGCGCATGGGCGCCTGCAGCAACCGCCTCTTCCGGATCTCCCCTCATCACCCCCAGCGTCGCGAGCCCGTGAGCAAGGCATCTGCTTGCGAGTCGATGGATCTTCCGGTATTCGACGCCGGGGCCGATCGCCTCGATGGCCGCTTTCTGGGCAGCCAGCACGATCTCATAGATCTCTTTCTGTTTTTCGGAAAACCTCCCGCTCACCGGAATGGTGCGGGTGATGTCGCCGGCATAATGAAGGGAAGATTCCGCGCCGCTGTCGTTGACGAGAAGGGCGCCCTCGCCCATGAGGCTTCCCCGGTCGGGGTTGTGGAAGATATGCCCGCGGGTCGTAAAGATGCTCGGAAAGGCCAAGGCGGCTCCCCTCACATGGGCCAGCCCGGCCATTTCTCCTGCAACCTCCCGCTCGCGCAGCCCGGGACAGGCCCGCTTCATCGCCAGAAGATGCATTTCGCGGGTGATATCGAGGGCGGATTCGATCTCGGCGATCTCGGCCTCAGACTTGATGGAGCGCTGGGCCACCACCGCATGGATCAGGGGCTCGGATGCAGACATGCCGGCAGAGACAGGCGGTATCCCGAGAAGCCGGCCGATGGCAAGGATGTTTTCCGGGCGATACGGGGGGAGAAAGTGGACGATTCTCATATTTCGCTGCGCATTGGAAAGGATCTCCGCCAGATCCTCCATCGCACCGGTTTGCATGACTCCGGCCTTCAGCGAAAGCTCTTCCAGCGTGGGTCTCGGGCCTGTCCAAACGATGTCGTCCTCGCTTGCGGCCGGGCCGAAGACGATCTCCCGACCCCCGTCGATGTCGATGAGCGCCGCAAGGCCCGGCGCATCCAATCCCCAGAAATAGAGAAAGGAACTGTCCTGGCGGAAAGGGTAGGGATTGGCCGGAAAGTTTATCGCTGTCTCGCCGTTTCCGGGAAAAAAGATCAGGCCTGAGCCGATCGCCTCCCTCAAGCGGCGGCGCCTCTCCACATAGGTCTTTTCAGGAAACATATTCATATTCTCCTGTTCTGGCTTCAGGTTCATCCTCTCAATCAACTCGGCCGAGGTCACTCTTCGATTGCTTCGGAAGTGGGAATCATATTGACAGAAATAGAGCATATCCATAAAGATGGTCAATGGGAAAGAACATCGAATGGGAGGAGGTCACATTCCATGCACTCGCAAAAAGAACTGGTCGTCATGGATGAAGGGTCGGACAACGTCGGTATCCTGAAAAAAGAGGCGGTCAAGGGACAGATCATCGAAGTCGATTGTTCGATAATCGGAGACGACATCGAAGTGAAAGACGATATCCCTTTCGGGTTCAAAATCGCCATCACGGATATCGGTGCAGGAGAACAGATCGTCAAATTCGGCGAAGCCATCGGCATCGCAAGTACAGCGATCCGCAGGGGGCAGATGGTTCACGTACACAACGTTGAAGGATTGAGAGGAAGAGGGGATTTAGGGGAATCGTCAGACCGATAAACCAAGGCAGCGGCAGGAGAGGGGAGATGGAAAAAGAATTTTTAGGATACGCCCGTCCGGATGGATCGGCGGGCATTCGAAATCATGTGCTCGTTTTGCCTGTCCAGCGGCAGATGAACATTGTCGCCAAGAAGATTTCCGAAACGGTTCCCGGCACCCGGACATTGATCTATCCCGGAGAGCTCGGAAGGCCGCGCAACGATCGGCTCGTCATCTACCGGACGCTGACGGGGCTTGGGCTCAATCCGAACACGGCTTCTGTCCTTGTCATCGGCTCCCGCAGGCAGGCAGGATACGATGAGCTGAAGCCCGATCTTATCATCGGCACGATTTCGGCTTCCGGAAAACGGGTCGAAGTGCTGATGCTTGCCGAAGAAGACGGCTTTTACAACGCTCTGGGAAGGGGGATAAAGATCGCACGGGATATGGTGCGGGAGGCCTCCCGGACGCTGCGCACCCCCTTCGGGCTCGAGCATCTGATGCTGGGTGTCAAGTGCGGCATGTCCGATTCGACATCGGCCATATGTGGGAACCCGACGGTTGGAAAAGTCTTCGATGCCCTGATCGGTGCGGGGGGCAGGGCCGTTTTTTCGGAAACCACGGAAGTGATCGGGGCCGAGCATATCCTGGCCAAGCGGGCCCGCAACGCCAAGGTCGCCGGCAAACTGTTGGAAGCGGTGAAAAGAACGGAAGAAAAGGCCAAGCTTACCGGTGAAGATATCCGCAAGACCAACCCCATACCCGAAAATATCGCCGGCGGGCTGACCACCCTGGAAGAAAAGTCGTTGGGTGCAATTGTCAAAGCCGGCACCGCTCCGGTGGAGGATGTGATTCAGTATGCCGAACAGATCACAAAACCGGGGCTTTACTTCATGGATGCCTGGATGTCTTCTCTTTCCCTGCCGACCGGATATGCCGCAAGCGGCGCGCACCTTTTCCTCTATCAGATGGGCGGCCAGGGGGTTCCGGGCCGGGAGTTTCCGGCACCCGCAGTCAGCAGCGGCGTGGTGATCCCGATTATGTATCTGACCGGAAACAGCAAAACCTACGAAAGGGCGTGCGATACCATCGATTTCAGCTCGGGTAGCGTTCTGGACGACCTGGAAACCCTGGATGAGGCCGCAGATCGATTGTTGAATGAGATCCTGACAGTCGCCTCGGGAGCGAGAACCAAGGCGGAAACCATCCGGTTCGACGACCCCATCGAGCTCTACCTTCAGGGGCCGAGCCTGTGACAACGGATGAGAGAGGAGGGATACCCTTGCGGATCGTCGAATTGAAGGCATATCCGATATCGGTTCCGGTACCGGAGGACCGGCAGGTCAGTCTCGGCATCGGCCGGATGATCAAACGGGATGCGGTGGTGGTGCGGGTGAAGACCGAAAGCGGTTTGATCGGATACGGGGAGTCCCACCACGGCCGGTGCCCGGGGGCTGTCGCGCACATCGTCAACACCACGCTCCACGATCTAGTGAAAGGAATGGACGCCGCCGACGTGGTGGGGATCTGGGCCCGCATCTACAAGATGCAGCTTGGCAGCCACGGAATGGGTGCCGCATGCTGCCTGGCCATGAGCGGCATCGACACGGCTCTCTGGGACATCCGGGGCAAGGCGGTCGGATGGCCTATCTACCGGCTTCTCGGCGGAAGCCGCAGAGCGATTCCCGCATACGCCGGCGGCGTGTCGCTCGGGTTTCAAACCCCCGAATCGCTGGCGGAGGAGGCGGGCGAAAAGGTCGCTTCCGGCTTTCGGGCGGTAAAATTACGGGTCGGCGACAGCCCCGAGAGGGACATCGAGCGGGTGTCGGCTGTCCGGGAGGCTTTTCCCGCACTTTCCATCCTGACCGACGCCAATACCGGTTACACGCTCGATGATGCCCGCCTGCTGCTTCCGGTGTTTGATTCGCTGCGCATCGGATGGCTGGAGGAGCCGTTTCCCGCCCACGATTTCCGTGCCTATGCGGCGGCATCGGTCTACGGAACCACTCCGCTGGCACTGGGTGAAAACACCTATACGCGCTTTGAATTCAACCGGATCATCGAAGACGGCCATGTCCGGATCCTGCAGCCGGACATCGCGAAAACCGGAGGAATCACGGAAGGCGTGCGGATCGCCGCCGCGGCCTCGGCATGGAAGATCCCGGTTCATCCCCATACTTCGATTACCGGGCTGAGCATGGCCGCCTCGCTCCATTTCCTGGCCGCGATCGAAAACGGAGGCTATTACGAAGCCGACGTCTCCGCCTTCAACCCGCTTCGCGATCGGCTGGTAGATGCTTCATTTGCGATCGATTCCGAGGGCTGCATCCGGCCCCCGGAGGGGCCGGGGCTGGGGGTGGAAGTCGATGAAGAGTTCCTGATGAAGCACCCGGTCATCGAGGGGGCATCCTACGTCTGACCCGGGGGCAGGTAAGATTCATTCTTATAGATTGTTCGGACAAATTTAAAGTTGAATTTTAAATTTGTCTATTTTAGAGATGGCGAAGCCAGCTAAGCTTTCTAAGTTTGCCTTCTCTGTGTCATCAAAGGTGGCAAATAAGGCTGTTTTAAGAAATAAACTGAGGCGGAGGGGCTACTCGATTGTT
>QZKK01000058.1 GCA_003599475.1 Desulfobacteraceae bacterium
GGTTTTCCATCGCGGAGGCCGTCCGGTGTGCGACCGCAAATGGTGCGGACCTGCTGGGGCTGAAAGACATGGGAAGGATCAAACCGGGAGCGAAAGCGACTTTTCTCGCAGTCAAAGGCCCACCCTCCGGTCTGCCCGAAAGCCTCCGAAGGACTCATATGCTCTGGATCGACGGCTGTCCGTACGACCCCGATCCGCAGATTACGCAGATTCCGCCGATTCCATAGATTCTGAAGGACTGCGGGAGGCCTCGTCGTCGATTGATTTTGTGCCGGTTGGGATTTAAAATACGGCGGAGAATGAGTTACCAGGGATTCATATTATCCAACGCACAGATCATCCGGGAAAACCACACGCAGCTCATCTTTCAGGGCAGATTATCCGATGGCAGGCGATTCCACTGGACCGTGACCCGCCCGGGGATCGTTTTTTTCATCAATCGGAACGAAAAGTGGTCTCCCCCGGCTGCCGCACGCAGAATGGTCGATTTGCGCAGCCTGCGGGGGGAGCCTGTCGATGCATTGTATTTCCGCAGCACATCGGAGCTGACGCGCGCGCGCAGAGATTGCGATTCCAGAAATGTCATCCTCTATGAGGCGGACGTAAACATCGTTTCGCGCTACTTGATGGAGCGCTTCGTCAAGGGCGCCGTGTCTTTCGAAGCCGAACCGATCGAAGCAAGGGAAAATACGCTCTATTTCATCGACCCTGTCGTCAAGCCATCCGATTTTACGCCCGCCCTGAAACTTCTGTCCATCGATATCGAATGCTCGCTCGAAACGGATCTATACTCTATCGCTCTCTACGGCGAAGATCTTCAATCCGTCCTGATGATCGATCCGGCTCCCGCAGTTCGTACAGAAGGTTATCGAAGCTTCCGCAGCGAACCGGAGCTGCTGTCTGCCTTTTTCGATATGATTCATGAATATGATCCGGATGCGTTCATCGGATGGAACCTGGTCGGTTTCGATTTAAACTGGCTGTCTCGTAAATGTGCGACTTTAGGGTTAAAATTCGATATCGGCACCGATGGCGCGGCCGACCTGCTTGCCCCGGGCAGCCTTTTCAACCAGTGGACGGCCCGCATCCCGGGAAGGGCCGCTTTGGACGGCATCAACATGGTACGCAGCGCATTTGTCCAGACGGAGGATTATTCCCTCTCTACCGTAGCCCACACGGTTTTAGGACGTAAAAAACTCATCGAAGAAACGGGAATCGAGAAAGCAGCCGAAATCACCCGCCTCTTTCATTCGGACAAATCGGGCCTGGCGCGCTATAACTTCGAGGATGCCAGACTGGTATATGAAATCTTCGAGAAACTGAATTTAGAGAAACTTGCGGTGCGACGATCGCAGTTGACCGGCCTGGCACTGGACCGGGTCGGCGGCAGCGTCGCCGCCTTTGATTTTTTGTACCTGCCCCGTTTGCATCGGTATGGCTACCTTGCCGATACCCAGCCCCGTCCACCTGAAGGATCTGAATCCGCCCCGGGCGGCCTGGTATTCGACAGCATACCGGGATTCTATCGAAACGTGGCGGTGTTCGATTTCAAAAGCCTTTATCCCAGCATTATCCGCACTTTTCGGGTCGATCCCCTTGCGGCAAATGCCGTTCTGAATCGTCTGAATGCACACCACGGAAATGAGGGTTCTGCTGCAGGCGGCCGCATCGTAAAGGGGCCGGCAGGACTCGAATTTGCCGAGGATTTCGCAATCCTTCCTTCGATCATCGAAGAGCTGTGGCAGGAACGCGAAAAAGCGAAAAGGTTAAAAGATGCAGCGCTTTCGCAGGCTGTAAAGATCATCATGAACTCTTTTTACGGTGTTCTCGGAACCCCCGGCTGCCGGTTTTACGATCCGCGTCTGGCCGGCACCGTCACCCGCATCGGACATTGGATCTTGACCTTTTCCCGTGAATTCATCGAAAAAGAAGGTTACCGGGTCATTTACGGCGATACGGATTCCCTTTTCATCCATCTGGGAGAGGGTGACCATGCGGCAGTCGATGGAGTCGGGACACAGCTTTCCGGCAAATTGAATCACTATCTTGAAGAAGAGCTGCATCGGCGCTTCGATGTGGAAAGCGGGCTCGATATCCAATTTGAAAAATTGTTTGTCCGTTTCTTCATGCCGACCATCCGAGGTCAGGACAGAGGGTCTAAGAAGCGCTACGCAGGGCTGATCCTGACGGAGGAGGGGGATTCCGAGCTCTATTTTGCAGGCATGGAATCCAGCCGCCGCGATTGGACCGAACTCGCAAAAGAGTTCCAGACCGATATTTTCACCCTCCTGTTCAATGAAAACGGTGCTCCTCCTGTGGATACCCTGAGAAATTTAATCTGCACCCGTCGCAAGCAGCTCTACGAGGGCGAGCTCGACGATAAACTGGTCTACAGAAAGGGAATCAGCAAACGTCTCAAGGAGTATACTAAAAATGTTCCTCCGCATGTGAGGGCCGCCAGGATGCTGGACCGTTTCGACGAGAGAATCGTAAGATACGTGATCACGACAGCGGGGCCGGAACCCGTGCAGAAGCGCTCCGGCGCTCCTTACGATTACGACCATTACAGCGAGAAGCAGATGGCGCCCATCGCCGATATGGTCCTGCGCTTCTTCGGACTGGAATATCGCTCCATCACCAAAGGTTCAAAGCAGCTGCGTCTGTTCGACGATTGATTGGTGCAACTTTAAAAAAATCGCTCGGAGAAGATTACTCCGTATCCGTGGAATCTGGTTCTTTGGGGTAAATATTCAGGCCCAAAAGAACCTTGTCCCGATCCGAAAGATCGCCGATGAACTTTCTGATCGGCTCCGGAAGCTTTCTGACCAGGGTGGGGGCGGCGATGACCTGCTCGCTCTTTCCCAAGTCGGGCTGCTGATAGATATCGATGACTTCCAGCTCGAAGCGCCCCTCGAGGTGTTCCCGGCAGATTTCCCTGATGTTTTGAATCGCCTTGAGCGAGCCTGGCGTCATCCCGCTTACGAAAAGACGAAGAACGTATTTTCGCTTTTCAGCATTCTTCAATGCCTTTTCGAAGGCTTCGGTCGCGCTTTTATATTCGTCCTTCTTCATGCGCTTATCCTTCATGGAGGGCTTTCTTTCATTCGCGGGGGCGCAGGTCCAATCCCACCAGAACCCGTTCGGTATTTGAAAGGTCTCCGATGATCTTGCGCAGAGGCTGAGGAAGCTTTCTGACCAGTGTCGGAATGGCAAGGATCTGGTCCCCTTTGGCCAGTTGCGGGTTTTCGACGAGATCGATCACATCGATGCGATACCTCCCCTGCAGGTGATCCTCGCAGATCTTTTTTAAATTGGCAAAGGCCTCAAGCGATTTAGGCGTCTGCCCGGCCACGTAGAGCCTCAATTGAAAATAATCCTCTTCCAGCATTTCCACGGGTCTTTCTCCTTTGCCTGTTCTATTTTTGAAAAAAGAACCTTCGGCAACCCGGCTCAAACCTGCGCAAAGCTTTCCCCAATATCGGTCTAGTGAAGAAAAGCCGATCCGAGCGCACCGCTCGGATGAACTTTTCCCAGTGGTTACTCTGTCTCCTTCAGTCTTTCTTCTTCGGCTGCAAATCCATACCCAGAAGGACCTTTTCATTATCAGACATATCGCCGATAAGCCTGCGAAGAGGCTCGGGGATTTGCTTGATCAGTACTGGAACTGCAACGATCTGCTCGTCCCTGGCAAGTGTGCCCTTTTCCTTGATATCGATGATCTTAAGCTCATAGCGCCCCGCCAGGTGCTCCTCGCAAACCCGCCTGAGATTGGCGATCGCTTTCGAGGATTTTCGGTCCGTACCGGCAACGTAAAGGCGCAGAACGTATTTTTCTTCTCCGGGTTTTTTCGAATCTTTTTCAAGTTTCTGTTCACCCGTTTCGACTTTTTCACCAGGCATCAGTGATTTCCCTTCGATTGACGATCGGTTCGCATCCTGCAGGTGAAGCCCTGTCCTCCGTATCAGCCAGGTCTGCGATGATTTTTTGACTGGTGCAGGAAAACCATCGCGAACCCCTTTCCCCGTTTTCTATCGTTTGTCGACCCGGCTTCAACAGAATTTGCGAGCTTTTCTAATCACTTGCCAGGAATTAAGACTCAATGGGATAAAGCACAGAGGTAAAGGTCCTGGACTCCAGTAGTCATTAGGTATTTGTAGGAATGGTCGTGGTCTAACGCAATACCAATTCATTACCAGGTAAATTCAGGTACCCGGGGACCTTACAGGAAGGTCAGCAGATGGGATCGAAGGTCGGCCTTCTTGTTCTTTAAGCCAAGCTTCGTTCTGAGGCTGTTTCTGTGAAACTCTACGGTTTTTGCTGCGATGTTCAGCATTTCTGCGATATCTTTAACCGATTTTCCCTCCTTGACGAGTGCGGCAATCTGGATCTCTCTGTGGGTGAGATTCAAATATTTCATTTTTAAATTGTGAAGGAAGGATGAAGCAATATGGTCGAGGTTCGTTTCAGCGGTTGTCAGAAAGGTGGCCTGCTTTTCAGAAAGCGGAGTCTTCTTCAATTGATCGATATAGGGGGAAACCGATTCCCTGATATTCGCCAGAATTTTCTCCTCAAGCTCCCTTCGCCCCTCTTCCATTTGCTTCAACAATACCTTCAACGCGGCGTTGACCTCTTCGAGGCTCTTGGTCTTTGTCCTCAACTCCGTCTGGCTTTTTTTCAAGGATTCTTCGGAATGTTTCTGTTCGCTGATATCGGTCGCCACCAGGCAGATCGCTCCAGAACCGAGGCTTTGAAAGTTGCTTAGGGAGAGCAGAATGGGAACAGAAGTTCCATCCGCCGCCCGAAGATCAATTTCATCCCTGCCGCCTCTGCTGACCCCCTGCTTGATCAGTTTCTCTAGTATTTTTTTCTCCTTCACCTGAACGAACCGGTAAATCGATCCTCCGATGATTTTTTCAAGGGAAGTCTTGATCATTTCGGAGAATCGTTGGTTGCAATAAAAAATCGTGCCGTTCGGGGACAGGATCGCGGATCCTTCGTTCATCATTTCGATCATAAGCCGATAGGGATGATCGGCACCGGTCAATGTGAAGACCTTCTCTCCCTGCCCGGTTTCGACAACCAGCGCATCCACCTCGCCGCAGCGTATGGCCCGAAGGGTCTCTTCTGCCTCTGACAACCGGGATTTCAGTTGCTGCAGTTCTTCTAATAGTTCTTCCCTAGTTTCCGCTCGACTCATCTGGTTGCCGTTACATCCTTTTGGGGCCGCAGATCAATTCCCACGAGAAATCTTTCCGTATTGGACATATCGCCGATGAGCTTCCGAATCGGGAGCGGGAGTTTCTTGATAAGTGTCGGCGCCGCAACGATCTGCTCATCCCTGGCAAGTGTGGGCTGCTGATAAAGATCGATGACCTCGAGTTCATACCGGCCGGATAGGTGTTCATCGCAGATCGTCTTCACATTTGAGATCGCTTTTGCGGATCTGGGGGTAATACCGGTAACATAGAGTCGGAGGATGTACTTTTCGGATTTGGATTTCGCCAGAAATCTTTCAAATGTATTCTCGGTTTTTTTTCTCCCCATATAAGACACCCACTTTCACCATTTTGTTTAATACGGTTATCCGCAAAGCGCAAGGGATGAGGGTCGCTCGCGTACTTGAACTTTCATAGGGTAAATGATAGGTATCCATTTCGTATCGTACAAGTTGATCCACAGATTAAGCAGATTACGCAGATGAACAAAGCCCAAAGATGGATGACACCGTAAAACAAGCGCTGATTGGAATCGTCGGCAAAGAGCACTTTACCGATTCGCTGATCGATCTGGTTTCGTTTACCTACGACTCTTCGGATCATGCCCATCGGCCGCAGGCTGCGGTCTGGCCGGAAAACACGGAACAGATTTCCCGAATATTGCACCTGGCAAACAAGAACCGGTTCCCGGTCACACCGCGCGGAGCAGGGACCAGCCTTGCCGGGACGGCTGTTCCGGTGCGCGGGGGGTTGGTGCTGGATCTCAGCACGATGAATCGGATTCTCGACATCCGGATCGCCGATCGGCTGGCTGTGGTGGAGCCCGGGGTCGTATATGACGCGCTCAACAAGGCGCTGGGCGCTCACGGCTTCTTTTTCCCGCCGGATCCGGCCAGCGGGAAAGCATGCACCCTCGGCGGAAACGTCGCGACGAACGCAGGCGGAATTCGAGGTGCCAAATACGGTGTAACCAAAGACTATGTACTGGGACTGCAGGTGGTGCTGCCCGACGGACGGATTACCCGAACCGGCTCTGCGTGCATGAAATCGGTTTCAGGTTACGACCTGACCCGTCTTTTCGTCGGAAGCGAAGGAACGCTGGGAGTCGTTACCGAAATTACCCTGAAGGTGAATCCGAAGCCGGCCGCCTTCAAGACCGCGCTGGCATCCTTTGCGGCATTGATCGATGCGGGGAATGCCGTAACCCGCATCATGCGCTCCGGAATCATCCCGAGCGTACTGGAGATTCTCGATGAGAACACCATACGGGTTCTTCGGGAGCAGGGCGGCATGAATCTGCCCGAGGTTGAGGCCTTGATCCTGGCAGAAACAGACGGCTATACCCATGCGGAGACAGATTACCAGATGCGCCGCATCGTCGAGGCTTTCAAAGCGAACGGCTCCACCGATATTCAGGTGGCCGAAACCAGGGAAGCATCTGAAAAGCTCTGGCAGATACGAAAATCCGCAAGCTCGACCGCGGCATCGCTGCGGCCGAACAACGTATCCGAAGACGTGACGGTGCCGATGTCACAGGTGCCGAATCTGCTGGCCGGTGTTTCCAGGATTTGTCGCGGCTACGGACTGGTTTTCGTGATATTCGGCCATGCGGGAGACGGCAACCTGCATCCCAAAATCATGTACGATGCAATGAATCCTGAAGAAGCCAGGCGGGTTCACCGGGCTTCCGAAGAGATTTTCAGGCTGGCCATTCAATTGGGCGGGACGCTGACCGGAGAGCACGGCATCGGCCTGGCCAAGGCCCCTTACATGAAGTTCGAACACGATCCGATCGCCATGGAGGTCATGCGTTCTTTAAAAAGGCTGTTCGATCCAAACAACATCCTGAATCCCGGCAAGATGAATCTGGAAGAAGCGGAAAGTTGAAAGCTGAAAGCTCAGCTTTCAGCTTCTCCTCGTTCCTGCATCCGTGCCAGACGTAAAACCCGGTATGCGGCGGTCTGGCCCAGTCCGGGGATAAAGGTATCGGCAGGCTCGGAGAGCACCTTCTCTTTTGTCAATTCGTTTGTTTGTTCATCGATCAGCATAAACTGTTCGGTGGCCCGGCTTTCCAGCTTGGATGCCAGATTGACCGAATTGCCCAGGTAGGTAAATTCCGTCTTGATATAGTTGCCAAGGAGGAGGGCGTAAATTTCTCCCGTACTGATACCGATCCGCACTTGTATGTTTTTATCGGACCCGTAGACTTTCTTAAGCTTTCTGTTTTTATGATCCAGCGCACGATGAATGTCCATTCCGGCTGTGATCGCGTGGATGGCGACTTCGGTCGAAAGGCTGAAGCCGTGTTCGAAGATGGCCATGAATCCGTCTCCGAGGAACTTGTCGATATACCCATTGTGCCGGTAGATGATCAGATACATTCGGTCGATGAGTTCATCGATCATTGTAACGGCCAGGTCCTCATCGGATCTTTTCATCATCCGGCTGAAATCGACGATGTCGACAAACAGGGTCGAGGCAAGCAGCTTCGCTCTGGACCGGCTCTCCTTAAAAGGGCTTATGGTCCGGCTCATACGGTTTCGAACGAACAGGGCATCTTCATAAACCAGGTCCGAGGCAAGCAGTTCCCGGGCTTTGTACCGATCGATCGAACGGGCGGCTTCAAATGCTCGGATGATGATATTTTTTATTCCAAGCACCATCCCCTGCTTGGCAGACTCTCGATAATACTCCAGCGCCTTCGTCTCTTGATTGACTTCGTTCTGAACGGCTCCCATTTCAAAAAAGGCGTCGGCCATCACCGGTTCATGAACCAGGTGAATCTCTTCTGCCCGATGAATCAACTCGTTTAATATTTTCTCCGCCTGTTCGTATTCGAGCAGTTTACGGTGGATCCTGGCCGCCAGTAGCCCTGCCTGCATCCACTCCCTGTCCATTCCCTTCTCTTTCAGAATCGGCGCCAGGTTCTGAACAGACTGCAGCGCACCGTCAACATCGTTTGTCAGGAACCTGAACTCGGCATCCTCCAGTCGGGCCGTGAAAAGGCCTCTTTCGTTTTTCAGCCGATCGAATATGGCAATCGATTCTTCGATGTCCTTTTGAACCCGCGCGTCCACCAGGCCGACGGACCGTGTCATCCGGCTGTAATTGACCAGAGCGTGGGCGTAAATATTGGCCATCGTCGAATCCGCCGGCTTTTCCGAATAGTTTCTGAAGGAGATTTCTTTTTCCAACGCGACAAAGCGTTTAGACCGGCTGTATCGACCGAGGCACAAGCTGACCCTGCTGAGCAGTGAATAGATTTCGCCGAGATACTTCGCAAGCCCGGGTTCTGACATCGCCGATTCACAGGCTTCGGAAAGGTAGGATTCGGCATCGATATAATTCCACTGGGCTTCGTGGACATAGCCCAAAGAGAGGCAAGTTTTCAGCCTCCAGCGGTCGAAAATGGGCTCCGGCCCGCTCTCCAATGCGGTCAGAGCCTCATGCAGAAGCTGTTCCGCGCGCGGATAGTGTCTGGTTTTTTGCAGAAACAAGCTCTTGTGCCACCGAACGACCGCGGAAAGCCCGAGGTTGGACATGAATGAGGCGGTTTGGGTTTCAAACTGCAGAAGGGATTTCAGGATCTCTTCCTTAGCCCCCGACAAATCGCATGAATCGAAGAGGGCCTTGATTCGTTCGATATCGCTTGCGGTCGGGTCGATTTCCACCATTTTGCACTCCTGGAACAAAACGGACGTTTATATGAGCACCCATTCCTTTTCGATTCTGGCAATCTCCTCGAGCAGCTTCTGCTTAAATCGATGAACCGAGGCTTCATCTTCTATCGATTCATCCCGTTTTTCTTCGAGCTCCTCAATGACCCGCTTGTAGAGATGGGGGCGAATTCTCGAATAGAGCTCTGTTTCCCGGAATCTTTTTTTATCGATATCGGTGGAAAGCAGCATTCTGCAGGAATTGATCAACTCGCTCCGTCTTGCTTGACGGGCGCGTCTTTTTTCGACTCCCCAGTTGGCCCAGGGAGCGATCAGGGAGCCGACGATACCGGCGCTCAGTCCAAGGAGTGCGGGCATACCGTATGTCAATACCCATGCATTCATCGCTCATCCCTCCTTTCCGGACGTTTCCGCCATTTACTCAGGCGCAATGAATCACAAAACGAAAAATGTTTCAATCCCGATTCTATAAGAACTGCAATTCTAAGGCCGAGATCCGTTGCGGAGCGTCAGACCGGAATGAACGGACTTGGAGGATCGCGGCTTCGCGATCCTCCAAGTGGAAATTGCAGTCAATCCGGTATTTACAGATGAGCCCTTTAAAGCAGGTTTGGAATCGATTGAAAAGATCTATTTTGCTTAAAACGCTCAAAAAGAGGAAAGGGACGGGAATGCCTGCGGATTAAGCGGGTTCAGCTCCTTGTCCGCAAGCTGCTGGTTGTATTCCTTTTGGTACTTGAACACTTTCTTGATGTAGAGTTGAGTGGTTTTGAACGGAGGTATCCCCTTGTATTTCTTTACCTTCTGACTGCCGGAGTTGTAAGCGGCGAGGGCCAGCTTCGTACTTCCCCGGAATTCGTCCAATAGCTGTTTGAAATACTTGACTCCGGCAAGGATGTTCTGTTCCGGGCAGAAAATATCTTCAACTCCCAGAGATTTGGCCGTGTTCGGCATGAGCTGCATGAGCCCCTTTGCGCCTCTGTTTGAAACCGCTTGAGGGTTATAGCCGGACTCCGCCTTGATGATGGCTTTAATGATGGCCGGGTCGACTCCGTATTCTTGAGCCGCTCTTATCACGATCGGAGCAAATCGATCTTCCGGGTCTTGCGCATTGTCCAGCAGATCCGAAAGGGAAGCGTCTGCTTCATTCGACTGGGGCGATTCGATCGCCGGCGGATCAGACTCCAGCAACAATTGCGATGAATCGGGCGGTTCGGCCAAAGGCGGTGCAGTCTCCGGAATCGCAGATAAATCTGCTGCTGGATTCGACAGTTCGGTCGAGAAGGTGCTTGTATGCGAAAGGATTCGGGAGAACATCTTCTCAATGGAGACTTCAGGGTCGGCTTCAGGACTCAGGCTGAAGTCTTTGCCTGGCGGAGCTGCCGAATCGACGAACGATCCCGATATCGCCTGCGGGAAAAACTTCCTTGAGTGTTTCGATACCATCGGATCGAAAGGATCGGACCCCTCATCCCCCATCGGCCCGATCACGAAGCCTTTGGGAATTTCGATGGCGGACAGATTCGCTGTCAGCCCCTGGAATAAAAAGACTTGGACGGTTACCCACAGGATGATGATCGAAATTCCCACACGTGGATGAAGAGAAGCGGAAGTAAAATGATTGCTTTTCATATTGCCTCCGTATTTCTGCTGTTTTTCATAACGAAGAGACCATTCTCAACAACGTGAACGTGAAACGATTCGTAAGGGGTGATGCAGAATCACGGATGCCATTTAAATCCGTTTCTATTTTCATGATCCCAATATAGGGAAAATGTCATCTAGGCCACAATACGTCAAAAGTATGGTTTTCATTCGTATTTTATATGCAAAATCCGGCCGGGGGCCGGGAAGGCGCATGAGAGAAACGATGCGGGTAATACTTTCGTATTATGCCTGTCCGGATCTGCCGTAATTAAAAATAATAAAGAAAAACAAAGTGTTGCAGTTTGATTGCAGCCTGGGGGGAGGGATTCTTCTTTTCAGAAAAGGGCTTCGGTTGCGGTCGAGGCTCCGGGAACATTCGATGATACACACGAACCCTGATCTTTAAGGGCTCTCAAGGTCTCCTTTACGGTTGTCATCACCTGCTTTTTCATATAATGAGAAGCATCAAAATCGATCGGTGAAGGCGCTCGAAGGATCATCCGACCGGGCATATCGACGAATCGGCGCAGATCATCGGGGGTTGCATCCCTGGAAAGAAAATAAACGGGATGCCGTAGAGGATTTCACATTTCCAAATCGAACCGAAAAATGGACGGTTGGCTGATCGGGTTCTGCCTGTCCAGAACCTTGACCTATCTGATATTTACGACCGTTGCCGCTGCCGTTCCGATCCTGCAGAAAGAGTGGTCCATATCCGCTTCGGCAGCCGGCCTCATTTCCAGCGGCTATAATTTTGGATATGCCGTTTCCCTGGTGATCTGTTCGGCACTTGCGGACCGGATCGGTCCTAAGCCGATCTACATGGGTTCGATTGTCACAGGAGCCGTGTTTTCACTCGCCTTCGCCGCCTTTGCGGACGATTATCCGTCCGCCCTCATTTTATACACACTGGTCGGGCTCTCTCTGGGGGGAACCTATACCACCGGAGTGATGATTCTTGCCGATCAGTACCCGATCAGCCGGCGGGGCAGGGCGATCGGGTTCTTCATTGCAAGCACCTCCCTAGGGTATGCCTTATCCTTGATCCTGAGCGGCATTGCGATTCCAATCGGCGGCTACAGGCTCTCTTTCTGGGTGACCGGCATGGGACCGATGGCGGGCTGCATTTTGTCCTGGGCAGTCTTGTGGAACACGAGAGTCAGCCTGGCTCCACGCCCCAAAGAGGAAAAGTTCGCAAGAGAGATGTTCGGCAATCGTCCGGCAATGTTGATGGTTGGAAGCTACGGATTCCACTGCTGGGAGTTGCTGGGAATGTGGGCTTGGACCCCGGCTTTTCTTGCAAGCTGCTTGATGCTGTCCGGTTTTGAAAGGCTGGAAGCTGCAGGGATGGGCTCTTATGTCGCCTCTTCATTTCATTTTATCGGAATTTTTGCTTCCTATAGCATGGGTGCCTTATCCGATCGGCTTGGGCGGGCCAGGGTAATTTTCATGCTTTCGGCGGTAAGCGCCCTTTGCTCTTTCCTCTTCGGCTGGACTCTTTACTGGAGTATCCCGGTGGTGATCGTCGTCGGGCTGGTTTATGCTTTTTCTGCTCTCGGTGATTCCCCGGTGCTTTCCGCCGGACTGACGGAGGTGGTCAAGCCTTCTTATATGGGGGCTGCGTTCGGGCTTCGGTCCTTGATCGGGTTCGGGTTCGGCGCCTTGTCGCCGCTGGCATTCGGAGCGATCCTGGACTGGACCAACCCCGATGTTTCCGGACCGGTGGAGTACCGAACCTGGGGATGGGCATTCGGAGTGTTCGGATTCGGAGGTCTGGGAGCCGCTGTCACTGCGCTTGCGTTCGGGAGACAGTCGAAGTGAGTGTCCAGGGTTCAGTGTTCAGGTTTTTTCTGGTTTGTCCGTGTGAGACTTCAGAGGGGACAAGTTTCTTTTCCGATCACATGCAGGAAGCGGCCTTGCCCGACTGAACACTGAACGCTGAACACTTTCCAAGAGGGGCTAAGACACTGCCATCTTGCTCGTAATATTGGATAATTGCATGAGATGTTTCTGAAGCTCGATCAGCTTCGATTCCATCATCAGGGCCAGCACCGTCATGCGATTTTCAACCGAACCGGCTCCAAAGAGCATCCTCTCGATTTCTTTCTGAAACGATTCCAATTGGGGGTGCTTCCTTAGCAGGGCTTCGCGTTCTTTAAGGGCGTTTTCCCCGATTGCCGCCAGTTCCTGATCCGACATTACGCTGTTTCGCGCTTGTAAAATCAGACGATTGCTCATATTCAATCCTTGTTGCCTTTGATTTTCAGGCTTTTGAGAATGGCCAGCCTGTCATCCAATACCGGTTCTTTACAGTCGCAATTCTCTTTGTTCAGATCTGCACCGCACCGCGGGCACAAACCTCTGCAGGATTGGCTGCAAAGCGGTTTCTGCGGGAGCATCATGACCACCTGCTCCTGTATCGCTTCCCGTAAATCGATATGCTCTCCCTGGAAGCGTATCAGGCCGATTTCATCCGCGGTCGGCTCTTTTTCTTCGGCATCCGAAGTTTCTCCGACCGGCAGCCCTCTGGAAAAGATCAGAGAAATTTCATCTGAAATTTTCGCTTCGAAAACGGTCAGGCAGCGCCCGCAGGGGAGACGTATGGATGTACTGACGGTGCCCTCCACTCGAATAAAATCGCCTTCCTTTGTCACTTCCGCCGAAATGACAATCGGTGAGATGAAATCAGCTTCACCGATCTGGATCATATCAAATAGGACCGGGAACTTC
>QZKK01000160.1 GCA_003599475.1 Desulfobacteraceae bacterium
ATCGGGCAAACGAAATAACCGGTAATCGCACCAAAGATGAAGAAAGATATGATAAAGAAGTGCTGAGGTGGCTTCGACGCGGCAAGAATATTAAAAAAGACATCAATAAAGCAAATCAGAAATATCCAAGAGAGGCATTGAAAGTCGATGATGACAATATAGATAATGTTGCTTCTCATTACGAATATTTGTTAGAGCACGAAAATATAATCAATAGGATTTCACAATGATTAATCGCTTTTAGCGAACATTTATATGGCCTTCGGTTGTCAAGAAAAAAATCATCCTATAGATCGGAAAATGAAAACAAATAACTATTCCGTCTTTCGCTATCGAATTCTTGACAAACGACTCGATCGTTCCGGCTTGAGTACGTAGTGTAGGGACGTTCCTCGGATTTACTGTTTACAAATACGAATTATTTGATACGTGGTCGATATGCCTCGAAAAGCCCGTATAGACGCCCCTGGAGCGCTGCATCATATCATTGTGAGAGGGATTGATCGAAGAAGGATTTTTTTCGATGATGCTGACCGCGATGACTTTTTAGATCGACTCGGCGGTATCCTGTCCGAAAGTAAAACTCGCTGCTTTGCATGGGCTTTTATGACAAATCACCTTCACCTATTATTGAGGACGGGTGTCGCCCCTATCGCTTCGGTAATGCGCAGGCTTTTGACCGGATATGCGGTGAGTTACAATCGGCGCCATCGTCGTCATGGTCATTTGTTTCAGAATCGATACAAGTCGATTTTATGCCAGGAAGATCCGTACCTATTGGAACTGGTGCGCTATATTCACCTTAATCCCTTGCGAGCTGGAATCGTTGAGGAATTAAAGGGGTTGAATACATACCGTTACTGCGGACATTACGTCCTCATGGGAAAAACAGAGGCGGGCTTTCAGGATGTCGATTACATACTTAATCTTTTTAGCGGGAAGATTCCGGAAGCCCGCAGACATTATCTTGAGTTTGTGAAAAAGGGGGCTGCGGCGGGACGCCGGCCCGATTTGACGGGAGGTGGATTGGTGAGAAGCGCCGGAGGATGGTCCGCATTGAAGGCCATGCGCAAGGGCGAGAGCAGGATGAAGGGCGATGAGCGCATCCTAGGGCAGGGGGATTTCGTCGAGACCGTATTAAAAGCCGCCCAGGAGGATTTGGATCGGAAGTCTATCATCCGGGCTCTGGGGTACGATTTTGACGCGTTGGTGAATCGAGTGCTCGGTTTATTCGGTCTTACTTTCAACGAATTATTGACAGGCGGAAAGCAACGAAGAGTGGTAAAGGCCCGAAGCGTCCTATGTTATTGGGGGACGCGAGAACTGGGGATGAGCGCGGTCTCGATATCGAAAGAACTAAACATTGCGTTCTCCACGGCTAGCGAATCCGCCATGAGAGGACGGCAAATAGTCGAGGAGCACGGATGGAAACTTTTGGAAGAGGAGAAATCCGAAAATCCGAAGACAATTATAGCACAGCATTGAACCGGACCCCGGAACAACGCCTCTCTTCATTCGAGCATCCGGGAGCCGCTCCGGTTAATTTTCCGTTGGGCAACTTAAAAAAGGTAATGATATTAACTATCTCGTAATAATCTTATCTTTTCGTCATGCCGGACTCGATCCGGCATCCAGAAAAACAGACTGGATTCCGGCCTCCGCCGGAATGACAGAGTGCGGACAATTATGAGACTTTTAATATGATCAGAAAATATATTCAAACTGCGATGGAGCACGCCAAATACGAAATTCTCAATGATGATGGAACATTTTATGGCGAGATTCAGGAATGTCCCGGTGTCTATTCAAATGCTCCGACTCTGGAGAAGTGCAGAAATGAGTTGGAGGAAGTTTTGGAGGAATGGATTCTGTTTCGAGTATACAAGAACCTGGAAATACCTGTAATCGACAAGGTCGAAATCAAAATCAAAAAGCAGGCGGTCGCCTGATGCCAACTTTTGGTCCGATCAAGCTCCCCTCTTCCGGCAATCCTGACGTAACAGACGCAACAGATTGACAAATCGTCTTCACCGGTGTTATCAATTCGGGCCGTCCGGCTCATGGAGCGCCGTGTGGTGGATGCAGGAGGTGCGATCTTGAGGGTGCGGTTTTGGGGTACGCGCGGTTCTTTGCCGCGTTCTCTGACAGGTCGTGAGGTCCGGAAGAAGATATCCAGGATCCTCGAACTTTCACAATCGTATCCTCTCGGGGATGCAGCCTATAGGAATGCCTTTATCGACACAGTGCTTCCTTTTGCTCTGAGAGGGAGTTGGGGAGGCAGTACTTCCTGCGTACAAATCGAGCACTCCGATGAGTACATCCTTTTGGATGCCGGAACAGGTCTGCGGGATTTCGGAAACCAGTTGATGAAGGAGAAAAAAGGAGCCCCCGCCGTCTTTCACATTTTTATTTCCCACTTGCACTGGGACCACATCCAGGGATTTCCTTTCTTTGTTCCTGCCTACCTGCCGGAGAACACGATAAACATCTATGGCTGCCATCCTGAGTTGGAAGAAGCATTCATGCGCCAGCAGGAGTCTCCATTTTTTCCGGTGCCGCTTAAAAGCCTTGGAGCCACGATACGCTTCATAAGGCTTCCGATCGGCGAAAGCTTCAATGCCGCTGGATTTGTCGTCGATACGCTGCTGCAGAACCACCCGGGGAAGTCCTATGGGTACAGCTTTGCAGGCTTCGGCAGGAAGATCGTGTATTCAACCGATTCCGAGCACCTGGCGGGGGTCGACCACTCCTCTTTCATCCATTTTTTTAGAAACGCGGATCTGTTGATCTTCGACGCCCAGTACTCATTGGCTGAAGCAGAGCTTGTCAAAAGGGACTGGGGGCACTCTTCCAATGTCATCGGTGTGGAGTTGGCGGTGCTTTCGGAAACCAGGCATCTTGCACTCTTCCACACGGAGCCGAATCTGGATGACGAAGATCTGGAGCAAATAGAGGAGGAGACCCTGGAATACAGCAGAATTTTTGCCAGGGACTACCCCCTGAAAGTGACCGTGGCCTACGATCGGCTTGAGGTCGAGCTCTAAACCGGGACAGGGGGGCTGCGCTATGCATTGTGAAACAAGCTCCAAGCGGTTATATATGTATTGCCCTGCGATAAAGAGAAAGGGCTTTCGAAATTTTTTCCGGAAGTTTGAGAGATGGACACGGCGGCTGCCGATGTGCCCGCGGAGCAAGCACTTCAGCAAGCGAAAGCATTGAATATGTTTAAAGAATGAAAACTGAGCAGGAGGAGGAAGCGATGTCCCTGACACAAATACTCACTTTTTTCTGTCCGACAAGGATCCATATGGGAATGAACGCCCATGTGAAGGTCGAGGAACTCCTCAAAAGTTGGCATTGCGAGCATCTGTTCCTTACAGTGGATCGTGCCCTTCTGGGAAGCGAGATCTACCTGAGTATCAAAGGCATACTGGATCGAAACGGGGTTGATTTCGATGTCTTTTCCGATATCGAGCCGGACCCGAGCGACAATACCGTCGCCAATGCATTTGAATCGTACAAGGAAAAAAATGCCACCGTGCTGATGGCAATCGGCGGCGGAAGCACGATCGATGTTGCAAAGGCCGTGGGGATTCTTGCTACGAACGGTGGACGGATCCTCGACTATGAGGGTATCGAGAAGTTTTCGACAGTGCCGCTTCCGCTGATCGCGGTCCCGTCGACAGCCGGAACCGGATCTGAGGTGTCGGGCTCCTGCGTCATCACGGATACAGAAAGAAACTTAAAAATCTCCATCCGCCATGCGGCCCTGAATCCGGCTAAGGTCGCGATTCTGGATCCGTTGGCACTGAAAACGCTTCCGGCTGCGGCGGCGGCTCATTCCGGCCTGGACGCTTTCGTGCATGCCTTCGAATCGTACCTGTCGCTGAATGCCAGTCCGATGACCGATGCGCTCAACCTGTATGCCATCGAGCTGATCTCTCAGAACATCCGGCAGTTCACTGCGAACAGAAACAACCTGGAAGCCGGTCTCAATATGCTCTGCGGCGCATGTCTGGCCGGGATCACTCTGGGTCAGACAGGGCTCGGGAATGTGCATTGCATGGCGCGATTTGTGGGTGCCTTCTTCCATGTCTCACACGGACTGTCGAATGCCGTCTGCCTCCCCTGCGCTGCGGAATTCAACCTGCAGGCAAATCCTCAAAAATATGCACGTGTTGCACGAACCATGGGCGAAGAGATCGGAGGGCTGAGTCCGATGGAGGCGGGGAAAAAAGCGGTGCACGCAATCGCCGAGCTTTGTCGGGATCTCAATATCTCGAGCAGACTGCGTGATTTCGGAGCCACCGAAGATATCTTGAGCGAAATGTCTCGCCTCTGTGTCGAGGCGGACTACAATCGATGGAACCCACGGCACACGACATACGAAGACTTTCTCTCCCTGTTCCGAAAGACTTACTAGTCGGACTCTCGATGGGGTGTCGGAAATGAAGATCAATATCGCGGTTGTACCGGTCGCAGGATTGGGGACGCGTCTTTTGCCGGCCACCAAATCCCAGCCGAAAGAAATGCTGCCGGTGGGCCGAAAGCCGGTGGTCCAGTATGTGGTGGAGGAGCTTGCGCGTGTGGGCATGCAGCGCATCCTGTTCATTACCGGTCCCGGCAAGACTTCGATTGAAAACCATTTCGATCTGGACAATGAACTGGTTCAGAATCTGCGCGAAAACGGAAAAGAAGAACTGCTGGCCGAGCTCAGTTTCGAACGGGCCCCGCTCCAGTATTTCTACACCCGTCAGCGCAGGCAATTGGGCCTGGGCCACGCCGTCTCCTGCGCGAAGGCCTTTATCGGAGACCAGCCGTTTGCCGTCGCCCTTGGGGGATTCCATTATCGGCTTGAACGCCCAAAGCGACGTCCTGGGCCGCATGAGCCGCTGCTTCGTCGAATCGAACGCCGAGGCGGTCATCGCCTTTACGGAGGTTTCCCGCGAACGGGTGCCGTTCTACGGCGTTGCCAAGCCGAAAAGCGACGGGGACACCTTTGAGCTCGAAGATGTGGTCGAAAAGCCGCGTGTCGATGAAGCGCCCAGCCGCCTGGTGATCGCCGCCCGCTACGTCTTTGCCCCCAGCATTTTTGAAGCGCTCGGGACGATCGGCCCCGGATCCGGCGGTGAATACCAACTTACAGATGCCATTCGCCTGATCATCCGGGGAGGCGGAAAGGTGTACGGTGTGCGCCTGCGGGCAGATGAACAGCGTTACGATGTCGGCAGTTTCGATTCGTATTTCAGGGCCTTTGTCGAGTTTGCCATGGCAGATGAAAAATACGGAAAATCGCTGCGCAGCTATTTGAAAAATATTCTGTAGAATGGAAATCATCCGCAAGAGCGCCTGCGCCCGCGCCGGACTTCTCGGCAACCCGTCCGATGGGTACAACGGCAAGACCATCGCGATTATCGTACGCAATTTCCAGGCTGAAGTGATCCTTTACGAATGGGATTCGGTGGATATCATCCAGGCAAGGGATGATCGCGCAAGCTTCCGCTCGATCGACGATCTCCTCCAGGATGTGCGCCTGCACGGGTATTATGGCGGCATCCGGCTGATCAAAGCCACGATCAAGCGCTTCGTCGATTATTGCCGCAGACGCGGACTCAAGCTTCACGACCGCAACTTTTCGATCCGCTACCAGACCGGCATTCCGCGCCAGGTGGGACTGGCAGGCTCCAGTTCCATCATCGTAGCCACCCTGGGCTGTCTTATGGAGTTCTATGGAGTGAAGATTCCGCTCGAACAGCAACCCTCGCTGGTGCTCTCGGTGGAAACGGAAGAACTCGGGATTTCCGCCGGCTTGCAGGACCGGGTGATCCAGTGTTACGGAGGCATGGTCTACATGGATTTTGACCTGCTTTCCGAACGGAAAGCCGATGGTGTTACTTTTTATGCCTATGAGAGGCTCGATCCCGCCCTGCTGCCGTCACTCTATCTTTCTTACCACAATGACCTCAGCGAGCCGACTGAGACTTTCCACAACGATATCCGCGGCCGCTACAATCGCGGGGAAACGCTGGTCGTAGATGCCATGCGGCGCTTCGCCGAACTGACTGTTCAGGGCCGAATCGCCCTGCTTGACCGCGATACGGATAAGCTGTCGCAACTGATCGACGAAAACTTTAACCTCCGCTGCACAATCTACAAATTGCCCGACTGGCAGATGAAAATGGTGGAAACGGCCCGTGGCTGCGGTGCCAGCGCCAAATTTGCAGGCTCCGGCGGCGCAATTATCGGTATCTATCGGGGGGAAGCCATGTTCGAGGAGATACGCGCCCGCATGGCGGAAATAGGCTCCCGCACCATCAAGCCGATCGTAACGACTTCGCCGGAAATCCGAAGCTCGAAATTCTAAATACGAAACAAATACAAATGAGCAAAATCCGAAAAATCCAAAACATGTTCGATCGAACCCACCGATCTGAGTTCGAGTTTGTAACTTGGGTCATTTGGTCAACCTGTCTCGTTTTTAAAACGAAAATTCGATACTGAGTGCTTCATTTTTAATTCTCTCCAGTTCGGGACAGGAGCGAAGCGGCAGGCTCATCGAGATAAACAAACGCTTTGGGATGCCTGTGCAGGATGGAGGCCGGGTGCATGGGAGAAATTTCGCCTTCAAAGCACTCTCTGACCGCCCGGGCCTTGCGCGCATCCGGAACCGTGCAAATAATCTGCTCCGATTTCATGATCTGTCGAATCGACATCGAAATCGCCGTGGTAGGGACCTCTTGCAGGGCTGCGAACCAACCCTCCCCGAACTGCTGCTTCCTGCAGTCTTGATCCAGCTTTACGATGATGTAGGGCGCTTCGGTGTCGAAATCCGCCGGTGGGTCGTTAAAAGCCAGGTGCCCGTTTTCGCCGATTCCCACGAAGGCGACATCGATTTCATCCCGCGAGATCACGGCGCCGATCCGTCGGCATTCGGCGGCGGGGTCTGCCGCCTCGCCTTCAATAAAATGCACCGTACCCGGGCGAACGATATCGACCAGGCGTTCTTTGAGATAGCGGCGAAAACTGGCGGGGTGATCTTCGTTGAAGCCGATGTATTCATCCAGATGATACATCGCCGTCCGGCCCCAATCGATGCCTTTTTTTGCCGTCAGGGCTTTCAGGAAATCGAACTGGGAAGCTCCGGTGGCCACGATAAAGCTCGCCTTTCCTTTATCCGCAATCGCCTTACGCAAGATCTCCGCTCCCTTTTCGGCAGCCGCTGCACTGCATTCCGATTTGGTTTTAAAAATTTCAATCTTCATCGCTCCTCCGAGTTAGAGTGTTCAGTTTCAGCGTTCAGTGTTCAGCCAGGCCATGCCGCTTTCGGCATTTATCGAGAAAAAACTTTCCTCGATTGGCTATAATTGATTTTATTCCTTAATTCGATGTTGAACGTTCGATGTTGGACGTTCAGTTTCTTATTCGTGTCTTCTTTGCTTTGAGCTTTCAACTTTGAGCTTTCAGCTTCTCTCATACATCAGCTTCCCGGCCAAATATACGCGCTCGATTTGGATTTTCTTTTTTTCTGCTCTGAACAGAACCAGATCCGCCCGCTGCCCCTCTTCCAGTTCGCCGCCGGTTCCCGCAAAAAGCCTGGCAGGGTTTGTCGTTGCCATATCGATGGCCGATGTCAGAGGGATTCCGGCAAACCGGGCGCAGAAGCCGACGGCCCGATCCATGGTCAGGGTCGATCCGGCAAGGTAAGGAGTTCCCGGGAGCCTGAGAGCGCCGTCATCGCAGGCCTCGAGCGCGATTCCGCCAAGGGAGTAGCGGCCGGCCGGTGCATTGGATGCGGCCGTGGCATCGGTGATCAGGACAACCCTCGATTTCCCTTTTGCGCGTACGACGTTTTTCACAAAATAGTCCGGAAGATGCAGCCCGTCGCAGATGATGCTCGCCATCAGACGATCGTGAGCGAGCTGTTTCTGCAGGTAATTTTTACTGCGGTCAAGCAGCCTGTGAGCGGCGTTTCCAAGATGAGTGGAGATGACGGCACCGGCGTGTACAGCCTGATCGACGTCTGCCGGCTCAGGATTGCAATGCCCGAGTCCCACCACCAGCCCGATTTGGGCTGCCTTTCGGATGAATTCCAGGCAGCCCGGCAACTCGGGTGCGACCGTCACCATTCGCACCAGCCCCTCCCCCCGGGATAAGAGCCGCTCGAATTTTTCCCAGTCGGGACGGCCGACGTGAGCCAGGGGGTGGGCCCCTCTGGGGCCATCTTCGGGATTGATGTAAGGGCCCTCCAGATGGATGCCAAGAACCATGGAGCGGACCAGGGGGTGCTCGTTGCAGGCTTCAAGGATCCGGCCGATGGTGCGCTCAAGCTGGTTATAACCGGCGGTAATCAGGGTCGGGCAGAAACGGGTCACCCCCGTTTTTAAAAGACTGCGGCATGCCCCGACCATGTCTTTCGCGGAAAAATCCGGGTGATTGAAGTCCACGCCTGCGAAACCGTTCACCTGCAGATCGATGAATCCGGGGGCCAGCCGGATTTCGTCCCCGGGGGATCTCCCGGGCCCGCGGCGCGGGCTGCGGATATCAAGCCGCGCGATATGTTCACCCTTCACATAAACTTCAGCGGTGCGACCCCGGGCGATTTTTCCTTTGATGATCATGATTGTTTATTCATCCCGATGCATTCGTAGAAAATCTTGATACGTTTGTATGAAACTTCAATATAGTGTTCAGTGTTCAGGAGTGTTCAGTTTCCAGTTTACACAGGATTTTTTGGCTTCTCTTCATTCTATCCTGTCGATTCCCGCCATGGCGGGATTGATCCTGTCAAAAAATGAATCGATCGTTCAGTTTCTGATTCGATCAAACTGACCGCGGCCAGCGGATCGATCCAAAAAGGCCATCGGCTTCGAAATTCTTGACAAAAGGGTCTCGTGCCATTTATCGTGCAATCGTGGCAGGATTCGAACCTGCGCCAATGACCGTTTTCGTGGGCCAAGGGATTTTAATCGAGAACCTACAAATGAAAGGAAGGTTTTGCAATGAAAAAAGCTGGAATCCTTGTTCTGATCGTGGCCATGGTCTTCTCTGCAGCCGTCGTCAGCGCCGAATGGAAACCCGCTAGACCCATCTCGCTGATTGTCCCCTGGGCCGCCGGCGGTGCAACCGATCAGACCTGCCGCACGTTGGCCGGGGAGATGGAAAAAGTGCTTGGGCAGAAAATTCCGGTGCTGAATCAGCCCGGCGGCTCCGGCTCCATCGGGATGAAAAATGCATATGAAGCCAAACATGACGGGTATACCTGGGCCGGCAATGCCGACGGCAGCGTGATCACTTACCAGGTCCTAGACCTGCTTCCCACCATCTCCCATCGGGACTGGATTCACTATTACGGCATGCTGACGGCCCCGGTGATCTGCGTTCGGGAGGACTCGAAAATCAAAACCATCCAGGATCTCGTCGCCGAATTCAAGGCCCGCCCGGGGGAGGTCAGAGTCGCCTCGGCAGGTGCAGGAGCCGGCGGTCATCTGGCGGCTGAAACCTTTCGCAAGGCAGCCGGCATCGAGTACCGCCATATCCCTTACAAGGGCGGATACCCGGCGGTGGTTGCCACGGTAGGAGGGGAAACCGAAGTGGTCATGCAGCTTTCGATGGAGGTTGCGGATATGCTTCGCGCCAAAAAGCTGCGGGCGCTGGCCAACATGTCCACCCAGAGTCTCGTCATCGATGGCTACGGGGAAGTGCCCCCGGTAATGCAGTTTATTCCAAAGCACGCTCCCCTGCAGTACCTTTTCGGCCTCTATCTTCCGAAGGGGGTTCCACCCGAAGTCGTGGAAGCCGTCAACAAGGCTTTTGACGTCGCGGCCGCTTCGGATTCCATCAAGCGACTGGCCAAGGAAAAGGCTTCGGCCGCGGTCAACTACAAAGGCGAGGAAGCCCTCAAGCTGTCGGAAACAACCGGCAACAACGTCAACTGCATTCTGAAGGAAATCGGAATGGCCAAAAAGGATCCGGTAGAACTGGGCTTCAAGTGTGAATAGGACTGGAATGATGGAGTGATGGAATAATGGGATCGAAAAAGACCCCAATCCGTTATGCCCATCATTCCAAAATTCCAACATTCCAATTGGGGCGAAGCCCCTCAAGTTCTGGAGCGCATGTGCGATGACCGGTAAGGGAATGCCGAAGGCCGACTTCATCATGGGCCTTCTTTTGATGGTGTTCAGTTTTCTGATCGTGGTTGAGTCGCTTCAACTCCCGCGTTTCGAAAAAGATTGGGGCGGTTTTTATGCCGCCCCCGGGTTTGTGCCGCTGATCCTGGGCGTCGCCCTTTTCGGGATGAGCCTGGCGCTCTTTGTGCGGTCCTTAAAAAGCCACGGATATAAAATTATTCCCGACCGACCGGCGATCAGGGATTTTCTACGGTCAAAGCCGGTCTATCGCTGGTGCCTGGCCATACTTTATGCCTTCGGATTCTTTTTTCTGCTGGGACACATCTATTTTTACGTGGCGGCCTTTCTCGTTCTCTTTGCCTATATGGCGAGCTTCGGCGAGCAGAAGCTCGCCATTTCAATGGTGATTTCAGCAGTCGCCTCTGCTTTGATCTATCTCGTATTCACGGAGGTTTTTCTGGTTCCGCTGCCTTAGTGCACCCACTCGCAAATAGGGTTGTATTTCAGTAATTCCCACAGTGGACACAGAGAGAGAAAAAAAGGTTGCCTGTAAAATGGAAGGAGGTCCTCGTTGGGTGCTGTAGAGCTGGCAAGTGCGATTTGGGGACTGATGACACCCGAGATCCTCTTATCCGTTTTCTGGGCCACCCTTCTCGGCATTATCGTCGGTATTCTTCCCGGTTTGACCGCTACCATGGGAGTTGCACTTCTCACCGGCTTGACCTTCCAGTGGGAATCCACGCATGCGATTGTCATCCTGATTTCGATGTACGTGGGAGCCATCTACGGCGGAAGCCGCACGGCCATCCTGATCAATATCCCGGGAACCCCTGCCAATGCAGCGACCTGCATAGACGGGTACCCGCTGGCGCTGCAGGGGAAAGCAGGCGAAGCCATCGGCATTGCGACGACCTCTTCATTTCTCGGGTCCACGATTGCCCTTTTCTTCATGGCCTTTTTTACCCCTTACCTTGGGCAAGCCGCCCTGAGGTTTCAATCCTTTGAATTTTTCTGGCTGACGCTCTTCGGCGTTTTGATCTGCGGAAACCTTACGGCACCGGAAGACCCACTCAAAGGCTGGATCGCAGGTTTTCTAGGGCTGTTCCTTGCAATGGTGGGAATGGAAGCCATTCAGGCCTACCCTCGTTTTGCCCACGGACAGGTGGATCTCTACGGCGGGATTTCCATCATCCCTGCACTCGTAGGCGTTTACGGCATGACGGAGGTTGTCCAGACAACGGTCGAAAGACATCGTCGCAACCCGATTATGCAGGTCAATCGCGTGCTGCCCCGCATCAAGGACGTGCTCGACAACTGGAAAAACATTATTCGATCCGGACTGATCGGGGTTTTCGTGGGTGTGATTCCGGGGGTCGGGGAAAATATTGCTTCTTTTGTGTCATACGATTTCGCCCGCCGGGCCAGCAAGACGCCCGAAAAATTCGGCAAAGGCTCGATCGAAGGTCTCACGGCGGCCGAAACCGGCGACAATGCCTGTGTGGGCGGAGCCATCATCCCGGTTCTCGTGCTGGCGGTGCCGGGCAGTCCTCCGGCCGCTGTTTTGATGGCCGCCATGTGGCTGCATGGGATGCGGCCGGGGCCGCTGCTGGTCATCGAGGCGCCGAACTACATCTATGAGGTATCGGCCATGTTCTTTCTGGCCAGTGTGGCCATGCTGATCCTGGGACTGTGCCTGGTCAGGGCGTTCGTCAAGATCCTGCGGGTACCTGCGGGAATTCTCATGCCCATCGTTCTGGTGCTGTGCGCGGTCGGATCGTTTGCCATCAATGGCCGGATTTTCGATATTCTCGTAATGCTGATATTCGGCGTCATCGGCTACCCGCTCCGCAAAATGAAATATCCGGATGCCCCCCTGATCCTAGGGCTCATCCTGGGGGAGATGCTGGATGAAAACCTTCGCCGCGGACTCATCCTCAATGAAGGTTCCCTGACGCCCTTTTTCACGCGTCCGATCAGCATCGTCCTCATCATTATGATCCTGGGGACAGTTTTCAGCCGCAATCGATTCGTCCGGCAGGCAGTGGGGCGTGTGAAGGGTTCCTTGTTCGGGCTGTTCCACAAACCAGTCTGATTCCAGAATCTTTGAAGCGGGAGTCGAGTCATGAAAATTTCGATCTGCAACGAGCTTTTCGAAGGTTGGGATATCGAGAGGGTCTTTGATTATGCCGCGCAGCTTGGCTGCGACGGCGTCGAGCTCGCACCCTTTACCCTCGGGGAAACGGCATCGGATATATCTGCAGCCGGTAGAGAAAAAATCCGCAGAGCGGCCGAACAGGCCGGTGTTGAAATCGTGGGCCTTCATTGGCTGCTCGTAAAACCTGAGGGACTCTACATCAATCACCCCGATAGCGCCGTTCGAAAAAAAACCCAGAATTACCTCAGGGAGCTGATCGACCTTTGCGGCGATCTCGGGGGAGGAGTGCTGGTGCACGGCTCTCCGAATCAGCGGAATATCAAGGAGGGGTGGAACCCGGCCGACGCCTGGAAGTATGCCAGAGAGACCTTTCAAATCTGCGGGGAGGCGGCCCGCGAGCGGGATGTCTTCTACTGCCTGGAAGCCCTGACCACGGCCGACACCAATTTCATCAACAGCATCGACGAAGCGATTCGGATGGTCGATGAAGTCGGCAGTCCCCATTTTCAAACCATGTTCGACTGCCGGAGCATCCACGCCGGTGTAAAATCCGACCTGCCCCGGGTGCTCAAAGCCGCACTCGCTACGGGAAAAATAAGGCACGTCCATGTCAACGATCCCAACGGCCGCGGACCCGGTTTCGGAGACCTTCAGTTTGCGCCGCTTTTCAAGATCCTGAAGGAAGCAGATTATTCCGGATATGTTTCCGTAGAAGTTTTCGATTTCAGGCCCGATCCGCAAACCATTGCCGGCCGCAGCATGGGGTATCTGCACGGGATTTGCGAAGCGCTGGGGATTCGCACCGGAGGAAAGAACGATTCCACGCAAAGGCGCGGAGAAATATAGATAAAATTAAGAGAACATCTGCGAAGATCAGCGGCTGAATAAACTCGCAACCCGTAACCCGCAACTCGCAACGCGTAACTCGCACCACGGAAGGTTTCCGCCATGCATACATTGCTTTTCCTGAACCCGGGGCACTTTCATGCGGCCCTGGTGCTGCGTGAAGGCCATCCGAGCCTCTCCGATG
>QZKK01000089.1 GCA_003599475.1 Desulfobacteraceae bacterium
CCTGGGGCTGGAGCAGGTCCCAAGGGTTCGGCTGTTCGCCGATTAAAGTGGTACGTGAGCTGGGTTTAAAACGTCGTGAGACAGTTTGGTCCCTATCTTCCGTGGGCGCAGGATATTTGAGGGGATCTGTCCCTAGTACGAGAGGACCGGGATGGACGAACCCATGGTGTTCCAGTTGTCGCGCCAGCGGCATAGCTGGGTAGCTATGTTCGGAAAGGATAACCGCTGAAAGCATCTAAGCGGGAAACCAACCTCAAGATTAGATATCCCTTCCGGTGGAGACACCGGAACTAAAGGCCCCTCGCAGACGACGAGGTTGATAGGCCGGGTGTATAAGCACAGTAATGTGTTTAGCTTACCGGTACTAATTGGCCGTGCGGCTTGGCCACATTTTTTTGGCACAAATGACTGAACGCTTTTTTGTGGAGACATCCAAATTGTAAAGCTGCATAACAGTTTTCGGTGGCAATAGCGAAGAGGCAACACCCGTTCCCATCCCGAACACGGAAGTTAAGCTCTTCAGCGCCGATGGTACTGCTCGGGAAGCTGAGTGGGAGAGTAGGACGCTGCCGAAATTTATTGATAAAGCCCGAAGCCTTGAAAAAGGCTTCGGGTTTTTTTTTGATTCTGAAACCTGGAAGCCAGCGCAGTTATGAACCTCTGAACCTTGAACCTCTGAACGCTTAGGAAAAATTCATTGACATCGTTTCGCGATCGCGTTTAATGATACAATTCATTTCGAATCCCCATGGATTCACTTTTTCAAACCGAAAATTTAAAATCTAAAATGGAAAAATATCAAATCGGAATCGACATCGGAGGCACTTTTATCGATTTGGTCATCCTGGATTCAATCACAGGGAGGCTATCGGTTGGAAAGAGATTGAGCTCGAAAGAGAACCCTGAACGTGCGGTGGCGGAGGCCTTAAGGGAGATTCTGGAACGCCAGCGCATCCCGGCTTCAGAAGTCGGAATCGCCATTCACGGAACCACCCTGATTACCAACCTGATCATCGAGCGCAAAGGGGAACAAACCGGGCTGCTGACCACCCGAGGATTTCGGGACGCTCTCGAAATCGGGCGCGAGATGCGCTACGATATCTACGACATCTTCCTTGAGCTTCCCAAACCTCTCGTTTCAAGACGTTTCCGAATCGAAGTCGATGAAAGACTCGATAATCACGGAAATGTCATCGTCCCGCTTGACCTGAAAGAGGCCGGACGTGCAGTCGACGAACTGCTTGCACGTGGAGCCCGATCGGCTGCCATATGTCTTCTCCATTCCTTCCGAAATCCCGCCCACGAGCGCATGCTGCGCGATCTGCTTTTGTCAAAGTCTCCGGGAATGCCTGTCTCAATCTCCTCGGAAGTCGTGCCCGAAGTGGGTGAATATGAGCGGATTTCGACGACGGTAGCAAATGCATACGCCATGCCCATGGCCCGTCGCTATCTGGGAGAGCTGGAAAGAAATATAGCGGATATCGGGATTTCGGGGCGTCTCTATATCATGCTTTCGACAGGAGGCATTACGACTCCGCAAACGGCCGCCGAATACCCGATTCGACTTCTCGAATCGGGTCCTGCAGCCGGTGTCCTTGCGGCCGCCTGGACCGGAAGAAAAGCCGGGGTCGACCAGGTCCTCTCGTTTGACATGGGAGGAACCACCGCAAAGACGTGTCTCATCGAAAACGGAAATCCCATCAAGGTAAACGAATTCGAGGCAGGGCGCATCTATCGATTTAAAAAAGGCAGCGGGCTGCCGATTAAGATACCGGTGATCGAGATGATCGAGATCGGAGCGGGAGGCGGCAGTATTGCATCCATCGGCCCCCTCGGACTTCTAAAAGTCGGCCCTGAAAGCGCCGGTGCAGAACCCGGGCCCGCCTGCTATGGATTGGGCGGCACCCAGCCCACCGTAACCGATGCCGATTTGCTCCTTGGCTACCTCGATGCCGATTTTTTTCTGGGCGGGGAGATGCGTCTGTTACCGGAATGTGCCAGGAGTGCATTGATCGATCACATTGCTGGCCCGATGAATCTTTCCCCACTCGAAGCCGCATGGGGCATCCATGAGGTGGTCAATGAAAATATGGCAAACGCGGCCCGCATCCACGCCGTCGAAAAGGGGGTCGATCTTCGCCGGTTTTCCCTCGTTGCCTTCGGCGGTGCGGGGCCGGTGCATGCATACCAGGTGGCGAGGAAATTGAGGCTCAATTCGATGATTATTCCTCCGGGAGCCGGCGTTTGCTCCGCTTTCGGATTTCTCATCGCACCCATTTCATTCGATTTGAGTCGAAGCTACGTCGTTCGCATGGGAGAAATCGAATGGGAGCGTCTAAACCTCTTGTATTCCGAGATGGAGCAGAAGGGGAAGATGCTGCTGCTTGAAGCGGGTGTTTCACCCGATGACATACGATTTATCCGATCGGCCGATATTCGATATGTCGGACAGGGGTTCGAGGTAAATGTTCCGATACCCGAAAACACGTTTACACCGGAGAGCCAGGTTGAATTCCAGTCCCGATTCGAGAACTGCTACAAGGGCATCTATCAGAGAATCTGTGAAGAGATCCCGATCGAATGCGTCAATTGGCGGCTGACGGCAACCGGTCCGCAACCGGATCTGAAGGAAATCCGATGGCCCTCAGCGCCCCGCTCATCCGGAAAAGCACGGAAAGGGGTACGGGAGGCTTACGTGCCCGAGAAAGGCGGCTTCTTCGAATTGCCTGTTTACGATCGTTATTGCCTGGGGGCGGGAGCCGAGATCCAGGCGCCGGCCATCGTCGAAGAACGGGAAAGCACACTGGTGATCAACGGGCCGGCAACGGCCCGGATCGACTCATTCGGAAACATCATCGTAAATCTGGAATGATTCGGGTGCGGGTTGCGTGTTGCGGGTTGCTGAACACTACGCTGAACACTGAACACCGAACGCTGAACACTGCTACAGAATCGGAGCAAGGCCATTCACCATGAGCTATGATCCCATTACCCTCGAAATCTTATGGAACCGGCTGATTTCAACGGTAAACGAACAGGCCGCCGCTTTGATGCACGCCAGTTTCACCACCGTTGTCCGTGAAGCCGGCGATCTGTCGGCCGGCGTCTTCGATCCGGCAGGAAACATGCTTGCCCAGGCAGTGACCGGCACCCCCGGTCATATCAACACCATGGCAACCTGCGTCCGGCATTTCCTGAAAGCCTATCCGCCGGATACCTTGTCCGAAGGCGATACCCTGATCACCAACGATCCATGGATCGCTTCAGGCCACTATCATGATTTTACCATCGTTACGCCGGTTTTTTACAAGGGCAAAGCCATCGGGCTCTTTGCCAACACCTGCCATGTCATGGATATCGGAGGAAGAATTTTCGGCGCCGATGCCGGTTCCGCGTATGAGGAAGGATTGGCCATACCGATCATGAAGCTGGTCGACCGGGGGCGCATGAACGTGGATCTGCTGAAAATCATTCGCGCCAATGTTCGAACGCCGGAGCCGGTTCTCGGAGATATTCACGCCATGGTGGCCGCAAACGAAGTCGGCGGGAAAAAATTGATCGAGATGATGCAGGATTACGGAATGTCGGATATAGACGACCTTTCGGCTGCGATCATCGAGCGGAGCGAACGCGCCATGCGGGAGGCCATACGGAAGCTTCCGGACGGCACGTACCGGCACCAGATCGAGGTGGACGGTTTCGACTCCCCGATCCTGATCAAAATCGCCATCACCATCGAAGGAGACCGGCTGATCGCCGATTACGGCGGAACCTCACCCCAGTCCGATCGGGGCATCAACGTCGTATTCAACTACTGTCACGCCTATACCACCTATCCTGTGAAATGCTCCATCAGTCCTGAGGTGCCCAACAACGAAGGCAGCTTCAGGCCGGTCATCGTCCGTGCACCGGAGGGGAGCATTCTCAACTGCAGACGCCCGGCGGCAGTGGGCGCGAGGCACATCCTGGGACACTTCCTCTCTGCTGCGGTATTTGGAGCGCTGAGCCACGTGCTGCCGGACAAAGTGATTGCGGAGGGTTCCCAGGGGCTGTGGAACACCCAGTTCGATGGGGTTAGCGAGCAGGGGGATCCTTTCTGCTATGTCTTCTTCTCGGCAGGAGGGACAGGAGCGCGTCCCAATAAGGACGGGCTTTCCGCTACCGCATTTCCAAGCGGTATCCGTGGAGTTCCTGCAGAGGTGGTCGAAAATGTTTCCCCGATCTTCATGGAATGCCGCGAACTGATTCCGGACAGCGGCGGGCCCGGCAAATACAGAGGCGGTTTGGGGCAACGAATGGTGCTGAGGATCCGGGGAGGCTATCCCTGCCAGCATTCGCCCATGTACGATCGCATCTATTTTCCGGCGAAGGGCTTCGCCGGAGGCTTTCCCGGCGCAAAGGGACGTATTTACCTGGATGACGGGACCGTTCCGCACCCGAAAACCAAATATATGCTGAAGCCGAACCAACGCGTGACCTTGGAGCTTCCAGGCGGAGGCGGGTTTTATCCTCCGGCCAAGCGAGATCCGGATTCGGTTCGTCAAGACGTCTTGGACGGACTGGTCAGCATCGAACAGGCAAAAAACGCCTATTGCGTCGTGCTCGATCCCTCTACGCTGGAAATCGACCGGGAAAAAACGGAAAGGCTCCGCCCTTCCAAGGCATCATCGCCGACCTTCCCTTGAAATAATGGTTGACACTGTTTGGAATGCTGTGATTATGATGAAGCATTTTTCGGGGGACTCTCTTTTTTTAAATCCGTTTTAGAATAAATCTTGTTTTCAGGGCACACCCGTACCCGATTTCCATCAAACCCGCGCAAAAGGAGGATGGAATGAAAAAAATCGATCTGAATTCGGACATGGGGGAAAGCTTCGGGAAGTACAAGCTCGGAAACGACGGAGAGATCATGAAGCATATCTCCTCTGCCAATATCGCCTGCGGTTTCCATGCAGGGGATCCCCATGTCCTGAAGTATACCATCAAGCTGGCAAGGGATTCCGGAACGGCGGTGGGCGCTCATCCCGGGCTGCCGGATCTCATCGGTTTCGGACGAAGGGCAATGGATGTCACCCCGGATGAACTCTACGATTATTGCGTCTACCAGATCGGAGCCGCACAGGCGTTTTGCAGGACACTGGGTGTTTCCCTCCAGCATGTAAAGTGCCACGGCATATTGGAATCGATGACCACACAGCGCCCCGAGCTGGCCGAAGCGGTGGCATCCGCCGTGAAAAATGTAGATTCGAATCTTTTGTACATGACAATCGCCGGAACCCGGCTTTATCAGGCCTGCAAGGCTGCCGGCTTGCGGGTTGCCGGCGAAGTCTATGGCGACCGGGCGTACAATCCGGATGGAACACTGGTCTCCAGAAAACTGCCCCGTTCGGTCATCACCGATGCAGAGGTCGTGGTCCGACGCATCACGCGCTTTTTGGATGCCGGCGACATGCCCACATACGATGGCGGTTCGGTCAAGATCGATGCCCAGAGCATCTGTATGCACGGCGATACTCCCGGGGCCGCCGAACTGATCAAGGCGGTCAGGGAAAAGCTGGATGAAACCGGTATCAGCGTTGTTCCGATAGGGACGCTGGTGTAGTAGAAGCGATTGGTCGACATGGATGCACCATCGAGATCGAAGCGACTTTTTCTGAGTGAACGCGGGTTGATCCTGGAATACGGCAACCGGATCGATCCGCAAATCAATGGTCGTGTTCGACTGATGACGGCCGCCATCGGGGAAAAAAAGATCCCCGGCGTCGTCAATTTAATGCCTACTTTCCGTTCGCTTCTTGTTGAGTACGATCCGCTCTCGATTTCCCTCGATCATTTAAATGAAGCCATCGATGCGATCGAAGACGATCTGGGGGATCGAAAACCGCCTCCGGGTCGATACTTCGAGCTGCTCACCTATTATGGGGAGCCCTATAATTACGATACAGACCGGATTGCCGCACACAACGGGCTCTCCGCGGAAGAGGTCGTCCGCATTTTCTCCGAGGCGACGCTCTACATCTATATGATCGGTTTCATCGCCGCACTGCCCAATATCGGAGGGCTCCCCGAATGCCTCCACACCCCGAGGCTGCCGAGCCCAAGAGTCCTGTTGCCGGCCGGCGTAGTGGGACTGGGCGGGCAGCAGGTGGCCATCTGCCCGGTCGATCTTCCATCGGGTTTCAATTACATCGGCCGCTGCTTTCAAAAGATCTACGATCCATATCGCTTTCCACCCTGCCCTTATGCAGCCGGAGATCGGATTCGATTCAAGGCGGTTTCGCTGGAAGAGGCCCAGGCGCATCAGGATGAATTTCCGGAACCTGTTCAAGAGCTTGAACATCGAACATCGAACGACCAACGTCCAACATCGAATTGAGGATAAAGTTCATTTTTAAATAGGTGGGACAGTTTCTTTTCTGGATCAAAATGGTGCCTCAGCATCAGTGGCATGGCTCTAAACCAAAAATCTGAAATCTAAAACTAAAAATCTAAAATGTTAGACACTTTTTACGTAAAGACGCCGGGCGTATTGACCACCATCCAGGACATGGGAAGGATAGGTTACGGCCAATACGGAATTGCCGTCAGCGGCGCCATGGATCGATTTTCGCTCTATGCGGCAAACCTGCTCGTGGGAAACGACCCCGGTTGCGCGGGGCTGGAGATCACCTTGTACCGCCTGAAGCTGGAAGTTCTGCGGACGGTTCGGGTGGCGGTCACCGGTGCCGCCATGAATCCAGTGCTCGACGGAAAACCTCTCCCCATGTGGCAGACTGTTGAACTTCCCGCGGGCAGTACCCTGCTCTTCAAAGATGTCGGAAGGGGAGCCCGCTGCTATCTGTCCGTGCAGGGAGGACTCGATGCGCCGCTTTTACTCGGAAGCCGAAGCACGCATTCGAAAGCGCTGCTCGGAGAACCCCTCCGGAAAGGAGACCTCCTCCGGGCGTTGCCTCCCAAGGCCGAAACGCCCTTTTTTCTGGTTCCGAACGACCTGATTCCGGCGTATTCGGACTCGGCCCAGATCCGTGTGGTCATGGGACCGCAGGAGGATGCATTTACCGCAAGGGGAATCGATACGTTCCTATCTGAATCCTATACCATCACACCTCAATCGGACCGCCAGGGGTATCGGTTGAAGGGAGAGCCGATCGAGCACCGAGCGGCTGCAGACATCATCTCGGATGCCATCCTGCCAGGGGCCATCCAGGTCCCCGGAAACGGCCAGCCGATCATCATGATGATCGATGCGCAGACCACCGGCGGCTATGCCAAGATTGCCTGTGTCATCGGGCCGGACATGGACATTCTGGGGCAGATGCTGCCGGGAAGAAAAGTGAAATTTTGCAAGGTTTCCATCGAGGAAGCTCACAGTATTCTCCGTGCCCGCTCAAAAGCGCTCTCCGAATTCGAAAGGCAACTTGCATCCCGCTGATGCTGCCGTTGCCGATAACGGATCATCGGATTTCGCTTGAGCAGGCGACTTGGGCAATTATCTGCTTGTCGAAAAAGAAAGGAGGCTTTTGATGAAACCGAACCGATCGATCTCCACCGTATTTTTTATCGCGATTCTTTGCGCCGCCGTCGTGCTCTTTAATGCGCCGGCACAGGCGGCAGACCCTGCAACGGTCAGAATCGGGGTTCTCTATCCGATGACCGGAGGGGCGGCCCAGGCGGGCTGGGACAATAAGCAGGCCATGGAACTGGCCATGGAAATCATCAATACCACCAAGCACAAGGGGCTGGGAATCCCCCTGGCGGACACGGAAGGTCTTCCCAACTTCGGGGGGGCCAAAGTCGAAGTGGTGCTTGCCGATCACCAGGGAAAGCCGGATGTCGGTCTGGGAGAAGCCGAGCGTTTGATTACACAGGAAAACGTTTCGGTCCTTTTCGGCGCCTATCACAGCAACGTGACTCTGACCGCAAGCCAGGTGGCCGAAAGAAAGCAGTTTCCCTTCTACAATGCAGAATCTTCTTCTCCGAACCTGACGAAGCGGGGATTCAAATGGTTTTTCCGCACCTCGCCCCACGATGACACCTTCTCGGATGCGATGGTGCAATGCCTGAAGGAGATGGAAAAATCCGGTGCCAAAATCAAGACAGCGGCCATGCTCCATGAAGACACCCTGTACGGCAAAGACAGCGGCCGGATCGAAAAGGAGCTCTGTGAAAAAGCCGGATACAAGGTGCTGGGGGTCATCCCCTATCGCCGGTCCGCCACCAGCCTGACATCGGAAGTGCAGAAGCTGAAATCGCTCAATCCCGACGTGTTTTTCCCCACCTCCTATGCCGTCGATGCCATCCTTCTGACCAAAACCATGAAGGATCTGGACTTCAACCCTCCGGTTGTCATGGCGCAGAACTCGGGGCATACGGACTCTTCTTTCTCCGAGACCCTGGGGGCCTCCATGGTAGAGGGGATCTGCAGCCGGAACGCCTTTTCCCCCGACCTGATGGAGAAGATCCCGGCCCTTAAAAAAATCAACGAGCTTTTCAAAGAGAAAACCAAGGCTGCCGGAAAGGAGAGGGATATCTCGGATACCTCGGTGCGCTGCTTCCAGGGATTCATGGCGCTGGCCGAAGCCTTGAGCCGGGCCAAGTCGTTGAAGCCGGAAGACATCCGACAGGCGATCATCGAGACCGATCTCAAGTCGGAGCAGTTGGTGGTTCCCTGGCGAGGAATCAAATTCGATCAGGAGGGGCAGAATATGTACGGCGATGCGGTCGTGGTTCAGTATCAGGGCGGAAAGATGTATACGGTCTACCCGACCCGGTTTGCCGCCAAAAAGCTGCTCTATCCCATTCCCAAATGGTCTGAAAGAAAGTAACCGAAAAAGTGTTCAGGGTTCAGCGTTCAGTGTTCAGGGACTGCGGGACTCCTCCGCGCTCTGCCGGGATGGGCCCCCATTGCGGCCAGAGGCCATTAAAACTGGAGGCCCAAGCGCCAGCAGCCCGGCTGAATCCCGCTGGGGCGGGAAACACTGAACACTGAACACTGAAACCTCTCATACCTCTCATATGAGGATCGGACTATGCTCAGTGCGGATATTCTCATCCAGACAATCGTCAGCGGCCTGCTGATGGGCTGCCTCTATGCCCTGATCGCCGTCGGACTCTGCATGATCTGGGGGCTGATGGAAATCGTCAACTTCGCCCACGGAGATATGATGATGCACAGCATGTACTTTGCCTTCTGGCTGTGGGCGCTTTTCAGCATCGATCCTCTCGTATCGATGCCTCTGATCCTGATTCTGCTCTTTGCAGCGGGGGTTCTCGTCTACTTTGTCATCATCAAACGGGTTCTGAAGGCCCCCATGCTGGCACAGATCCTGTCCACCTTCGGGTTGAGCATCTTTATCCGGTACCTTGCCCAGTATCTCTACACGCCCGATACGCGCATGGTCCAGGAGCCGTGGCTGGAGGGAAGAATCGATATCGCCGGCATCTTCATCGGGGTTCCCCAGCTTGCAGCGAGCATCGTCTCGGTGGCTGCGTTTTTCCTGCTGTACCAGTTCATCCACCGGACGGAGATGGGAGGCGCGCTGCTGGCCGTCAGCGAGGATCGGGAAGCGGCTTCCCTCATGGGAATCAACAGCGATCGGATGTTTGCCCTCGGATGGGGCATCGGCGCCGCCTGCCTGGGCGTTTCCGGGGCCATGATGGCAAATTTCTACCCCATCACCCCTGAAGTCGGACTGCTGTTCAGCCTGATCGCCTATGTTGCGGTGGCCCTGGGTGGATTCGGAAGCATTGTCGGTGCTTTTATCGGGGGGGTGACCATCGGTCTGGTGGAATCGTTGTCCGGTGTTCTGGTGGCCCCCGCATTCAAATACCTGTTTGTCTTTGCGGTCTATCTGCTGGTGGTCTTCATCCGGCCGCAAGGGTTATGGGGAAGATACTGACGACCTTAAATCCGAAAAAAATGAATCCGAAATCCGAAACAATATTCAAAATTCCAAATGTTCAAAATTCAAAATAAAAACCAGGGGGTCGGGTACGTGGTCTTCCGTTTTGGAGATTCATATTTGATCATTCGAATTTGTCCTTTCGACTTGGCTCAGGATGGTGAGCCGATCGAACCATTTCGCATTTCGACCTGCCCGCCAACGCCATGGAAGGTCGATCCATCTATGATCGCCCCAGGCTATGGCAGGCGGGTATTCGAATTTCGGATTTGAAAACACCCACGTAAGTCCTTCGGGCTTCGATCGGAAGGCACAGGGGGGAAAACTGTGAAAAGATCTCGGATTATCCTTCTGGCGGCCGGCATTGCCGCCGCCATCGCCTACCCGCACATCTTCAGCCTCCCGTTTCCGCGTCATCTGATGATCATGGTCTTTGTCTTTGCGACTTTGGGCTCGGCGTGGAATCTGATCGGAGGCTATGCCGGGCAGGTATCGCTCGGCCATGCCGTATTTTTCGGCCTGGGAGCCTATACTTCCACGCTGCTTCTGATGAAAGCCGGCGTCAACCCCTGGATCGGGCTCCTTGCCGGGGTCGTCATCTCTTCGATCGTCGCCCTGATCATCGGGTATCCCTGTTTCAAACTGGGAGGGCACTACTTTGCCATTGCCACCATCGCGGTAGGGGAGATGTTTCAGCACGCCTGGCTGAACTGGGATTTTGCGGGTTCGGCAATCGGGTTGAATCTTCCCATCCTGGAAGAGGGAGTTGTCAATTTTCAGTTCCATGCGACGAAACTCCCTTATTACTATATCTCTCTTTGCATGGCCGGGGTTGCGGTCCTGACCGGCTACATCGTTGATCGATCCAAAATCGGCTACTACTTCCGGGCCATCAAAGGGGATCAGGACGCCGCCCGGAGCCTCGGCATCAGCCACACAAAATACAAGGCCTATGCCATGGTGCTCAGCGCCTCCTTGACATCGATCGCCGGGTCCTTCTACGCACAGTACATCCTGTTTATTGACCCGGACAGCGTGTTTCCGCTGATGCTTTCCATCAACATGTGTCTGATGGCGACACTGGGAGGGCTCGCCACGGTCTGGGGCCCCGTCATCGGAGCCTTTATCCTGATTCCCATATCGGAATTTACGCGCATTTATATGGGAGGCGGCGGAACCGGCATCGACATCATGGTTTACGGGCTCTTGATCATTCTCATCTGTCTGTTCCAGCCGAGCGGCATCATCGGCATCTTCGAGCAGTTTCGGAAGAAAAGGGAGAACCCCTATGGCATTACTGGAGCTCCGGCAGGTCACCAAAAGGTTCTTGGGCATCACGGCCAATCAGGACATCAGCTTTGATGTCGAGAAAAGCGAGATCGTCGGCCTCATCGGTCCGAATGGGGCGGGAAAGACCACTCTGTTCAACTGCATTGCCGGTTTCTACCCCCCGAGCGGTGGGAGGATCGTCTTCAACGGAGAGGACATCACGGGGCTTCCGGCTGAAAAAGTCTGCCTCAAGGGAATCGCTCGGACGTTTCAGATCGTAAAGACGTTCAAAGAGCTGACCGCAACCGAAAACGTGATGGTCGGGGCCTTTTGCCGCACTCACAGCCCTGTCCAGGCAAAAAAAAAGGCCGAAGAGATCCTGGAGTTTGCCGGTCTGTACGACGTTCGGCACCAGGTGGCCGCAGGGCTGACCCTGGCTGCGAAAAAAAGGCTTGAGATCGCCAAGGCGATTGCCACCGGCCCCAAGCTGATTATGCTTGACGAGGCGATGGCCGGATTGAACCAGAGCGAAACCAGGGATGCCGTGGAGCTGATCAAAAACATACGGGGAAGCGGTTTGACCGTTCTTCTCGTCGAGCATGTGATGGAGGTGGTGATGCCCATTTCCGACCGCGTCGTCGTGCTCGATTACGGGGTAAAGATCGCCGAAGATACGCCGGAGAATATCGTTCGGAATCCAACGGTAATAAAAGCATATCTGGGGGACAAGGCTCATGTTGAAAGTCGATAAGATCCAGGCTTCCTATGACGACGTCCCGGCGCTGCACGATGTCTCTTTCGAGATCCAAGAGGGCAGGATCGTCTCCATCGTCGGATCAAACGGAGCAGGCAAAAGCACCATCCTGAAGTCGATTTCCGGTCTGGTGCGGATCGGTTCCGGCGCCATCGAATTCAACGGAATGCGCCTGGATCGGATGCCGCCCCACAAGGTTGTCGAGTGCGGGATTGCACATGTACCGGAGGGGAGGCGGCTCTTTGCGCGCCTGAGCGTGCAGAAGAACCTGATGCTGGGAGCGTTCACTCAGAAATCTCAGGATATTCGTGAGAAGACGCTGAAGAGGATCTTTGCCTTTTTCCCGCGGCTCAAGGAGCGGGAAAATCAAATCGCAGGAACACTCAGCGGGGGCGAGCAGCAGATGCTGGCCATTGCGCGGGGCTTGATGCTCGAGCCGAAACTCCTCATGCTGGATGAGCCCTCTCTGGGGATCATGCCGAAGCTTTGCAGCGAGATCTACGAATTCATCAAAGAGATCAACCGCGAAGGGTTGACCGTGCTTCTGGTTGAACAGAATGTGCAGGAGGCGCTTCGCCTCGCCCATTACGGGTATGTCATTCAGACCGGCCGGGTGGTCGCGGAGGGAACAGGAGAGAAGCTGCTCGGTTCGGAAAGCGTTCAAAAGGCTTTTTTAGGCCTCTGAGCGAGTGCGTTCAGCGTTCAGCGTTCAGTGTTCAGCGTTCAGTTCGGCTTCTTCTCTGCAGTTTCTGATTCGATCTAACTGGCCGCTTCAGCCATCCAGAATCCAGCATCCAGCGGGCATCCATCAGCTCATCGCCCATTCCAGGAGGATGCCCCCCCAGGTAAAACCGGCTCCGAATGCAGAAAGAAGGATGATGTCTCCAGACTTCATCTGCTTGTTTCGGTAAGCCTCGGAAATGGCAAGCGGGATCGTTGCCGCAGTCGTATTTCCATATTTATCGATATTGACGACGACCTGTCTCGAATCCAGCCCCAGTTTCTGGGCGACGGAATAGATGATTCGGGAGTTCGCCTGATGCGGGATGTACAAGCGGATATCTTCTTTTTTCAACCGGTTTTTTTCCATGAGATCTGTCGAAACCTGGGTAAGTCCTGCAATGGCATACTTGTATACGGTTTTCCCTTCCTGGTAAAGAAAATGGAGTTTTCGATCCACCGTCTCATGGGAGGCGGGGAAGAGGCTGCCCCCGCCGGGTATGTTCAGGAACTTATCCCCGGAACCGTCCAGGTGTATCGAGAAATCGATGATGCCTCGGCCGTTTGATTGGGAAGGCTCCAGCAGAACCGCGCCTGCGGCATCCCCGAAGAGAATACAGGTGTTCCGGTCTTCATAGTTGGTAATCGCGCTCATTTTATCGGCGCCCACAACAGATCGGAAGAGCACACG
>QZKK01000233.1 GCA_003599475.1 Desulfobacteraceae bacterium
GGCCGCTTTTTCATACCAGTATCGTGCCTTGGAGAAATCTTGAGCAACCTCTTGGCCACGCCAATACGCATCACCCAGCTCGATCTGGGCGTCGACGGAGCCTTCTTGGGCGGCGAGCTGGAGATCGTTGATGGTGCCGGCATGAACGGCCAGGGAGCGCACCAGGTAAAAAAGAAAAAAGCAGAAGACTATTCGGGGCCGGGCCATTTTTGTCAAAAGATCGAAGGAAAAAGTAAGGGCGAAAATAAGGAAGATTTTTATCGTGAAAGGAGAGGAAAAGCCATAAATTATTTTCCGAGTCCCTTAAGAGGCTATTTCGATCCAGAAAGTGCCGATCAGCTCCTCCTGATAAGTGGCCTCGACCGGATAACGCCGGCCCTTGCCTTTCTCGGAATAGCGCTTCAACAGATCCTTGCCCATATAAATGGGATAGTTGAGATCGTTACCGCTATTGACCGCCCTCGGAGGTGTATAGCCTTTGAAATTGAGGGCAACCTCGTTGTCCAGCCGTGCATCGTTGGTCCGGACGCCTTGCAGAATGATGCGAGCCCCTCGGGCAACGGTGATCGCTTGCCCCTCTTTAATGGTTTTCTGCTCGTCCCCTACGTTGACCACTATGGCCTGGGCGCGCAGCGGCTCGGGCCGGGAGGCCTCAGCCTTGCGCTGCAGCTCTTTTTTCGGTTTTTCTTTCTCGGAGCCGAAGTCGATGTCTACCCAGCCGCACTCTTCGGCATCCTTTCTGACCACCACCCGGGTTGGCTCGGAGACCCGGAAACCGAGGTGGGCGTCATTCCGGGTGCCCACGCCCAAAACATCCGCCACCAGGCCGCGCTCGTAATTGGCGATGATGTCGGTTATCGCGATCTCGTCTCCCGGGTTGATGGTGAGCTTCTGGCGGTCGGGGAGCGCGAAAGGAGCGCCGCCGTTCACTTTGATCAGCAGATATTGGAGGCGAGGTTTTTCCACGTGCACGCCCGGAGCGTCGAGGATAATGGACAGCTCTTCCATAAAGGAGTTGATCACCACTTTATGGAGCCGGATCTTGGTTTCGAGGTCACGAATGGATTTCGAGGTTTCAACGCCGAAGGCTGGAATATGCTGTTGCGTTAAAGCGTAGAATGTCGCTGATTTCCGCTGCTCCTTGTGCGGAGATTTCGGCGAAAGGCTGTCGTGATTATTCGGCCGGAAATGATACCGCTCTTCGGGGATAAGCCGGTTCACTCTTTCCGCCACTTTCGTGGCGAGCTCGCCGAGCTGAATCTTCCCTCCGCCGGGAACTTCGTAGCTTTCCGTGTCGTAGATGATCGACTGGCCGAAGCGCATCGGATTTTCCTGCTCGTTTAACCAGATCGGCGAATAAAAACCCGATCCTTCATGGAGGTTGAGCAGGCAGTCGCTTTCGGCGATCAGATGCTTCAGGATGGCGACCACCTCTTGCTCCATATTGGCGCTGGCAGTCTCGTCCGAGCCGAATTTTCGGTTCATGTCGCCGGTCAAACCGTTACGGCTGTTGAGAAGAATCGAATAGAGGTTCGCCCGCGGCACCACAATCAGGTTCCCCTTTTTGAGGGTGATGTCCGCATAGAGATCGGCCGTCAGGTAACCGCCGGGCTCATCACCCTGGATGCCACCGATCAGCATCATGGTCTTGCCGGGCTCTTCGCCAAGCACCCGATACACATGGAGCTCATGCTCGGTGTTCGCCAGGAAAACCTCATGGAGGATTTGGGCAGAGGCGGGGCAAGGGAGCCAGCCGACGACAAGGAGTGCCAGGATCGGCGCCGCTGATCTAACAAAAGAGATGATGCGGTTTTTCATGGAGTTCCAATTGGCTAGGAGGCAGCACCGGAGATCCACAGCTCGCGGTAGATGCGCCAGTCTTCTGCCCCATAGCGAAGAAGAAGGACCTTGCGGCCGCGGGCCTGGTACTGGTCGGAGGCGTATCGCTGCACAAAAGAGACGCTTGCTCCGGCGCCGGTCCAGCTCACCGAAACATCGGAGATCGCCACGTTGATAAAGCCGTATTTGGCGTTGAGGCGCTCCTTGTAGGCGCGCCAGGCGGCACGATTCATCTTCCCGCTGACAAAGTCTTCACGGTAACATTTGATATAAGTGTTGATGTCCTTAGCTGACCAGGCCTTGCGCCATTTTTCCACGAGAGCGAGCACAGCCTTTTCGTCGCGCGGATAAAGAGTGCCTTTGCTGACCGTTGCCAGCTCGATAGGCTCAATGCGCGCGGGCTCGCCGCGCTCGAGCTCGTTGCGCACTATTTTATTCTTTACCGCCGAGCTGGAGGGATCGAGGTAGATCCTGCTGTAGCTCCGTTTGGCACCCGAGTCGGCGGTCTGATAGGTGAGCTCCCCTACCGCCACCATCTGGTGCTCGTTGCGTAAGAGATAGAGCGAGTCGAAATCCACTTGCTCGATATCCGCCTCATCGGGCAGAAGCAGGCTTTTCATTTGCGAAACTTCGGCGGGAGCCGCAGCGCCGGACAGACGAAGATGGTCGATGCTGGGAGTGATCACGATCGGCGTGGCATCGATGTGCAGATACCGGGTGATTTCGTCCAAATCGCGGTTATCCATGGTTATGCAGCCATTGGTGCTCTTCGGCACCAACGTTCTGTTGGTGCCGTGGATGTAGATGCCGTCGCCGTTTCTTCCTTCGGAAACATCGAAGACGTTGGGGTAGTCTATATGGAAGGCGCGGTTTCCGAAGACAGTGATTTTGCTGTCCTTGAAGTACTCGGTAATGAAGTAGATGCCCTCCGGGGTGCGGGAGTCGCCGCTCGCTTCTTTCTTACCCGCATTTTCACCGGTGGCACAGGGATATTGGGCGACCATCTGCCAATCTTTATCCCTCTTCAGGACCTGAAGACGCTGATGGTCTTTTTCTACGACGATGACATAAACAGGTCGCTCATTTGCGAGGAAGGTGAAAGGCAGATCGCTAAACCGATCGGCAGCGCTCTCTTTCGCCGGAGCTTTCGCCGCTGATGAGAGCAGCAAAAGGACAAACAAAAAGGCGAGCGCCGATACGGTCCGGAATCGAGTGGCACCAGACTGGAAGCGACCAATTGGCCAAGGCAAGGGCATAACCGTTTCAAAATAATGTACCCTGGTCTCTTTTTCAAGAGCAACCGGAGAGTGAATGCGGAGCTGGTGGATAATCGCTCGATTAGATTGCCTTATTTTCAGCGAATCCATCAGGTGCGTGCCGGCGGAGAACGCGATCTATCTCGTTATTAGGAAATTGCCGATCTTTTCTTTTTAGCAGAGGTTGGGATATATTTGCATATGCCCGATCTTTCATTGGCCACCGCCGACCGCTTCGGTCGGCGGCCTGCTCGCGGCTAACACACCATGATCATCACGGCTGTTATTACCATTGCCTTGCTGCTGCAGCTTGCTGCCGCCGCTTTCGCCCTGCGTTTGATGCGAATTACCGAGCGGCGTCCGGCCTGGGCTTTGCTCTGCGCCGCCTTGGTGCTCATGGCGGTCCGTCAAGGCCTCACACTGCTGGGGCTGGCACGTTGGTCAGCTCCTCCTGATTTGCAGGTCGAGATCGCGGGCTTGGCTGTTTCTCTCTTGGTGCTTGCCGGTATTGCCGGCGTCGCTTCCCTCTTTCGGACGATGCGGCAGAAGGAGGAGGTCCTCCGCCGCTCGGAAAAGAAATATCGTGAGCTCTACGATCAGGCTCCGGATATGTACTATTCTCTCGATCGAGACGGCGCCATTCTGGATTGCAATGAGACGACCGCGCAGATGCTTGGCTATCAGAAGCAAGAGCTTGTCGGCCGGCCGCTGACCGACTTCATGAGCGCGGCATTCCAATCCGATTTCCGTCAGACCTTCCTGAAATTGAGTGAGAATAGACAATACCGGAATCTTGAGCGCGAGTTTGTCCGCCGGGACGGGACCCTGTTGCCGGTCATCCTTAACGTTTTCGGTGAGCTGGATGCGAGTGGCAATCTCGTGCGGACCAAAACGATTGCCCGTGACATCTCGGAGCGCAAGCAAGCGGAAAAGCGGCTGCGGGATGAAGCCCTCAAGACCGAGAAGCTTGAGGCGATAGGAGTTTTGGCCGGCGGCATTGCACATGATTTCAACAACCTGCTCACCGCGATTCTCGGCAACATCAATCTGGCCAAGCGCCTTATCAAGGAGAATGAGCCGGTTCTCCGCCGCCTGGATGATGCCGAAAAGGCTTCCCTGCGGGCCAAGGAGCTTACGGCGCAGCTGCTTACCTTCGCGCAGGGCGGAGCGCCGGTAAGAAAAACTACGGTTTTGGGGGAGTTGATACGAGACTTCGCCAGATTCGCGGCGCGCGGCTCCACCCTCCGCTGTGAGTTCGACCTCCCTGACGGACTTTGGCGCGTCGATATCGATGCCGGCCAGATCAACCAGGCTATGCACCACTTGATCATCAATGCCGCCCAGGCCATGCCGGAAGGCGGCACCGTCACGATCAGCGGCGAGAACTTCACCAGCACCGGGGCCGGCCCGGTGCCGCTTGTCGCCGGACCTTATGTAAAAATCACTATTGCCGACCAGGGCGTGGGCATCCCTTCCGAGCACCAGTCAAAGATCTTCGACCCCTACTTTTCGACCAAGCACAAGGGGAGTGGCCTGGGGCTGGCTACCGTCTACTCTATCGTCAAACGTCACGGCGGCTATATAACCGTAGAGTCGGAGCTCGGCCGGGGAGCCGCTTTTCACCTTTACCTGCCGGCCGCGGAGGAGGGGCCGTTCGGAGGCGATAAACCGGTGCCGATTTTTTCGCATGCCGGAACCGGCAAGGTACTGGTCATGGATGATGAGGAAGAAGTTCGCAAAGTCGCTGGCAAGATGCTCCAGGTAATGGGGTATGATGTTGATTTTGCCGGCGACGGCGTCGAAGCAATCGAGATGTACACGAAGTCGAGCACCGCCGGGGAGCCATTTAGTGCCGTTATCCTCGATCTTACCGTGTCGGGGGGCATGGGAGGAAAGAAGGCGATGGAGCAGTTGCTGAAGATCGATCCGCACGTTCGGGCAATAGTGTCCAGCGGCTACGCCAATGATCCGGTGATGACCGATTATCGGCAGCACGGATTCAAAGGTTTCGTGGCCAAGCCGTACCGTGTTCAGGATTTAAGCAAGACACTTCACGAGGTCATCACTCATCGCCAGCGGAGCGCCTAAATCATCCTCCCATGCTGCTGAATCAGCTGAATAGGTCAAAAAGGACAAAAATCGAAGATTACCAGTGCGTGCGGGGCTGAGTTATGGCTGAAGAAGACTCCAAGATCAAGCTGCTGCTGGTCGATGACGAGGAACCGAATTTTTTCCCATTCCGCGACTTTCGGGCAGAATATGAAATATTGACCGCTACCAGCGCCGGTGAGGCGCACGCTACCTTCCTCCGCGAAGGGGACATCGCCATTGTCGTCGCGGACCATCGCATGCCGGGCCAGTCCGGCATCGAGCTGTTCGAGGAATTGATAGCGATCGATCCGGATGCCGTCCGCATTCTCATCACCGGCTTTTCTGATGTTGAAACCGCTGTCGCCGCGATCAACCGCGGCCAGGTTCACACCTACCTCACCAAGCCGTGGAAAAAACAGGAGATGGAGCTTGCGCTCCGGCGGGCGCGCGAAAGTTATCTCCTTGCCGCTCATAATCGGGCGCTGCTCAAAGAGCTGGCCGCAAAAAACAAGGCGCTCGAGGCGGCGAATGTCAAATTGGAAAAAGATATTCGCAAGCGGTTGGCTGTGGAGACCGCCCTCCGGGAAAGCGAGGAGAAGTTTCGGCAAATGGCCGAGTCCATTCAAGATCTTTTTTGGATACGCGATATCACCGGCGAGAAAATGCATTACATCAGCCCGGCTTACGAAAGAATTTGGGGACGAGGCTGTGCGGAGATGTACGCCGATCCGTGGTCCTGGGTGGAAAGCATCCATCCTGACGATCGCGACTATGTGGCCAAGCTCCATATGCAGGAGCCGAACCCTTCCTTGGTGGCAGAGTACCGGGTCATCCACCCGGATGGCACGGTCCGTTGGGTACGGAGCCGAAGCTTTCCGGTGCGTGACCCCGAAGGCCGGACTTACCGGGTTACCGGGCTCGTCGAGGATATTACCGAAGTTCGCACGGTGGAGATGAAGTTGGAGCAATCCGAGCTTCGTTGCCGGGCAATATTCGATACCAGTATCGATGGCATTTGCACGCTGGAAATGGGTCCGGATCCGATCGGCCCAGCTGTGCGGATGCTCGAATGCAACGACAGTTGCGCCCGAATGGCAGGCCGCAGCCGCCGGGAGCTCCTCTCCTGTCGGAATATCAGAATGCTGCAAGAAAACGAAACCGGTTGCCGCGGGCTGATCGAGCGTGAGAACGATTTTTCTGCCTGCGCCGGCTCTTTTTCCTGGATTCGTCCTGACGGCCAAGAAAATTACATCGATTGCCGGGGGGCGCCGTTCGCGGCCGGTGACTCGACGATCATGCACTGCGTGCTTCGCGACGTAACCAGCCGTCGCAAAGCTGAGAAGGAGATCTGCGACCTGTCGCGGCGGGTCATGAAAGTTGCCGAAGAGGAGCGGCGGCGGATTGCCCAAGATTTTCATGACGAGTTCGGGCAATCATTTCTCGCGCTCCGCTCCACCATCGAGGGGGTGCGCGACTCCTTGCCGGACAGCCTAGCCGCCAATAAGACCGCATTCGGGGAGTTGCTCGGACTTATCGAGCGGCTGGGCGACTCGGTGCGCAACGTCTCCGCTCAATTGCGGCCGGAAATCCTCGACCGACTCGGGCTTATGACCGCCCTCGAGAGCTGCCTCGATGATTTCCGCCGGCAGCATCCGCATATGACGGTGGAGTTTCAGAAGTTCGGAGCACATAAGCGGATTTCTCCCGAGATCGAGATTATCCTGTATAGAATATTCCAGGAGGGGCTGACCAACATCGCCAAACATGCCCGGGCCTCGTCGGTAACAACGGTGTTGACATTCAGTTTTCCCGGTGTCATCCTACTGCTCAAAGACGACGGGGCTGGTTTCAGCCCTGATGCGGCTAAGGCAAACCAAGGAATTGGCTTGACAGGCATGCGGGAGCGGGTTGCATCAGTGGGAGGGGAGCTCGTCATCCGATCTCAGGCAGGTATCGGCACGACGATCAGAGCGAAGCTGCCGCTTTCATGAGGCGATGGAATGAAGAAGATGAGAATTCTGGTCGCAGACGACCACTCCGTAGTGCGGGAAGGTGTCCGCCAGCTGCTGAAAAATCAACCCGACATGGAAATAGCGGGGGAGGCCCAAGATGGGCGCGAGGTGCTGGAGCGAGCTAAGGCGCTCAAGCCCGATGTCACCATCCTCGACATCGCCATGCCCCACTTGAGCGGTCTCGAGACGGTCCGCCTGATTCGGGAGGCGGTGCCGACAACCCGGATCGTCATCTTTTCCATGTTCAAGAAAGAAGCTTACATATATCGGGCATTGCGGGCCGGAGCCATGGGCTACGTACTCAAGACCGCACCTGGCTTGGATGTGGTCGATGCCGTGCGGATGGCCTATCACGATCAATATTTCCTCTGCTCCGAGATCAATGCGGAAGTTATCAAGAAGTTTCTCCAAGACGAAGAGAAAAAGGCACCCGAGACCGGCGAGTACGGTCTGCTGACCGACCGGGAGCAACAGATTTTCCGGCTGGTTGTGGAGGGGAATTCCACCAAGCAAATTGCCGATATCCTTTGCGTCAGCCCGAAAACGGTGGAGAAGCACCGGTCGAACATCATCAAAAAACTTGGCATCCATGATTCAATAGCGATGATGAAGTATGCCATCCGGATCGGCATCGTCGACCCGGAGCTATGGACCGATTAGCTGCCGCCCGCGACCGTCGCGCCGCTTCCTTCCTGATCGCTTTATCTCCTTTTAATTTTGGTTGGAAAGAAACTCGGGCCAAACATACTCGAGCCGCCGACTTGACCATTCTTTCTCCATCGTAGCCGGAGGCGATGATGAAAAAAATACGTATCCTGGTAGCCGATGACCACGCTGTCGTACGTGAAGGCGTTCGTCAGCTCATGGGAAATCAATCGGATTTGGAGATTGTGGGCGAGGCCGAAGATGGGAAAGTAGTTATCGACAAAGCGAAAGATTTGCAGCCCGATGTGGTGATCCTCGATATTGCAATGCCTCACATGAGCGGCCTGGAGGCGATCAATATCATAAAGGCTGGAGTACCAGGCGCCAAAGTAGTCATCTTCTCCATGTTCAAGAAGGACGCTTATGTTTATCAGGCTTTGCGCTCCGGGGCGAGCGGCTACGTGCTTAAGACCGCGTCGAGCGCCGATTTGCTCGAAGCCGTTCGGTTGGCTGCCAAGGGGCAATACTTTCTCTGCTCCGAAATAAATGCCGAAATCATCAAGAAATTTCTCAAGGACGATGACAAGTCGTCGCCGAAGAACAGCGAGTATGATTTGCTGAGCGATCGCGAGCAGCAGATCTTCCGTCTGGTAATTGAAGGCAATTCGACCAAACAGATCGCCGACATTCTTTGCGTGAGCCCCAAGACGGTAGAGAAGCACCGTTCCAACATTATCAAGAAGCTCGGCATCAGCGATCCGATTGCCATGATGAAGTACGCCATTAAGCTCGGAATCGTCGATCCCGAGCTGTGGGCCGACTGATCTCCTCCCTCCATCGGGTACCTCCCCTTCCAGAATCAGGGTTCATCCCCATACAATCGAGCGGCTGCTTCAGATAGGATACGGCCACATTCAGCATGCAGCTGGCGGTGCAGCGTAAGGGCAATTCTTTGCTGTAAAGACTGATGATTCGATCGGGTATCCGTGCCCAGCGAATAGTCAGCAGCAGCTTTTCCCGACGCGTACAACCATTGCACAAGATGACTACCATGCAAGGCACGATATGCCGGGCGACCAAGCCCATGGCCCGGAGCGTGCTGGCGTGCGGCTGTCCGGGCGAAAAAACACGCCGGCACCCGGTGCCGGAGCAATTATCAAAGCGCTGCTGCTATGGACGTAAATGGGTACTCCACAGAATGAAGCGCAAGAGGAGGGAATGAATGCGACAGTACGAGATCTTGCTGGTTGATGACGAAGCTTCCATCCTGAGGATGGTCGGTACGGCCCTTAAACTGTGGGGTTATGAAGTCACCACCGCCCTAAACGGCGTAGAGGCCATTGAAGCGCTGGAGCAGGAAAGGTTCGACCTGGTGATCACAGATCTCCACATGGGCGAGCCGGATGGGATCGAAGTTTTGAAAAAGGCGAAAGAGCTTGCTCCCCGCAGCATGGTTATCGTGCTCACCGGAGATCATGACGTCAACACGGCTGTTAACGCTTTTCGGTGCGGGGCGGACGATTATCTCCTGAAGCCGTGCTCGCTGGGCGAGATGGCCAAGCGTATCAGCCATTGCCTCGAGGCCGCGGAAATGGAGCGGCCCCTTGCCCCAATCGCGCCGGACCATTCGCCGCCGGCGGACGGTCCGGCGCTCACTATGGGTATGATATCGCATGATATCCGGGGTCCGCTCATCTCGATGGTGAATAGTTTGAAAATCTTGAGAAAATGGAACGAAGAAAGCAATGATAAGCGCGGGGTAAAGGAAACGGGCAAGCTGCTTCGGAAAAGCGCCAATCTGCTGGCAATGGCCGAAGATTACCTCGGACTCACTTTTGAGGCGCCAGGAGGAGCCGGCAAACGGGAGGTCGTCGATTTGGCGGATGACGTAATCGGCGCTGTTCTTGACGAGCTGAACGATGATTTCAAAGAGAACGGGACCATAGTAAAAAATGGGTTGGCGGCCCGGTCGAAACGGCAGAGCTTACCAATCAACTGCAACCGCGTCTGGCTCAAGTCGGCATTCCGCAATCTCTTTGCCAATGCCATCGCCCACGGCGGCTCCGGCTGTCAGATAACCCTCGATATCGAAGAGCGTGGTCGAATCTATGACCTGCGGGTGATAAATACCGGCCCAGCGGTTCCGGTTGGTTGCCGGGAAAGGCTCTTTTCACGATTCGGCTGTTTTGCGGTGAAGCGCGAAGAGAAAAAAAACGGTGGGCTTGGGCTCTACCTGACGAAAAAGATTGTCAAGGATCTTGGTGGCGAGATCCGGTATGAAGCTGCCGAAGAAGGCTCGACGTTTGTCTTAACGCTGCTTCGGCATGGTGAGCCGCCAGCGGAAAAAACTGAGCCTGCCGCGGCTTTTCTCCATCGGGTGAATCAGGAGCAGGCCCTGAGCTTCTAACGGTTTGTTTTTGATGCTGAAAGAGGGGGCAGCATGCACGAGCCGGCTGCCCCTTTTTATTGCTTCGAGAGCAGCTCGACTATTTGCTCGGCAGGTTTATAGCCGGGAATCACCCTGCCATCCGGATAGATGAGGGTGGGGGTCGACTCGATATGGATTTCCTCGGCGAGTTTGATATTCCGGTCGATCTGGTCCGTTTCGCAGCTTGGCGCCGGTAACTCGTTGCCGGCAAGGCTTTGATCGAGCAACTCGGCCGATTTGTCGCAAACGATTGCCTTCGCCTTTTGGTAGGCGGTCGGATGGATCTTGAGGGGAAACATTTTGATGAAAAAGGCTATCTCCGGGTGGTCGGCTACCACCTTTTTCATCTCGGGATGGATCTTGCGGCAATAGGAGCATTCCGGGTCATCGAAGACGATAATTTTGTGCAAGGCCGTTCGGTCGCCGATCACCACCGCGTCTTCCAGGGGAATGAGCGCCGGATCGATACGGTTCAGGTTGATAAATCTTTCCTTGGTCACGTCTTCGCGGGTAGCCAGTCGCACAATGGATCCCGAGATAATGAATTTCTTTGAAAAATCAATATAAATGGGTATCTTCCGATCCTTCTGCGTCACATCCACGACCCATAAACCCGGCACCTCGCTCAGCTTGACCTCGAGAACCTCGGTGACCATGCCGTCTAAGAGCTTGCCCGCCTCTTCCTTGGTCAGACTGTGGCAGTCGGTGCATTGGCCGCTACCGCAGCCATCTTTGACAAAGGCCGGCGCCGGGGAGCTGAGCAGCAGAGCAACAAGAAAAGGAGAGACGAAAAGCGCACAAATTATGAACAGATTCTTCTTCATAGTGTATCCATAGCTTGCGATCGTTGATCTGGAGGTTAAGCAAACCCGTACATATATACCCCGTCTTGTCCGTGACTTCAAATTTTAAAGACGTGACGACAACGACCGATGAGCCGCAATTAAAATCGACGGATAACTCCGCTTTGTCAGATTATGCAGGGCACCATGAAAAATCCCCCCCAGCCCCCTTTTTTTACAAAGGGGGGAGTTATCTCGATCCCCTTTTTTTTCCAAAGAGGGGAGTTGTCGCGATCCCCCTTTGGAAAAGGGACACCGGGGGATTTCATAGGCTCGGTGGAAATGCGACAAAGTAGAAATAAGGAGGTTTGGGATTTTATGGCAGGTCTGCCGGCAATAGAATATAATTTTTCCGGGAAAAAGGCAGGCGAGACCAAAGCAAAAGAACGCATTCCCGGGCCCCGAAGAAATGGTTTTTTCGCGGGTTTCTTGCTGAGAAAGAGGAGAGCGGTATTCACATGGCCTTTGTTGAGAAGGAATTTGAGGTGGTAAACAAGCTTGGGCTGCATGCACGGCCGGCCGGCAAGCTGGTGGAGGCGGCCAGCCGCTTTGCGGCCGATATCTGGCTGATTCGGAATGGCGAGGAGGTAGACGCCAAAAGCATTCTCGACGTGCTGACCCTGGCTTGCACCCAAGGGACGGTGATCCGCGTCCGGGCCGCCGGTGAGGATGCGGAGGCGGCGATAGGCGCAATCGGGGAGTTGATCGGAGGCAAATTCGGTGAAGAATGAGGCGGGCTCCCAAATCGTGCACGGGATTGGCGCGTCGTCAGGCATTGCCATCGGCAGAGCACAACGGCTGGAGGAGCCGGGTCTCGCGATCAGTCTCCGCAGTCTTGCAGCGGAGGAGGTGGAGCTCGAGATCGTGCGGTTTCGAGGTGCCGTCGAGCAGACCAGAGACGAACTGCTCGTTATTCGAAAGGAATTGGAAAACCGAGAACTAGCTGCCATTATCGATAGCCACCTCCTCATTCTCCAAGATGGCATGGTTGTCAATCGGACAATCGGAATCATCAGCGAGCAGCAGATCAATGCCGAATGGGCGCTCAAACAAGCCCTGGATAGGGCGCGGGCAATTTTCGCGCAATTGGATGATCCCTACATCAGGTCTCGCTTTCAGGATGTGGAGCAGGTCACCGAGCGATTAATGGGTTTGTTGTCCGGCGGTGAAGCCGATGGGCTGGCGGCGGTAAACGGCCGCGTTATCATCGTCAGTCGGGATTTTTCACCGGTGCATGCCACCCGGATGCGGCGGGATCGGATTCTCGGCTTCATGACCGATATGGGCGGCAAGACTTCACATTCGGCGATAGTCGCCCGCGCGCTGGGGATTCCGGCCGTGGTCGGCCTCGAAACCATCACTCAGGAGGTTTCGACCGGCGATATGGTGATCCTGGACGGCATCACCGGGAAAGTGTATATCAATCCGACGCCGGATCAGGTCCAGTGCTATCTGGAATATGAGCGGCAATATCAGCAGTACAGCGCCGAAGTGGAGGTTTTCGCCCATTTGCCTGCCGAAACCAGAGACGGCCTGAAGGTGCGGGTCATGGCCAATATCGAGATGGTCGAGGCGGTCTCGTCGGCATTGGAATACGGTGCGGCCGGTATCGGCCTTTATCGCAGCGAGTATCTGTATTTCGGCTGCACTGCCTGGCCGGACGAAGAATCGCTTTTTTCCGCTTATCGGGACCTCCTCACGCGAATGGCGCCCTTCCCGGTGACCATTCGGACCTTGGATGTGGGCGGCGACAAGCTCGCCCCTTATTGCGAGCACATACGTGAGATGAATCCGGCGCTCGGGGTGCGGGCCATTCGCTTCTCGCTTTATGAACAGGACGCTTTCCGGGTGCAGCTTCGGGCGCTTTTTCGGGCAAGCGTTTTCGGCAATCTGCGGATCATGTTCCCGATGGTCTCCGACGTTCGCGAAATTATGATGGTGAAAGAAATTGTCGAGCAGGTCCAACAGGAGCTGCGGGCGAGCGGCGCTCCTTTTCAAGGGCGGGTGCCTCTCGGGATCATGATCGAGGTCCCGAGTGCCGTCGCGCTCGCCGATATTCTGGCGAAAGAAGTAGACTTCTTCAGCATTGGCACGAATGACCTCATCCAATACGCACTCGCGATCGATC
>QZKK01000178.1 GCA_003599475.1 Desulfobacteraceae bacterium
GATCCCATTACGGCGATTCTTCTGGGAGCATTGATGATCCATGGGCTGATCCCGGGCCCGCTCCTGTTCAAGCAGGCTCCCCAGTTTGTCTACAGCGTCTTCTGGGCTTATCTCGTGGCCAACCTGATGACGCTGATCGTGACCTTTGCAACCATCAAGCTCTGGGTTCGGTTATTGAAGGTGCCCGAAAGGGTGCTGCTCCCCATCATCGTCATTCTCTGCATCGTCGGCACCTATGCGCTGAGGAACACCTTTTTTGATACGGGGATCATGTTCTGTTTCGGACTGCTCGCCTACTTCATGAAAAAAAGCGGATTCCCCGTGGTCCCCATGCTGCTTGCAATCATTCTCGGGCCCAATCTGGAAGAGCACCTCAGGATGTCGCTGATCATCTCCCAGGGGGACTACGCGATTTTTTTCACGCATCCCATCAGCCTGGCTTTTATCATCATTTCATTTTTCTCGTTTCTATGGCCGATAGTGTGGCCGCTGATTCGAAAATAGAAGCATAATCAGAACATAATCGATCATGAGGAGGAGTCTTTATGAAACAGAAGTCGTTTGAAATTCCGAAAACCATGAAGGCCTGGGTCCTGGGAGGTCCGCAGGAGCTTTCCCTGACCGAAAAACCGGTCCCACAGCCCGGCCCGGCCGAGATCCTTGTAAGAGTCGACGCCGTCGCCATTTGTGGAACCGATATCGAAATTCTCCATCACGGACTTCCCGCCATGATCGAGGGGGGCCTCCCGTTCAATAAAAACTTCACCCCGGGCCACGAATACATGGGAACGGTCGTGAAAACCGGGAAGGGGGTCGACGAATACGAGCCCGGAGACCGCGTCACAGTCGAGGTGCACGCCGGCTGCGGTCGCTGCGAGCGATGCCGCGAGGGGATGTACACATCGTGCCTGAACTACGGGAAAAACTACGGGGATCAGAACAAGGGCCACCGGGCCAACGGGTTTACGACCGACGGGGCATTTGCCGAGTATGCCGTTAATCACGTCAACACCCTGGTGCACGTTCCCGATGAAATGACCGATGAGGAAGCCACCCTCGTCGTTACCGCCGGAACCGCCATGTACGGAATCGATGCTATGGGGGGCCTGATCGCCGGTAAACGGATCGCGGTGACGGGTCCAGGGCCTATCGGGCTGATGGGGGTTGCGGTAAGCAAGGCGATGGGGGCACAGCCGGTCATCCTGACCGGAACCCGGGACGCCCGGTTGGAACTCGGAAAGAAACTGGGAGCCGATCACGCGATCAATATCCGAAACGAAGATCCGGTCGAAGCCGTCCGCCGCATCACGGAGGGTAAAGGAGTCCACTACGTGCTGGAATGCTCGGGTGCGGCCAATGCGCTGAACGAGGCCGCCAGGATGGTAAACCGCGGGGGCCGGATCTGTCTTGCCGCTTTTCCACTGGAGCCGGTCATGGTCGATGTGGCGCACCTGGTGCGCAACAACATCTATGTCTACGGCATCCGGGGGGAGGGGCAGAGTGCGACCCACCGTGCGATGGCGTTGATGATGCAGCGGAGATTCGATGCGTCCATCATCCATACCCACACGTTTCCGTTTGAAGAGCTGCCCACGGCCATCCGGTTTTCACGGGAGCGGATCGAAGATGCCATCAAAGTCGTCGTAAAAATGAAAAAATAAGAGGAAACAGCATGCCTGCCAGAAAATTTGTCCACCGCTTGAAGGAAGCCGAAGCCAAGCCGACTCATGGAGGGGCTGCGCTCTTTAGAATTCTTCTGGACGAGTCCAACTGCGGAGCGAAAAATTTCTCGTTTCTGGTCAATACCATGAAGGCCGGGCTGAACTGCAACATGACCGGAACCGGGCATTCCCACCGGGAGGAGCATTGCATGTTCACTCTTTCCGGAAAAGGGGGGATCATCATCGACGGGGAAAAATTTGATCTCGAACCGAACATGGCCGTCTTTGTCCCTCCCGGTGCCATGCACTTCATGTGGGCCGAGCCCGAGGAGGACTTCACCTACATCGTGGTCTATTCTCCGCCGGGGCCTGAGAAAGAGCTGTAGGCAGGTTCAGGGTTGCCGCAGGGGGTGGGTCTTCCCATCGCGGGGAGGCTCACCAGATCGTATTCGGGTAAAAGCTTCTGACCGTGATATCCGAAGATACCAGGGGACAGGAGAGTATTTCCGCTGTGGCGACGATTGTCCGATCCGCTGGGTCTCTGTTTTCCCAATCGAGCTCGATGTTTTTCATCCATGCCGCCTCATCGACCGGAAGGATTTTAAACCCTTCGAGCAGATTCAATTGAGCGGCATACTCGCGAATGGTTAGAGGAATCGTCAATTTCCCGCGTTTTACTTTGATTCCGATTTCCCAGATTGAAATTGAGCTGATAGAGACGGTTTCTGCATCTGCGATTGCATCCGCTGCTTTTTTCGACAACGCCTTCGAATCAAGGGTCCAAAATAGAAGAGCATTTGTATCCAACAGGATCATCTATATCTCGGGCCATTCTTCCGATGTAGGGGCGTTGATATCTTCATGATAAACGACCTTCCCCTGAAGGGAGCCGAATATTTCTTCCACGGATCTGGTTTTGCGGATCGGTTGAATCCGCAGCACCGGTTTATTGTTGTCCGTTACGATGAGCTCTTCCCCACTCTTTTCGATGTCTCTAAAAATTTTCAGCATATTGGATTTTAATTTGCTTTTTGAGATCGTATTCATTAGAATTCTCCGCCAATCAAGATCAGGGCCATGACTATGGTCATAGTATATCGGTAATCCCTTGATGTCAACAAGCAGCCGGCGGTAGTCTCGATTTCGAAAACCTATTGACAAATCTCCCCAGACGTATGAATAGATAACGTTTAAGCACGATTGCTTCAGGAGCTCAGGATAGATGAAAAAGACGATCCTTCTGATCGCCACCTACGATACGAAGGGGGCGGAAGCGGAGTATCTGAAGGCGCGGATCGAGGCACGCGGTTGTGCCGTGCTGACAATGGATGCGGGGATCCTGAAGACATCCGGTGTCCGGGTGGACATCCCCCGGGAAGAAGTTTCAAGGCGCGGGGGTGTTCCGCTACCGGAAGCGCTGGCTGCAGGAGACAAGGGCGTCTGCATCCTGAACATGATGCGCGGAGTCGCCGACCTTGCAAGCGAACTGTACGGGCAGGGGCGCTTCGATGCCGTTTTGGGAATCGGTGGGGCACAGGGGACCGATATCGCCTGTGCCGGGATGCGCAGTCTTCCGACGGGAGTTCCGAAGCTGATGGTCTCCACCGTCGCTTCCGGGCAGACCCCTTTCGGGCCGTTTGTCGGCACCAAAGACATCGCCATGATGCACTCGGTGGCCGATCTGCAGGGGCTCAATTTCCTGACCAAGAGGATTCTGGAAAATGCCGCCGGCGCTGTCTGCGGCATGTGCGCCGGATCTGGACCCGAAGCCTTCATCCCCGATGGAATTCCGGTTGCGCTTTCCATGATGGGGACCACCACCCCCGGAGCATTGCATTGTAAAGCGAAGCTGGAAAAACAGGGATTCGAGGTCGTCGCCTTTCACCAGAACGGAACCGGCGGCATCGCCATGGAAGATATGATCCGGGAAGGCGCATTCAAAGGCGTATGCGATCTTTCGCTTCATGAAATCGGAGACCGATTCGCAGGCGGCCTTCACGGCGCTATCCGGGACGATCGACTGACGGCCGCAGGGGAGATGGGGATTCCGCAGGTGATCGCTCCGGGAGGGGTAAACTATGTCGTGCTGGGGCCGCTGGACACACTTTCGGAAGGGATGCGATCGCGCAAACGGATCGTTCACAATCCGAATCTTACGCTGGTTCGACTGACCCCTGAAGAGCTTTCGCAGGTCGGTAAACTGACTGCCCAAAAACTGAACACCGCCAAAGGGCCCACGCGCGTCTTCATCCCGTTGAGAGGCTTCTCCTTTCCGGACAGGGAGGGGCTTCCGCACTGGGACCCCGAAGGGAACCGGGCGTTTACCGACGCATTGAAAGAAAACCTCAAGGTCTCCATTCCGGTAAGAGAGGTGAACGCCCATATCAATGATCCGGAATTCATGGAGGCGGTGGTGGAAAGTTTTTTGGTTCTGATGAAAGAAGGGTGAGGGGGAAGAGGGAAGGGGAAAGAGGTAAGGGAAGAGTGAAAGGAGAATCGATGAAAAGACTCGAGGATCGCAACATTATCGTAACCGGGTCCGCCCAGGGAATGGGGCTTGCCATCGCCCGGGCCCTCTTTTCGGAAGGAGCCCGGGTGGCGCTTTGCGACGTGAATGCGGACGCTCTCCGCTCGGCCGCCGAATCGCTGGATCCCGGAGGGGATCGGGTTTTGTCCCGAAAGGTCGACGTGAGAAACAAAGTCGAGGTGATCCGATTCGTACAGGAGGTAAAGGATGCCTGGGGCGGTATCGACGTGCTTGTCAATAATGCCGGAGGCGCCCTGCATACCCCCCATCGACTGGAACAGATCGAAGAGGCTGACTGGGACCTTGTGGTGGATGTGAACCTGAAAGGGGCCTTTTTTTTCTGCCAGGCGGTCATCCCGCTGATGGCCGAACGGGGAGGAGGCGCGATCGTCAACATCTCGGCCCTTGCCGCCCACTACCGTGCTTCGCTGGCCGGAGTCCAATACACGGCGGCAAAGGCGGGAGTCGAAGGACTTACGCGGCAGCTCGCCTATGATTGGGGGAAATCCGAGATTCGAGTCAACGCCGTCGCTCCCACGGTGACTCTTACCGGTGATCGGGTCCGGGGTTTGTGGGAGAAAAAAACGGAATCCGAACGGCAGAAAGTCTTATCCGCGATTCCTCTGGGCAGGCTGAGCGTTCCGGAAGAGATCGCATCGGCGGTCGTATTCCTCGCTTCTTCGGAATCCTCCTACATCACCGGGCAGTGTCTGGATGTCTCCGGGGGAAGGTATCTCAGATAATTTCAGATTGATGATTTCAGATTTCAGATTTTGATGACTTCAATCTAAAATCTTCAATCTAAAATTTAAAATCGGAAATGGTGTACCAATGATCCAGAAAAAACGAGTGCTGCTCCCGCAGCCCATCGAAGCGGAGGCGCTTTCCATGCTGGAAAGTGCCGGCTGTGAAATCATCGTTTCGCCGGATCGGAGCCCGGAATCGGTTTTTCCGTTGATGAAGAAGGCAAATGGTATCGTTCTTAGAACCGGTATTCACATCTCCCGGGAGCTATTGGCCGGTGCAGACGCGCTTGAAGTGATCTCCCGCACCGGCGGAGGATTCGACAATGTGGATGTCCAGGCGGCGACCGAAAAAGAGATCATCGTCACCTCGAACATCGGGGTGAATACCGGAAGCGTGGTGGAACACTGCCTGGCTCTGATGCTTTCGCTCACCAAACAACTGCCGGTCATGGATCTGTCCGTCAGGAGCGATCAGTATTCGATTCGCTATCGGAATCTGCCGCGCGACCTTAGAGAAAAAACGCTTGGATTGATCGGCTTCGGGAGAATCGGCGCCGAACTCGGCCGGGTCTGCCGCAGCGCGTTCCGGATGAGGATCGTGGTCTACGATCCATTTCTACCGGAAGCGGCCAAGGCCGGCTGCTCTGAATGGGCGCAGTTTGTCGACATCGATACCCTTTTTTCAATGTCCGATATCGTTTCGATTCATGTTCCTTTGACCGAAGAGACGCGCCATGCGGTGGGGGCGGAGCAGCTTTCGAAGATGAAACCGGATTCTCTGCTGATCAATACTTCACGGGGTGCGGTCATCGACGAAAGTGCATTGATTTGCGCACTTCGGGAAAAGCGGATCGGCGGGGCCGGTCTCGATGTCCTGGAGCAGGAGCCCCCTCCCGCAGACAGCCCTCTGCTCGAACTCGAAAATGTGATATTGACTCCCCACACGGCCGCACTGACGCGGGACTGTGTAATCCGTATGGCGACGGAAGCGGCTCGATGTGTCAATGATGTCTTCGAAGGCAGGGAGCCTGCCAATGTCGCCAACCGGGAAGTGTTGAAAACCGAAAAGTGGAAGCATCTGAAAAATGTCCAATGTAGAATGTAGAATTTCCAATGATGAAGTTAACGTGCTTTTTACCTGGAAATTGGACATTCGAGATGATTCAGCAGACATTTTCTTCTTTGTGTCTTCGTGCCTTCGTGGTTAAATGATTACGAAAATATAATGAGAGGTGATCAAATGTCCAAGAAACTGTCCGGAATCTTTGCACCGATATGCACCCCGTTTGTCGACCAGGCCGTAAGCTACCCGCAGATGACTTCGAACATGCGCAAATACAGGGAATCCTCACTGGCCGGGTTGTTTGTGCTCGGCAGCAATGGAGAAAGCAAGAGCCTGTCGGAAGCCGAAAAGCTAAAACTGCTCGAAATCGTTTTGGCCGAGAAAGCCGGTCATCAATCGGTCATGGCCGGAACCGGCTACGAATCGACCGGACAGACAATCGCATTCAGCAAAAAAGTCGCAGAAATGGGCGTCGATTACGTTTCGGTCGTAACCCCCTCCTATTTCAAGAAGAGTCTCACGGATGAAGCGATGATCGGGTTCTATACCGATGTGGCGGACGCCCTTACCGTTCCCGTGCTCCTGTACAACGCGCCCGGGTTTACCGGTATGACGCTCTCCTCCAAGGTGATCGCCGCATTGGCCCGGCATCCCAACATCGCCGGGATGAAAGATTCTTCAACCGGAAACATGAGCAGCTACATTCAAGCCGGCCAGGGATCGGATTTCTCCGTACTCTCCGGAACCATCAGTACGCTGTTTACGGCCCTTGCACTCGGTGCCGCAGGCGGGGTGGTCTCTTTGGCCAACGCATTTCCGGAGCCGCCTTGTGAGCTCATCGAAAGGTTCAATGCAGGTGACCTCGAAGGCGCAAAGAGACTCCACTACCGCCTCTTTGCGCTCAACCAGGCGGTATCGGGGAGCCACGGCGTCGCAGGGGTCAAGTGCGCGATGGATCTCGCCGGATTTTATGGCGGAGATCCCCGCAAACCGCTTCTCCCGTTGAAGGCGGAAGGAAAAGAATCGATCCGGAAGGCGATTGCCGCCGCCGGATTGCCGTAACTCAGCCACACAGAGTCACGAAGAAGGGATATGAAGTTTAAGCCCTTATCAAGACGAGAGCAGGGGATCAACAGAATCATATTATAATGACCTTTGTGTCTTTGTGGCTTCGTGGCTGAACTATTGAGGAGAATCAAGGATGCAGAAGATTGGATTCATCGGCCTTGGACAGATGGGCAAATGGATGTCCCTGAACCTGATAAAGGCCGGTTTCGAGGTTTGGGTTCTGGACATCGATTCGAAACCCGTTCAGTTTCTTGTCGAACAGGGGGCAAAACCGTCTCGGACGCCTCACGAGATGGCCGGGCAGGTGAATTGGATATTTATGAGCCTGCCGAATACGGAAATCGTCGAAAAGGTGGCATTCGGGGAAGAAGGGATCTTCCACGGCGGCCGCTCCGGGCTTGTTGTCGTCGATCTGAGCACCATCAATTACCTGGCGACTCTTGAAATCGACCGGAAGCTCAAAGAAAGAGGGATCCTTTTTGCCGATGCACCCGTATCGGGTATGGAGGCAAGAGCCAAAGAGGGAAAACTGACGATCATGTTCGGAGGGGATGAAAATCTCATGACGCAACTGCGTCCGGCATTCGATGCACTCGGAAACAAGATTGTCCACATGGGGAAAGTGGGAAGCGGACAGTTGACCAAGCTTATCAACCAGCTCCTTTTCAATATCAGTTGTGCCGGCATTGCCGAGGTGCTTCCGATGGCCGCGAAGTTGGGCCTCGATCCGGAGAAAGTCACGCAGGTGGTGACCACCGGCACCGGCCGCAGCTTTGCAGCCGAGTTCTTCGTGCCGCTTGCATTGGAAAACCGGTTCGACGAGGGGTACCCGCTCGAACACGCCTACAAGGACATGATCAGCGCAGCCGAAATTTCCGCACGCCACAAAATACCGCTGCCTCTCGTGCAAGCCACGGCAACGACGTTCCAGATGGCGCTGGCCGAAGGCTTTGGTAAAGAGAGCAAGGGCGCTCTGATGAAGGTGTTTGAAAAAATGCTCGATGTTCGATTTCGGAGAAAGGGGTCCTCATGAAGCGATACGCCGGAAATCGCGGAAAACCGGAAGAAATAACGGAAGCCTACTACCGGGGTCTGATGCATTCCGTGGGGTATCGAAGGAAGGATCTGGACAAGCCCCAAATCGCCGTCGTCAACTCGTGGACAGAGGTCAATCCCGGACATCAGCCTCTCAAAGAGCTTGGCGTCCGGGTAAAGGAAGGCATCTGGGCCGCAGGCGGGTCTCCCGGCGAGTTCATGGTGCCGGCTCCCTGCGACGGGATGGCCCAGGGACCGGGTATGCATTATATCCTGCCCCAGCGGGACCTCATCGCAGCCTCCATCGAGGCGATGGTGGGGGCGCACGGTTTCGACGGAATGGTGATGCTCGGCTCCTGCGACAAGATTCTTCCCGGCATGCTGATGGCCGCCATCCGGTTGAATCTTCCGACGCTTTTTCTGACGGCAGGCGCCATGCTGCCATGTCGCATGGGCAATAGACAGGTGGTCACCTCCGATTTGAAAGAGGCGATCGGCAGGCGGCGCAACCAGGAAATCGATCAAGCCACGTTTCTGGAATGGTCTGAGCGGTTCTGCGCCACCGCGGGCACCTGCTCCATGATGGGAACCGCCAACACGATGGGGTGCTTTCTGGAAGCGGCCGGGCTCGCGCCCTTCGGATCCGCCACGATGCTCGCCTTCGATGCCGCAAAAGCCCGCCAGGCGCGGGATGTCGGTGAGCAGATCGTTCACCTGGTCGAAGATAGACGCCCGTTTAGCGATTTCATGAATCGAACGGGTCTGGAAAACGGGATCAGGTACATTTCCGCTTCCGGAGGATCGACCAATGCCGTGCTCCATTTGATGGCCTGTGCTTCCCTGATGAAAGTCGATCTGGATCTGTCCGGTTTCGACCGGATCCAGGCTTCCGTTCCGCTGGTGGGAAAATTCAAACCTTCCTCCGAATTCAATATCGATCACTTCCATGAAGCCGGAGGCGTGCTTGCCGTGATGAAAGCGGTTCAGGGTCATCTGCGGCTCGACGCCCCTCTGGCCATGGGGGGAAGCCTCGAGGAAGCCGTCTTCAGGAGTCCGGATCCGGATGGAAAGATCATCCGGACGGCCTCGGATCCTCTGGAGCCCAACGGTTGTTTTTCCATCCTCAGGGGAAACATCGCCCCCGAGGGGTCGGTTCTTAAGAAAAGCGGTGTGGATCCCAAGATGCGGGTTCACAGGGGGCCAGCCTGCGTTTTCGACTCGGAAGAAGAGGTTCGGGAATTTTTGCTGGGCAAAGAGGTAAAGCCAGGCTCTGTCCTTGTCGTCCGCTATGAAGGACCCAAGGGCGGCCCGGGCATGCGGGAGCTTTCGATTCCGGCAGCCATGCTGGTGGGCATGGGCCTGCACACCTCGGTCGCGATGGTCACAGACGGCCGTTTTTCGGGGGCCACGCGCGGGCCGTGCGTCGGTCACGTTTGCCCGGAGGCATGGGACGGCGGACCGATCGCCTATATCGAAGACGGAGACATGATCGAAATCGATGTTCCGAAAAACCGCCTCCATCTGCTGGTGGCAGACGATGAACTCGAAAGGCGGCGCCTGAAAGGGCTCAGGCGACCGGATCATCCGGCATCCGGCATGCTTTCCGCCTACAGGAAAATGGTGGGAGGCGCCGATACGGGAGCTGTATGGCTATGAAATCCGAAGCACGAAATTCGAAATCCGAAACAATACGTAATGACCAAAATTCAAATGTCCCAAATCGCAGCCGTGCTTAGAGTTTCGAGATTTTTCGAAACCCTGACGCTGTTCCGGATTTTTACTACAAGATCAGGCAGTCGGCGACCAGCTCCCAGAGGTACTTGACTTTAAGTTCCCCCATTCCGTAAGCTTCCTTGATGCTGTTGAGCTGGCCGTGGCAGCTATGGCAGGGGACCACCACCATTTCGGCGCCTGCCGCCTTGATCTGAGCCATCTTTTTCCGGCCGTAGAAAATCCGCTCGTCGTTGTAACCGGTGGTCAGCGCTCCTCCGCCGCCGCCGCAGCAGAACTGATTCTGACGATTGGGGTAGAGATCGACCCAGTTTGAGAGACAGCGGCTCAGAATGTACCGCGGCTCTTCGTAAAAACCATGCCCGAACATTTTTTCGGCCTTGCGGCAATAGTTGCAGGGATCATGGTATGCGGCCCGCACGTCGAATCGCGTTCGATCCAGCCGGATGCACCCGCTGTCGATGTAGTCGATCAGCAGGTCGAATACGGTCAGCGCTTTGAATCGTCGGAGGGCATCGGGGTACCATTTTTCAAGACCCGACCGGGTCGAAAGATAGGCATGCCCTCATTCGGGCCAGAGGAGATTTCCGGCCTCCAATCTTTCCATGTTTTCCGCGATACGACCGGCCATGATTTTCATGGCGGCGTCGTCTCCCGAAAAATAGCCCCAACTGGTTCCTTCCCAGTTGTCCGAGGGGACGGTCCAGTTTTCCCCTGCGGCATGAAAGACTCTCCAGAGGTGTTTGAGATCCTCCGTGTGCGTATTGACCAGTTTGTTGTGGATCGTCGTGAGGATCCGGGCGCCTCTTTTGTCGATCGGCACGGTAAATCCTTCATATCCGGGCTCCTCGGCCAGTTCGCCGGCGACGTCCTCCAGGATGAAGATGAAATCTTCCTTCGGGAGTGCGAGGTTGTTGCCGGTTCGGAGCGCTTCGGCTGTCCCCTTGTGGATGATTCCCGGCACCTTTTCCCGCTCCCGCATACCCCGCAAACCGCGGACGATATCGGCGATATCGATCTGCATCGGACATACATGTTCGCATCTTCCGCACATGGTGCAGATCCACGGCCACCTCGATTCGGCCGCCTCCGCTTTCCTTCCGAGTGCGACCATACGGACAAGCTTTCTGGGGTCGAATCCGTCGATTCCGGAAACCGGGCAGCTACTCGAACAAATCCCGCAGGTCAAACAGATTTCCTGAGAATACGGCCAGGGCTCCAATCGGCCTGGATTCAGCATGTTTAGATCGATCGATTCGGGCATCGTAGCACCTAATGAAAGTGTTCAGTGTTCAGCGTTCAGTGTTCAGCGCTTTGATCCTCTGCTCGAACAGTCGTACCCTGCGGGCGAAATCCGCCCCCATGTTGGCAGCCAGGCTGTCGATTCCGATCCGCTCCTTTTCCATCCCGATTTCAGAGAGAATCGAGGAAACCCGGGCCGCACGCTCTCCAGCGAACCGATTTCCCCGCTCGGAGCGGCAGTTCCCCTCATGACAGGTCAATACAAGCACCCCCCTTGCACCGAGTCGAAAAGAGGTCAGGATCAGATCCATCGAAATGCTTCCCGCACAGGGCACGGAAATCGTCTGGAGGTTTTCAGGCAGGGAGCGCCCTGCTGCCGCCGCCTGTTCCGCGGCCATAGCAGCGGATTTGCTGCAGCAAAAGGCAACCAGAAAAGGAGCGTTTTCGACACCCCTCATGCCAGCTGCGGAACGAGAAATACTCTCGGTGATTTCGGATTGATCGGGATGGGCAATCCGGATTGCCCCCCTGGGGCATTCCGAGGTGCAGATGCCGCAACCTTCGCAGGCTTCCGGGGCGACGGTTACCCTTGCCGCAACCGAAACGGCGCGATGGGGGCAGAGCCTGAAACAGGTCAGGCATCGGACACACCGGCTGGAATCGATTTCTGCTTTTGCATCGGTTTCCTCGATCATCCGGGAAGCGGCCGGCGAAAGCGCGGTTATTGCCGCGGCGCCGGCATCGGCTTCCTCCTGCTCTTCGGTCTGAATCGACCGGGAAGGACCGGCAGCAAGGATTCCTCTGCGATTGGTCATGACACTCAGGCGATGGACGTTGCCGGTCTGAAGGTACCCCTGGCCGTCGGTATCGAGCGCAAAAATTCGGCCCAACCGTTCAAGGTAGGGCGACGGACACAGGGTTTCATCGACCACGACGATATCCGGGTGCAGCAGTTGCGCCTCCCGGGTGACTTCATCTGTGAATTCGATCTCTGCCGGGTGCCCGTTTGCCGTGATAAAGCGCGGGAGCTGCCCGGAAAACTTAAAGACGATTCCGCCGGCTTTTTTATAATCCCGAACACCGGCCTCCAGGCCGTTTCCGGCAACCTTCAGGTTTTTAGAAAGAATACAGGTCCTGCAGCCTGCGGACTGGAGCCGATGTGCAGCTTTCAGGGTTTCTGCAAAACATGCCGGATGCGCTTCTCGATGAAGCCCGATGAGAAAGGCGATTCTTTTATCCTGGAGCCGATCCCCGAAACCGTTAGCTTTACCGATTGAATCTTGGGTCCGGTTCGATATTTGTGAAACGGAGTAAACCGAAGGGCAGCAGGACAGCCCGTAGCGCTCGATGTTGGACTGTCGAACGGGTTCTTCGGCGATGATCACTGCGGCTGCGGTGCGTTGAAGACAGGTCTGGTTTCGGGTTGCGGTGATCCGAAAGGCTCCGGTATGCCCCTCGCATCGATCGATCGTCGTGTTTGTGAGCCGTTCGAGGGCTTTGAGATCGGGAGACGCGGTGTCCGGAGCCGAGAACCGGTCCTCACGGGTGACGTGGATGACGCCTTGTCCCCGGGTCAGGAGAAGGGAAGCGATCCGGTGTGCGCAAGCGCCGTTGCCTATCACCATTACACGATCGATCAAGGGAATTCCTCCGGTCTTTCAGGAATCGATACGCTTGAAGCGGAAGCGAGATAGCGCATCGCTTCTTCGGCGGCTTTCAGGCCAAAGGCGGCTGCATCGGCAATTCCCATCGGGGACAGAAGAGCTCCGGCGGTAAAGACACCTTCTTCGAGGCAAAGCGAAATATTTTCATACCCGGAAGAAAAAGTTTCCTTCGATTCGAAGAGGCCGAGCTGCTTCAGCAGGTCGTAATTGGCCGCATCCGGCATCATTCCGACTGAAAGAACGACGAGATCGAAGGGCTCTTCCTTTGCTTCACCATCGAAGTATGAGACCAGTAGCCGGCTGTTGTCGGCCGGAAGGATGTCTCCCGGAATCGTTCGGATGAAACGGATCCGCTGTTTCGACTTTTCGTAGAAGCCTTCGAAGTCTCTTCCGAACGTTTGAATGTCGATATAGAAGAGGGTGATTTCGGCTGCGGGTCGATCCCATTTCATCCGATTGGCCAAGCGGAGGGCGGTCGCGCAGCAGAGTTTCGAGCACCAGAGGTGCCCGAGCGCTGCATCTCGGCTTCCCACACATTGGATGAAGGCCAGGCTCTCCACCTCCCGG
>QZKK01000133.1 GCA_003599475.1 Desulfobacteraceae bacterium
ATGCCGGCCGGAGGACTCCGTTGCATGGACTGCGGCAAGCGGCGCCGAGGCGGTTGAAAAAGCCGTCCGGGACAAGCCCCACCTCATCCTGATGGAGCTCACGCTTCCCTCGATGGACGGGGTGCAGGCGACCCGGACGATCATGAGGCAGAGCCCCTGCGCCATATTGATCGTGACGGACGGGATTTCCAAACAGGCGGCAAAGGTCTTCGAAGCCATGGGTGCAGGCGCCCTCGATGCCGAAAACATGCCTGTAATCGATGCGGAGGGCAGGCTCCACGGTGGACAGAAGCTCCTCAACAAGATCGGAATGCTGGAAAGGCTGATCGGCAGGGGAAAGCTCAACGGCAAAGAAGAGCCCGGAATCGAAGAGGGGAAAGCAAAACGGATTGCACCCATGGTCGCCATCGGTTCTTCAACGGGAGGACCGAAGGCGCTTGCCGACCTTGTCGCGCAATTGCCCGTGAAGCTGGGTGCCCCTGTGGTCATCGTGCAGCATGTCGATGTCCGGTTTGCAGAAGGCCTTGCGGAATGGCTTTCCGGACATACGAAGTTGAAGGTTACGGTGGCAAAGGCGGATATGGAACCCGAAGAAAATGCGGTTTTTTTGGCAGGGACAAACGACCACCTGGTGATGGGACCCGACCGTGCCTTCCACTACATGGCCGAACCGAGGAACAATCCCTACCGGCCGTCTGTCGACGCATTCTTCCTCAGCCTGGTCGACTACTGGCAGCGGGAGGGTGTCGCGGTTCTGCTTACCGGCATGGGCAGCGATGGGGCGCGGGGGCTTCTCGCCCTTCGCCGTGCAGGGTGGCACACCATCGCCCAGGACCGGAAAACTTCGGTCGTCTACGGCATGCCCAAAGCGGCGGCCGAGCTGGAAGCAGCCGTAGAAATTTTACCTTTGGAAAAAATAGCGGATGCGATCACCAGACAGATCCGATCCGGATCCCATCCGATCCCATCCGATCACATCCTCGGGGAAAGGTTACGATGACCATCGATGAAGAGAAATTGTCTGCGGGATTGAGCCGGCACGGGATTACCGTGCTTTTGGTCGACGATCAGCCGATTATCGGCGAAGCGGTCAGGCGCATGCTGGCGCCGGAAAAGGATATCGTATTCCACTACTGTCAGGATCCAGCAAAGGCGATCAAAATGGCCGCGGAGCTCTCGCCCACCGTCATCCTGCAGGACCTGGTCATGCCGGAAGTGGACGGTCTGACGCTGGTAAAGTTCTTCCGGGGGCACAAGAAGCTGAAGGAGGTGCCGCTTATCGTGCTTTCCAGCAAAGAGGAGGCGGCAACCAAGGCGGAGGCCTTCGCGCTCGGGGCAAACGATTACCTGGTAAAGCTTCCGGACCGGATCGAGCTGATCGCCAGGATCCGCTATCATTCCGCCGGATACATCAACCTGCTTCAGCGCAATGAGGCTTATCAGGCTCTGTTCAGGAGCCAGCAGGCCCTTGCCGATCAGCTTGCGAGCGCTGCAGAATACGTGGTATCGCTGCTTCCTCAGCCCGTCTCAGGCGGCGATATCGTGACGGATTGGCGCTACGTCCCCTCGGCGCAACTGGGCGGGGATTCCCTCGGCTATCACTGGATCGACAACGAGCATTTTGCCATGTACCTGCTCGATGTATGCAATCACGGGGTGGGGCCGGCGCTGCTTTCCGTCTCCGCACTGAACATGATCCGGTCGCAGACCTTGCAGGGCACGGACTTCAGGTGTCCGGAGCAGGTCTTGACCGCCCTCAACCAGACTTTTCCGATGGAAAAACAGAACGGACTCTATTTTACACTCTGGTACGGTGTCTTCGACAGGACAGCAAAGAAGATCCGTTACGCAAGCGCTGGCCACCCGGCTGCATTGCTCATATCCGAGGGAAGCGGAGGAGACGGGGTGCAGGAGCTTTCCACGGAAAACCTGTTTGTGGGCGGAATGCCGGATATCGTCTACCGGAGCGGCTCTGCCGGCGTTTCGCTTCCGTCGCGCCTCTACATTTTCTCGGACGGCGCCTTCGAGGTGATAAAGACAAACGGCGAGTGGTGGGGTTTTGAGGAGCTGAAGGCGCTTCTTCTTCATTCCCCCCCGAAGGGGGAGGTCTCTGAAATAGACCGTCTTTATGCCATGCTTCGCGAGATGCACGGCGGCAAAGGTCTGGATGATGATTTCTCCATGCTGAAGATAGGGTTTCTGTAACCCGATCCTCTGCACGGTGAGACCGTCTGTTTTTTCACCTGAATGCGGAGGCCTTCGGTTGAGAGGAGAGATAATCGGCAGGCATTCGGGTGTGGATCTTTAAAAGATATTGCGGGATGAAGATCTCATCTCCGATATGGATCAGATGGGGATCGATGCCGGGATTCGCTTCGGCGATATCCTTCCAGTTGTATGCAGATCCGGTATACCATTCCGCAATGAGCGAAAGTGTTTCCCCCCGCTGCTGAACGGTATGAAAATAAGGAAGAACTTCCGTTTCGATCGGCTTGGCTTGGAATTTTGGAAAACCCGTATCGGTTGCAGAAGCCTGGAGTGGGGTGGGCTCATGCGCTGCACCAGCCGGAAACGCGGGCGGTGATACTTCAGAGGCGGCTGCAGTCTGATTTTGATCCCCATAGTAGCCGTGAGCCGGATCCTGTGCAGCCTTGCTCTCAAGCGGTTCCGGTCGCTCGATACCTTTTTGTTCGTTTTCCACCGGAAGACGGAAGACCCTCTCCTCCCGTGTGGCGGGGGGGGGTGACGGTTCAATGCTTCGGGTCCGGTTAAAACCGGGTATATCCCCGATTGCCGGCAAAAGCAGAGCGATCAACAGCACCAGCATTCCGCAGGCAAGCGACCACCGGATCGGAGCCGACCAGTATGCCCGCCGCCTGACACGCAATCTTTTGCGGGCTGTGATGTCCGCGTTTCGTCGTCTGATTTTCGCAGGCAGGCCGGCAGAGAAAGATCGGATGCGCCCGAGAATATGAAGGGGGCTCCACGGGAGGATCTCTCTGCGGCATTCCCTTATGATTTCAGGTGTAATGGCCCGAAGTGCCTTTGCATGCCCCTTCGACAAGGCCAGGTCGCAGAGCTTGTTGATGAGGCGAGGGTTGCCGGAGGAGATCTTTTCAATCCTTCGAAGCGCTTCTTCCGTGAAAATCCCGGGGCTTCCCCCGGCAGCCTTCATGCGGTGCCGGATGTATTCCGAACATTCGTTCTTCGATAGGGCCGGCAGGCGGAGATGCAGCTCGATTCTTTCGGCAAGTGCCCTGCATGAAGGGGATTTCAGCTTCTCGTAGAGCGTATTTCGACCGACCAGAAAAATATGAATCAGTTTTTTCCCCGGCAATTCAATGTTCGACAGGAGCCGGAGCCGCTCAAAGATTTCTTCGGTCAACGTTTGGGCCTGATCCACGATCAACAGTACCTTTTTGTCGTTCCGATGGGCTTGCCGAAGAAACTTCTTGAAATATATCAGAAATTCTTCTTCTCCGTCGAATTGATGCCCGGGATTGAATCCTTCTGCGATCCGATTGAGAAATTCCAGTGTGTCCGGTACAGGTTCAGCGATTCGGGCGGCCAGGGTACCCTCCAGGTGATCCATCAGCGCCTGAACAAGAGCCGTCTTTCCGGTGCCTTCTTCCCCCACAAGCACCGCAAAGCTTTTCTCGTCATGCAGCCAGGATTCCGATTTGGAAAGGATTTCCCGGTGCTTTTCCCCGATCCACAGATATTTGGGATCCGAAGGTGTCTCGAACGGACGTTCTGAAAGATCGTAGTATTCGGTATACATGGTCGGAATGATTACCCTTCTTCGGCGGAACGATCCCAGGCGCCGATTGAAAGTCGAAGCTCATCGCACATGGATCAGAAGTGAATCTCGCATGAAGCAGCAACCCTTCGCGTAGTCGTTTCTTCCATGATAGAGACGGGTCGACCGTATCGCCATGGGTAAAAGGATGTATTTCACGGCGAATCGACAGTATTTTGCATCCTTGTGCCGAACCCGCTCCGGGGGGGAGGGATCTCTGAACGGAAGAAGACCCTACGCAGTTTACCCCATGAAAGGATCACTCATGGAGCGCTTCGTAATCTCTAAATCGGACACAATTACTCGATTGGATTACAAAAGAATACGTAATTCCAGGCATTCAGATTCATTCCGGCTTCCCTTATGTTAGGATCATAGAGCCTTTTGGCGAATTTTCCAGAGAGGAAAAGCGACAATGAATCAGATCCGCGTTATTTTGGTCGATGATCATCTCGTGATGCGGCGTGCGCTTTCATTATATATTGCCGAGTGCACCGACTTCAAGGTCGTGGCGGAGGCTTCGGATGGCGAAGCGGCCGTGGCTTTGGCCCGGAAGCTCAAGCCGAACGTAATCCTGATGGATTACAGCATGCCGAAGATGAACGGTCTGGAAGCCACTCGAATCATCCATTCGGAACTGCCTCAGATTTGCATCATCGGCCTTTCCATGTACCAGGAGTCCGAGATAGAAGCGGCAATGCTCAAAGCCGGGGCCGCCGACTACTTTACCAAAAGCGGCGACATCGACCATTTAATGTCGATTCTCAACGGCTGCGGTTGCATGGAAGAGCAAGAACTATACAATGACTGATCGCCCCCTTCCTGCTCCCATCGCCTCGATTTTCCCCCTTTTCGCTTTGTGTCGGCATCGGATTATTCTTGACAAGAATATTTCTCCGGGAGTACTACTTGTTTTGACCGAAATTTTTTCCAACTGTTCCTAACCGATCCCGCTTCAACGACAATTTTTCCATCATCTGGTTGCAGCCGGAGATGCCGGAGACCCCGCAATGCCCCTGCTGGAGATCCATGATTTGAGCACCCATTTCGGGACGCCGCACGGCACGGTGCTTGCCGTTGACCACGTCAGCATCGCACTGCAGGCCGGAGAGGTTCTGGGTGTGGTCGGCGAATCCGGCTGCGGTAAGAGCGTGCTCTCCCTATCGATCCTGCGGCTGCTGCCCATGCCGCCGGCATTCTTTGCCGGCGGAAAGATCCTCTTCGAGGGTCAGGATCTGCTCAGGGCATCAACCAAATCGCTTCGCCGGATCCGGGGAAATCGCATCAGCATGATCTTCCAGGAGCCCATGGCGGCGCTCAACCCGGTTTTCACCATCGGCAACCAGTTGTCGGAGGTCTTCCGCGTGCACGGATCTCTCGGTCCGGGCGCGGCTCTGGAAAAGTCGGTGGACATGCTGGCCAAAGTGGGTGTGCCGGCAGCCGACCGGCGGGTCAAAGAGTATCCCCACCAGTTGTCGGGAGGCATGCGGCAGCGGGTGATGATCGCAATGGCCCTCGCCTGCCGCCCGGCGCTGCTGATCGCCGACGAACCGACGACAGCCCTGGATGTCACCATCCAGGCACAGATACTGGAGCTGATGAACAAGCTGCGTGCGGACCTGCAGACCGCAATCATCATCATCTCGCACGATCTCGGGGTGATTGCCGAAACCGCGGACCGCGTGGCGGTGATGTACACCGGACAGATCATGGAATCAGCCGATACGTTGAGTCTGTTTGAAAATCCGCTGCATCCTTACACCCGGGGATTGATGCGCGCCATTCCCTCGGTGGCGGCGGGCGCCGAGTCGGAGGAGCTCTACGAAATCAGCGGGGTTGTGCCAAGCCTGCTGGCGCTGCCGCCCGGCTGTCCTTTCAACCCGCGCTGCCCGCTGGCGGACGATATTTGCCGGGCCCGGAAACCGGAGCTGCGCGAAGCGGCGCCCGGGCAACGGGCGGCCTGCTGGATGGCGTGAGCGCGGCGATGGGAGCGGAGATGCCCGAACTGCTCGAAGTCATGGAACTGGTCAAGCATTTTCCGGTGCGCCGGGGGTTCTGGCGCAGCCGGCACGAGGCCGTGCATGCCGTGGACGGCATCTCCTTCAGCCTGGGGGCGGAAAAGACCCTGGGCCTGGTGGGGGAAAGCGGATGCGGAAAGTCAACCGCGGGCCGGGCCATCCTGAGGCTGATCCGGCCGACCGCCGGCCGCGTGCGCTTCAAGGGCGAGGATGTGCTGACCATGAACGGCGTGCAGGAGCGGCGCATGCGGCGGCAGATGCAGATGATCTTTCAGGACCCCTTTGGTTCGCTCAACCCGCGCCTGACCGTCGAGCGGATCGTCGAAGAGCCCCTGACCACTCACCGGGTGGGCGGCCGCCGCGAACGCAGCGAGAGGGTGGCCGAGATCTTACGCACCGTGGGGCTGCTGCCCGAGCATACGAAGCGATTCCCGCACGAATTTTCCGGGGGGCAGCGGCAGCGCATCATGATCGCGCGGGCGCTGATCCTGCAGCCTGAGCTGATCATAGGCGACGAGCCGGTTTCGGCCCTCGATGTGTCGGTACAGGCCCAGATCATCAACCTGATGATGCGCCTGCAGCGGCAGTTCCGGTTTTCCTACATCATCATCTCACACGATCTGGGGGTCATCCGGCACGTCAGCCACAAGGTGGCGGTGATGTACCTGGGACAGATCGTCGAGATGGCCGGTGCCAAAGCGCTTTACAATTCGCCTCGGCACCCTTACACGCAAGCCCTGCTGTCGGCCGTGCCGGTGCCGGACCCGCGCCGGAGGCGGCAGCGCATCATCCTGGCGGGCGATGTGCCGTCGCCCATCAAACCGCCGCCCGGGTGCCGTTTTCACCCCCGCTGCCCGCAGCGCATGGCGGTCTGCGATCAGGCGGCACCGAGGATGCGGAGAATCGATATCGATCATGTGACGGCCTGCCATCTGCACGACGGCGGGCCGGAATGGAAGCTCGAATCCGATGGCGAAGATCTTTCCCCAACAACCCCAAAAAAGGAGGTTCAATCATGAAGCGAAGGTTATCGTTTAGTGTCCTGATGGTCTCGATCTGCCTCGCCTTTCTTGCGGCTCCGGCCGCGGCCAAGGCACCGGATACGCTGGTGGTGATGCAGGAGGCGGAACCGGTCGGCCTGGACCTGATGCAAAGCTCGATCCAGACGACGATGAGCGTGTGCTACAATATCCATGACACCTTGTTTCACCCCCAGGAAGATGCCACCGTCAAACCGGCACTGGCCGAGAAGTGGGAAAAAGTCGATGACACAACCTGGAAGATCACGCTGCGCAGGGACGCTGTTTTCCATAACGGCGAGCCCATCAACGCGGCAGCCGTCAAGTTCTCCTTCGACCGCTCGAACAAGAAAGAGCTGAAGAATCCGCACCAGGGCAAGCTTTCGGCTTTCACGGCCCTGGACGTGATCGATGACTTCACCTTTACCATAAAGACCGGGCAGCCCTATGCGCCCGGACTGTACATGCTCGGCTACTATCTTCCGATCGTGCCTCCCAAGTACATCCAGGATGTCGGAGATGCCAAGTACAACACCGATCCGATCGGAAGCGGTCCCTACCTCCTGAAAAAATGGGTGCGCGGGGAGGAGATCGTGCTGGAAGCCTTCGACAAGTACTACGGCCCAAAGCCCCCCTACAAAGCCGTGATCTTCAAGGCGAACCCGGAAGAAGCCTCGCGCATCGCATCGCTTGCGACCGGCGAAGCGGACGTAATCAGCGGGGTGCCGGTGCACCAGCGCAAGAAGATCGCCGATTCCGGCAAGGCCTACCTGACCTCGCAGATGGGCACGATGCCCTACCTGGGGCTAAACACCTACGAAGCGCCCTTCAACGACGTGCGCGTCCGCCAGGCGGTCAACTACGCCATCGACAAGGAGCTGATCAACAAGGCCCTGTTCGACGGCAAGGGCATCCTCTGCCACGGTGCGATCAGCCCGCGCACCTTCGGCGCCAGCCCCGGCTTGAAGCCGTACCCGTACGATCCCGAGAAGGCCCGCACGCTGCTCAAGGAGGCCGGACATGCGGACGGTTTGGCGGTGCGCCTGGCCTATCCCACCTACATGACCCAGATTCAGGAACAGGCCGAGGCCATTTCCGCGAACATGAGCAAGGCCGGTTTCAAAGTCACCCTGGAGCCGTTCGAGCGGGCCGTCATGTGGGAGCGCTACAAAGGCAAGCAGCACCAGATGTTCATCTACTTCTGGGACGACGCCCCCGAGCCCGACCGATATGTCTACCCTCTGTTCCACTCCAAAAGCCGCGATTACTATTATAAGAATCCGACCGTGGACGACCTGCTCGACAAGGGGCGCACCATCCTCGACCGGGGCGAGCGCGCCAAGGTTTACGCCCAGGTCGATGAAATCCTTTACAAGGAAGCCCCCTGGGCCTTTTTGTACGTGGTGCCCGAGGTTTTCGGGGTATCCAACGGAGTAAACTACGAGGGACGCCGGGACGGGTTCCTGAACATGCGCTACGCAAAACCCAAGTGACCGCAGAAGCGTTCCGGGGTTCAGGGTTCAAGGTTGAAAGAACGTCGAACATCGAATTAATGAATCAGATCATTCTATTTTCTCATTCGATCAAGTGCCGGAAGCGGCACGGCCGGGCTGAACGCTGAACCCTGAACCCTGAACGCTGAACGTGAAAACCTATGCTCCCATATCTTCTGAAAAGGATCTGGCATACGGTCCTGGTGGTCATCGGCATTTCGATGATCAGCTTCTTTTTCATTCATCTTTCCGGCGATCCCGTGATGCTGATGCTGCCGGCCGATGCCTCCAGCGAGCAGATCGAGTCCCTGCGCGAACAGCTCGGCTTCAACGATCCGCTCTACCGGCAGTACGGGCGCTTCGCCTGGCAGGCGCTGCGCGGCCGCTTCGGCGACTCGCTTTACTACAAGGTGCCCGCCATGGAGCTGATCCTGGAGCGACTGCCGGCAAGCCTCGAGCTTGCCGCAGCCGCCATGCTCATCTCCCTGGTCGTATCGATTCCGATCGGGATCGTTTCGGCCGTACGGCGCGGTTCGTGGCTGGACATGGGGAGCATGCTGGGGGCGCTCTTCGGCCTCTCCATGCCCCATTTCTGGCTGGGCATCATGCTGATCCTTCTTTTTTCAGTTGAACTGGGCTGGCTGCCGACTTCCGGCCGCGGAACCCTCTTGCATCTGGTCATGCCCGCCCTGGCCCTGGGGTTGAGCCTGATGGCCATGTTCGCGCGCCTGACCCGTTCGGTCATGCTGGAGGTATTGAGCCTGGACTACATCCGCACGGCGCGGTCCAAAGGCTTGAGAGAGGTCATCGTGATCGGAAAGCACGCCTTCAAGAACGCCCTGATCCCCATCGTGACCGTGGCGGGCATGCAGTTCGGCTTCCTGCTGGGCGGTACCGTCATCATCGAAACCGTTTTTGCCTGGCCGGGGGTCGGCCGTCTCGTGGTTCAGGCCATATTCAATCGCGACTACCCGCTGGTCCAGGCCATCGTCCTGGTGCTGGCGGTCATCTTCGTTGCGGTCAACCTTGCGGTCGATATGCTGTACATGATTCTCGACCCCCGTATCAGCTATTTCGAGGATAAATGAACAAGCCGCTTACTGTCAGCTCGACTTTTACCGATATTGCCGGTCCGAGGCTGCGCTTCATGGGGGAGACTCTGCGGGAGGTGGCCCGACGGCCGAGCGCGCTGGTCGGGGGTATTTTGCTGGCCCTGGTGCTGCTGGTGAGCATCGCCTTTCCGCTGGTCTATCCCGTGGACCCGCTGGAACAGGAACTTCTCGCGCGCTTCACCCCCCCGGTCTGGCAGTCGGGAGGGAGCTGGAAGTACCCGCTGGGGACGGACAACCTGGGCCGTGATGTCCTGGCGCGGCTGCTGTACGGCAGCCGCGTGTCGCTTACCGTCGGGTTTTCGGCTGTGTTTGTGGCGGAGCTTGCCGGCATCCTGCTGGGGCTTTTTTCGGGCTATTACGGAGGCAGGCTGGACAGCCTGATCATGCGCATCGCCGATGTTTTTATGGCCTACCCCTTCATGCTGTTGACCATTTCCGTAATCGCCGTGCTTGGCACCTCCATCTTCAACCTGATCCTGGTGCTGGGGTTGTCAGACTGGGTGACCTATGCCCGTACGATCCGCGGCAGCGTGCTTTCCCTCAAGCAGAAGGAGTTCGTGGAAGCCTCGCGGGCGATCGGCACCCGCCATGGCGTGATCATCTTCCGCCACATTCTGCCCAACGTGATTTCACCGCTTCTGGTGCTGGGCACGCTGCGGGTAGCCAATATCATCATCTGGGAAAGCGGGCTCTCCTTCCTGGGCATGGGGGTGCCGCCGCCGATGCCCACCTGGGGGCGCATGCTGGCGGAAGGACGGCTTTACATCACCGACGCCTGGTGGCTGGTGACGCTTCCCGGTGTCGCCATCATGGTAACGATTCTTTCGATCAACCTGCTGGGAGACGGACTGCGCGACGCCCTCGATCCCCGGCTGAGGAATGTATGAACGCAACCGGCGTGCTGACTCTTTCACGGAGACATTTACGCGGATTTTCGAAACCTAAATTCGAAATTCGAATATCGAAACTCGAAACAAATCCGAAATCCGAATGTCCCAATGTTCAAAACGCGAGGCTCAAATGTGGTGGATGCGATCGATTTGGTTCATTGGGATTTTGGCTATTTGAATTTGTTTTAATTTGTTTCGTATTTAGAATTTCGTGCTTCGGATTTCCGGCTGGGTTCGGCTTAGATATCTAAATAAAGGAGATGGAGAATGACTACAGTCTTACTGCTCGGCCTCGGCCTGCAAGGCAAGGCCGTGATTCACGATCTGGCGCGCAGCGATCGGGTTTCCGCGATCGTGGTTGCAGAAATGGATTCCGGTGCCGCCGGGGAATACCTTCAGGCCAAAGGATATGCACGCAGCCGGGCGGTGCCGCTGAATGCCTCCGATGAGGGGCAGCTTAAAGGTCTGCTTGCATCGGTTAAGCCGAGCATCACTCTCTGCATGCTGCCGGCCGATTTCAACTACGCGGTCGCACGGGCGACGATCGAAGCCGGCTCCCATTTCGTAAGCAGCAGCTATGCCGGCCGTGTCGTCGAACTGGACACGCAGGCACGCGAAAGAGGCGTAACCGTTCTGCCCGAAATGGGCATGGACCCCGGTATCGACCTGGTTCTGGCACAACTGGCGCTCGCGGAGCTCGATGAGGTCCATGGATTGTATTCCTATGGGACCGGTCTTCCGGAGCCCCGCTTACGGGGAGACAACCCGCTGCACTATAAAATCACCTGGACCTTCGACGGCGTGCTGAAGTCTTACAAGCGGCCGGCGAGGCTGCTCGAAAGGGGGCGGGAGGTCCTGATCCCGGGAAACGAAATTTTCAAAGAAGAACACGGCCACACCGTCGAAATTCCGGGGCTCGGACCGCTGGAGGCCTATCCAAACGGCGATGCGATCCACTACATCGAGGCCTTCAAGCTGGGCGGCGCCGTCCGGGATATGGGGCGTTTCGCATTGCGTTATCCCGGGCACCGGCGTTTCTGGCTGCAGATGGCCGCACTGGGTTTCCTGGATGATGCCCCTTTGTCCGTCGGAGGCGCGGCCATCAGCCCCAGGCAGTTCCTGGTGCATCATTTAACGCCGAGGCTGCAGTTCTCAGCGGACCAAAGGGATGTGATCGCGCTGCGGGTGACGGCGTGGGGCCGCAAGGAGGGCCGGGGGCTCAAGGCAACCTATCAGTTGATCGATTACCGCGATCTGACCACCGGTCTTTTCGCCATGAACCGCACGGTCGGCTACACCGTCAGCATCGGCGCGCAGATGGTCCTGGATGGACGGATCACCGGGCCGGGGGTGCTTTCGCCCACCCGCGATGTCCCTGCCTCCGACCTCGTGCGGGAACTCGAGGCCCGCGGCATGACCGTCACGCGCAGCGTAGAGCCCTGCGAGGAGGGGTGATCCGCATGGCCCCGGAGGATTCTACGGATCCGCTGGAAAAACAGATCTCGCAACGCGTGGGCATGCGCCTGCGCGAATTGCGACGTGCAGCAGGCATCACCGCGACGGATCTGGCCGCCCGGGCGGGCATTTCCCAGAGTCAGGTGTCCAAGATCGAAAACGGTCGGGCCACCCTGTCGATCCGGATGCTGGCCCGACTCTGCCAGGTCTTTGACCGTCCGGTGGGGTATCTCTTCCAGAACCGGGAGGACACGCCGCGCCTGCTGGGCACCTTGAATACGGTTAAAGGCCCGGAGAACGGCGCAATCCAGTGGTTCGCAGACCAGGTCCGGCAAATGACCGGCAACCATCTGTCCTTGATCGCCTTGCGGCCGTCGCAGATCGGTTCGGCCGCTGCACAGGTCGATCAACTGCAGGAAGGGTTGATCGACCTGTTCATCGAAGAGCTGTTCTACTACGGCAAGTTCGTACGGGGTTTCGGGGTCTTCGCTCTGCCGTATGCCTTTCGGTCGGAAGAGACGCGCCAATCCTTTCTAAAAGGGCGTTTTTTCAACGACCGGCTGCGCGAACCCCTGCGCTGCGCCGGCATCCGTCTGATCAACCGGCGCTGGAACTGGCTGCGGGGGGTGGAGTGGGTGCTCGCTTCGCGGCAGCCGATGGTTTCCCCGGCCGAGCTGCGGGGCCTGCGGGTCCGGGTGATCGAAGATCCCCTGCTGCGGCGTTTCTGGGAGGGGATGGGCGCGGTTCCGGTTCCGGTGCCCTGGAGCGATGTGCGGGCAGCCCTGAAAGCCGGCGAAATCGACGTGCTGCCGACTCACAAGGCGCATCTCTACCCTCTGGGATTTTGCCGCTACGCACCATTCGTGACGCTCCTCGGGGACCTGCCCCCGGTCCTGGGTACCGCCATCAACGAATCCAAATACCAGGTACTGCCGCCCGATATCCAGCAGGGGCTGGGGCAGACCTGCGATCAGGGAGGCGATTTTTTCAGCCGGCACGTGCACCAGGCGGAGGTGCAAAACGAACCGCTGAACATCCGCCGCCATAAAGCAGCCTACCTCAAGGTCTGTCTCGAACCCTGGAAGCGGGAGGTCGAGCGCATCCGCTCGGAGCTGCTGTCCGAGGGGCTGCTGGATGCGGATACGGCAACAGCAGTGGCCGAAGCCGAACACGATTCGAAACGGGAGGAGAATTGTGAACAGGAGATGGACCACCCGGATCCTGGCAGAGTACACCCATGAGCTTTCCGCCGTCGTTCCGGATGCCGCTCTATGCAAATCCGCCGGAGATGTGCTGATCGATCTGATCGGCTGCGCGGCGGCAGGCTACGCGGCACCCGCCGCGCAGGCGGCTCGCGAGTCCGTGCGGAAGATCTATGCCGAGGGTCCTGCGCGCATCTGGTTTACTTCCGATA
>QZKK01000013.1 GCA_003599475.1 Desulfobacteraceae bacterium
TCTCTCTTGAACCGGTGATAGAGGTGCGTATACGATTTCTGGACGGTTCCCTCCCCGTGAAGGGTATCGATCAGCGGCGTATCCAGCCAGACCCCCTGCATTCCGGAAGGTGTCATGATCCCCTTTTTGCGGCCGATGATCTGGCGTACGTTGGCCGAGGCGACCAGGTCCCGGGTCTGCAGCTCGTTGACAAAACGCTCGCCGTCGACATCCACCAGATGCGCACCCCTGGAGCGCGCGACTTCGGTCACCAGCAGGCCCAGAAGCTGGTCGGGGTATGCCGTGCCGGTGGGATGGAATTGAATCGAATCGAGGTATCCGAGCCTGGCGCCTGCACGGTAGGCCACGACCAGGCCGTCGGCCGTCGCACCGTAATGGTTTGTGGTCGGAAAGCCCTGGATGTGCAGCCTGCCGATGCCGCCCGTCGCCAAGATGACCGTCTTTGCCTTGACCACATGGGGGATCTTTGTGAGCAGATCCAGCAGGACCGCGCCGGCGCATTGCCCTTTATCGTCCAGCAGAAGATCGACCACCGCCGAGAACTCCATGATGCGGATATCCCGTTTTTCCACCTCCGCACGCAGCACCTGGATGATGCTCATGCCGGTGAAATCACCGACCGAGCAGACCCTCGGCCGGGAATGTCCTCCGGCCAGCAATGGAAGCGGAAGATCCGAATCCGGGTCCCGGTCAAACGGCACGCCGAGGTCTTCCAGCCATTTCACGACAAACGGCGAATCCGTCGCCAGCGCCCGTACCAATTCGGGAATATTGGTGAAATTTCCTCCACCCATCGTGTCCAGATAATGAATGGTGGGGGAATCTCCCGGTGAAATCGCTGCATTGATCCCGCCTTCGGCCATGGTCGTATTGGAATCGCCCAGCCGCAGTTTGGTGGCCAGTGCAACCGATGCCCCGCCGTCGCGGCTGAAGATCGCCGCCGTCAGCCCGGCTCCCCCCGCACCGATTACCAGCGTATCGACCTCAAGCTCGATTCGGGTCAGATCCACGGTTTTGGGGTCGACCGTGCTGCGGGCTTCCAGCAGGTTGGCAAGTTCCACGACCGCCATATCCCCCTTGTTGATGCCGACTTTCAGCTCGCGATGAACGCCGGGGCGGTAATCGGGATGAAACTCTTTCAGGAGTTGGTTCTTTTCGTCTATGCTCAGAATCGGAATTTTCTGATTCAGGCGGTACTCTCGGCTCTTTTGCAGCTTCTCGATCGAAGCCAGCATCGATTCAGGGTATGGCATCGCTCTTTACCTTTTGTGTAATCGGGGAACGGCTACGATCTGTTCCGACCGGTGCCCGGGCGACGTAGCCCATGTTCTGTGATATTTCCATTGCCGTCGAAATCACCAAAGGGGCCAACGACTCCACGGTTCCTCCCTGCAAACGGCTGGGATCGGCCACAATGCTCATGGAAGCGATCACTTGGCCGCCGGAATCGAAAATGGGGGCGCCGATCGCCGACCGCGAGAGCAGATGCTCCTCTCTGTTGACGGCATAACCATTGCGGCGGACTTCGGCAAGTTCACGGAGCAATTCCTCTTTTGTTGAAATCGTATGGCTGGTGAAAGCGAAAAATTCGATCGTCGAGCAGTACGCTTCGAGCCTGTCATCCTCCCACTGAGCGAGCAGGGCCTTGCCCATGGCCGTGCAGTAAAGCGGAAAACGCAGGCCGAATTGGGGGTACAGAAAAGGGGTTGACCGGGGATAGGCGTCCATCACGATGACGGCTGAATCCCGATCCGGAATCGAAATACGAACCAGGAATCCGGTTTTCATTGCCAGGCGGTGTGCGGGATTTACCGAAACCTGATTGATCTTCAGCCCGCTGGCGAGTGCGACACCGAGTTCATATATGGCGAAACCGAGCTTGTATTTCCGGGTCTCCGGGTCCTGAGCGAGAAATCCCTCCGCAACAAGCGTCCGCACGAGCCCCTGGGCGGTGGCCTTGTGGATGCCTACTTTTTCGCTTATTTCGGTGATCCCGAGCCGCGGCGTACGGGGGGAAAAGAGTTTTAATATCTCCGCAGCCCGCTTCACGGATTGTATCATCATCGGCCCTTCAACTTTCGGACCCAAGCAACCGGCGCAGATTTTCCGGCTTCCTGATTTTTTCGATGGATGTATGAGATGGCCATATCGCTTATGGCATAGTCATTTATCTTAAGAAAAAGGATGCTGTCAAGGACTAATTTTAAATCGGTACGGAATTTCCGTTCTGCAGAGAATTCCTTCGGGGATTCAGGAAGGCGGGACAGCACGCAGTTGGTTCAACCCGGTTCGACCCCGTCAAGAGGATTCCTGGTTTCTGAAGTCATCCGGCTTGAGCCCGTACTTTTTCATCAGCGCATAGAGGTCGGCCCGGTATTTTCCCGCCATTTCAGCAGCCTTGCTCATGTTGCCTTGAGCCAGTCCGATGAGCTGGAGCAGGTAGTCTTTTTCAAAATCCTCCTTGGCCGACCGGAAAGGCTTCATGCCCGGGCTCTCCAGGCTCTGTCGTGTCTTCAGCAGGATATCTTCGGTGATGATCTCTTTATCTGTCAGAGCCACCGCACACTCGACTGCATTCTTTAACTCTCTGACATTTCCGGGCCATTCATAGACAAGCAGCTTCTGCATGGCGGCAGGGGAGAAGCCTTTGACCTCTTTTCCGGATTTTTCAGAAAGCTGTTTCAGGAAAAATCGAGACAGCAGCGGAATATCCTCTTTTCTTTCTCTGAGCGGGGGAAGCTTGATCACCACCACATGGATCCGATAGAAGAGGTCCTCGCGAAATGCCCGCTTTTCAACCTCGGCTTCAAGATCCCTGTTGGATGTTGTGATGAGCCGGACATCCACTTTCATGCTCTCTCCGCTTCCGACCGGGTAAAACTCCTGCTCCTGCAGCACTCTCAGAAGTTTTGCCTGCATGGAAAGAGGCATCTCCGAGATTTCATCCATGAAAAAGGTGCCGCCGTTGGCATGGGCAAAAAGCCCCTTCTTGTTTCTGTCGGCGCCTGTAAATGCTCCCCGGACATATCCGAAAAGCTCGCTTTCGAAAAGAGTTTCGGGAATGGCGGCGCAGTTTACGGCGACAAACGGTTTTTCTTCCCGCAGACCCGCAGCATGAAGAGCCCGTGCGATCAGCTCCTTGCCCGTACCGCTCTCTCCTTCGATGTAGACGCTCGAATCCGTCTTGGCGGCCTGGCCGACCTGCTCCATCACCCTGGCCATTTTCTCGCTGTTACCGATTACGTTCTCGAACCCGTACCGCTCCTTGACCAGTTCCCGCAGCCGTTTGATTTCCCTGGTCAGCCTGGATTTTTCGACGCTGCTCTGAATCTGCAGCAGCAGGTCCGGGTATTCGAACGGTTTCGTCACATAGCCAGCGGCGCCTCTCTTCATCGCTTCGACTGCGGTTTCGATGGTTCCATAGGCGGTCAGAATGATAATCGGCATTTCCGGATTGATTTCATGAAGCGTTTCCATCAGATCGATACCGTTTTTTCCGGCAAGCTTCAGGTCAAGCAGAGCCAGATCATACAGGTTTCGTGCGGCTGTCTTGGCTGCGCTTTCGGGCTCCCCGGTGGCCGTCACCTGGTATCGCTGGGCTTCTAAACGCATCTTGATGACCTTTAAAATATTGGCATCGTCGTCGACCAGCAGTATTTTAATTGGATCCGATTGTGATTTCACACCAATCTCCGACCCTGAATGCAGGGATTCAAGATTACCGATCACGGCAACGTCTTTACCGGGGGTGCGGGCTGCCGCTTCACATTTTCGATCTGAAGGTCTATGTTTTTGAGTTTTTCGATTTGATCCTTCAGCGTGTTCAACTGTTGCTCGAGTTCTTCGATGGTCGTACGGTCTTTCTTCGCATCGCCATCGAGGCGCCGGACGATCTTATTCTGGTCTTCGATCTTCGTTTTTTGCCGTACGACGGTCTTCTCCAGCAGGCCTGTCTTTTCCCGCAGGGCGATTTTCTCATTTTCCAATTCCATGAGCCTTGCAAGGAGCACGATCAGGACTTTTGCCTGACCGGCAGGTTCGCCGGCAGGGGACTGCTCAAGCACCTTCCGAAATTGATCCTGCGCCTTTGAGTAGTCCCGATCCGGATTATTCGGATGCGCATAGATCAATCCTCTCTGAAAAAGCGCAAGAGTGCCTAATGAGTCCGGCGATTTGCGTATTCGATCGTTTTCAATCAGCGCGGATTGGAAATCTTCGCCGGAAAGATATCGGCCGGCGTTTGAAAGAGCGCTTTCCATTTCCTTTTTTTCAGGATATGTCACGCAGCCGTCCAGATTCAGCAGAACGGCTCCGAGACAGGCAAGGTGAAGAAAAAAGTGCTTCCGGCTCCGGGCTCGCTTTCTGCCCATATTTTCCCTCCATGTGCATCGACAATGTGTTTGGCGATCGGAAGCCCCAGGCCCGTGCCTCGCATTGTCTTCCTGCCGGTTTCAATTCTTTGAAATTTATCAAAGATCCTGTCGAGGTCCTGAACCGGGATCCCCGGGCCGGTATCGGATATGGACACCTCGACGAATTTTCTGCTGCCGTTTCCGGCGGCGGCCCGGATCGTGATCGAATCGCCTTTTACGGTGTATTTGAGCGCATTTCCCAAGAGGTTATCCATCACCTGTTCGATCTGCTTTTCATCGATTTTAACCGGAGGAAGATCGCGGTTCAGGTCGAAACTCAGGCGGATGTTTTTTCTTTCGACCATCGGGGTCAACTTGAAGACCGATTTCTCGATCAGGGGCGCCAGAACCTGGTCGCTGAAATGATAGGTCATCATTTTGGCTTCCATTCGGGAAAGATCGAGAATCCGATTCACCGATTCGATGAGCCGGATACAGGACTCCTGGATGATCGTAAAAAGTTCATTCTGCTTCCGGGGCTCATTTTTATATACACCTTCCTGCAGCATGCAGGAGGCTTCCTTCATGGCCGTCAAGGGGGTGCGGAGCTCGTGGGATACATGCCCGATGAAATCGATTTTCATCTGCTCGAGCTCCTTGAGACGTTCACACATCCAGTTGAAATCGTTTGCAAGTTCTTTGATTTCCGGGGGTGAGGCGATTTGCGGCACCTGATCGAATTTCCCCCTGGCGATTTTCTTGGTCGATTCACGCAGAAGCACAATGGATCGGTTGATGTTTCGGGTATTTAGAAATGAGATGATCAATCCGATAAGAATCGTCAGTCCTGCCGTGATGGCAGTGACTTGCCGCACCTTATCGCTGATGCGGCTCGATTCCAGCAATTTCCGATTTCTGTCGGACCTCGCGTCCCGGATGATATTCCGGAAATTGCCGTTGAGTCCACGGATCAGAGCATCCCTTTGATCCTGAATCTCACTGCCGGGGGTAGCCTCTTTCCTTCCAATCAATCCGGCCTCCCTCTTGAAAAGAGCTCCATACTGGTTGTAGAGAGCCTCTGTCTCCAGAAACAGCCTCTTTTTCTCAAGTCCGATCATCAATGAACCCAATTGCATCAGGTTATGCCTGACCAGTCGATCGATATTCCAAAATTCCCGATAAAAATCCTCGTCTTTGGACACCAGAAATTTCTTTTCAAATCCAGTCTGCGAAAACAGAGTATCCAGGAGATCCTCCGACAGCCGGATGACCGCACCGTCGACACGATTGATCTCCTGATTCAGATCATTGAGCCGGTTGAGCTTTAAGACGGTGTAAACCCCCAGGAAAACCACAAGGACCATAATCACCGTGTAGCCGAGGGTAAGCCGTTTGAAAATCGTAAACTTCATTGGAAATTCATCGCTTCGGCTTGTGAGGCTTGTCCGGTCTGAACCGACCTCGATTGACTCACCCGGTATTTTCAATTTGCGATCAGAGCCCCTGTATGTCACAGCCTTCATTTCCAGTCAAGATCGCATCGTCCGATGCGTTAAAAATCGGGGGAATGAATTGAAGCGTTTGATGGTGTCGGTGAGATGAACCGATTTCGAGGAAGAAATAAAGTCCAAAGCGGTTTCTGCCGGCCGAAGTCGCTTTCTGTCAGCGAATCGATTTCGAGCAACCGATTGAGCCGCGGGTCGCCTTTGCCCGGCCGCAGCGGTCATAGGCCATGGAGGAATCGACCGGGTTCACCGCACGATCGTTGACTGCATCGGTTGCCTCGGCAGACGATGAGGGGCCGCCCTCTTCGACTTTGAACCTAACGGACCAAATCGGCGCAAAGGTCGGCCAACTCGATGTCGCATTCCGTTTCGATAAGCTGGACGATCAGCTCCAGCGTGTAAGGATCGAGCACTTCATCGTTCCACCCCAATTTGGACAGATCCCGATTGATGTCGTCCAGAGAACCGGCGCGGCCGTCCATGATGACCATCAGAACGTCCTTAAGAAGCCTCGGCAACTCGAGGGGCAGGACGTCCCTGTCGGCCAGCATGAAAATCAAATGATCGATGATCTCTTTCATACTTCACCTCCAAAAAGCGGTTGTCTCTTCCTTAGCAATATGCATACCTTTTTTGGAACCTGCCGGAATTCCTATGAAAACGGAATGTCGGGTTCCTCTCTGCGAGGAAAATGTATGATAAACCCTGCACTCCCTGGAGTTCGCCCTGCAGCCGGCAACCGCTCAACCGGTCCGAATTGAAAGGGGTTTTTCAGTATGAAATTTCCTTCACATGCGCGCCAAGGGGGCCTGAACCAATTAATCCTTGAAGAATGCCCGATGTTCTGATATGTCCTGCCGGCGGTATGAAATTGAAAATCGGGGGGTTCTATTGCGTTTGTCCGGTTCAAAACAGGTCGTCTCAAAAAACTTCGGATTGATTTTCTTCCCCGTCGCCCTCCTTTTCGGAACGATGCTTTGGGGCTGCGACTCGCTGCATTATTACAGACAGGCGGTTTTCGGCCAGATGCGCGTTCTGATGCATCGAAAGCCGATCGATTCCGTTGTTGCCGATGAGAAGACTCCGGAGGCGCTCAAAAAAAAGCTTCAAGCCGTATTGAAAATGCGCGAGTTCGCCCGAAGGGAAATTCATCTGCCGGTCGAACGACAGTTTCTCCATTACACCGATCTGAAAAAGCCCTATGCGGTCTGGAATGTGTACGCGGCTCCCGCACTTTCGCTGATTCCGAAAAAATGGTGCCATCCCGTAATCGGCTGTACATCCTATCGGGGGTATTTCTCTGAGCAAAGCGCCGAGGCCTATGCATCGCTGCTGGAGTCGCAGGGCTACGATGTTTCGATCGCTCCGGCATCCGCCTATTCGACGCTGGGGTGGTTCAGCGACCCGGTGTTGAACACTTACATCCATCGATCCGAATCCGATCTTGCAGGAACAATTTTCCACGAACTTGCGCATCAGATCCTTTATGTGGGGGACGACACCTGTTTCAACGAGAGCTTCGCCGCCGCCGTCGAGCAGGAAGGGCTGCGCCTTTGGTTCGACTCGATGAATCAGGAGGCGCTTTATCAGGAATATCTGCTCCGGCGCAGCCGCCACGAGCAGTTTATCCGCTTGATCCTCGACTGCCGGAACCGCCTCGGGATCCTTTACGAAAGCGACGCATCAGGCGAGATCAAGCAAGCGGAAAAAGAGAAGGAATTCATTCGTCTGAAGGCGGAATACGGCCGATTGAAAGAAAGTTGGGGAGGATACGGCGGGTACGACCTCTGGTTCGGTCGCCCCCTCAACAATGCCCGCCTGATTCCGATTGCCACCTATTCGGATCATGTCCCGGTATTTAACGAGCTTCTCCGGACGCTCGGAAACGATTTGCCGCTTTTCTACTCGGAATGCAAAAAACTGACCCACCTGCCCAAGCTCGAAAGAGACCGCCTCATCGAACAGATCCGGGAAAAGATTAAGGCCTCATAGAAGGTCCCTTAATGATTATAGTTTGCCCGGAATCCCTCCGCCGAGGCCAGGCGGAATTCGAGGCATCCGGTGGAGTCAGGTGCAATCCGAGGTTTCTTTTCCATCCTACGCAATGCTTTTCAGCAAAATACTAATTTCACGTTATTTATTTTGACCTCCCGATGTCTAATTTTGTCATATGGGAATGAAGCAGATGCTCGCAGTGAGATCGCATGCTCGAACAAAAAATTCAGGATAAGGAGGATTCGCTATGCAGAGGGAAGATCGAGGGTCACCGTACATCCGGCAATGGAGCCAGAATGCCCGCTGGAAGGGTGTCGAACGTCCCTATACGATGGAAGATGTCATCAAGCTTCGCGGCTCGATGCCGATCGAATATACGCTTGCAACCCGCGGGGCCGAGCGGCTTTGGAAGCTGCTTCACACCGAGCCCTATGTGGCCACTCTGGGAGCGCTGACGGGAGCGCAAGCCGTGCAGCAGGTACAGGCCGGTTTAAAAGCGATCTATGTCAGCGGATGGCAGGTGGCCGGCGATATCAACAGCTCGGGACAAACCTACCCGGACCAGAGCCTCTATCCGGTTGACAGTGTTCCAAATTTGGTTCGACGAATCAACAACGCGTTTCAACGGGCCGACCAGATCGACCATATGGAGGGTAAAAACGAAACGTACTGGTTTGCGCCTGTCGTAGCCGATGCCGAGGCGGGTTTCGGAGGGGTATTGAATGCATTCGAGCTGATGAAGGCCATGATCGAAGCCGGAGCCGCTGCGGTGCATTTCGAAGATCAGCTCTCATCGGCCAAGAAGTGCGGCCACATGGGGGGCAAGGTTCTGGTTCCGACCGGCGAAGCCATTCAGAAGCTGATTGCAGCCAGATTGGCGGCGGATATCTGCGGGGTGCCGACTCTGGTCGTTGCCCGCACGGATGCAAACGGTGCTTCGCTGCTGACAAGCGACATCGACGAAAGGGACCATCCTTTTCTGACCAACGGAAGAACCGTCGAAGGTTTCTTTACCGTGAGAAGCGGCCTGGAGTCGGCAATCGCGCGGGCAACGGCCTATGCGCCGTATGCCGACATGATCTGGTGCGAAACCTCCGAGCCGAACCTGAAGGAGGCCCGCCGGTTCGCGGAAGGGGTACTCGGCGCATACCCCGATAAACTGTTGGCCTACAACTGTTCGCCCTCGTTCAACTGGAAGGCAAAACTGGACGAAGGAGCGATTGCCAAGTTCCAGAAGGAGCTTGGATCTTACGGATACAAGTTTCAGTTTGTAACCCTTGCGGGGTTCCATTCCCTGAATCACGGGATGTACCAGCTTGCACAGGGTTATCGCGAAAGGGGGATGGCAGCTTACTCCCGCCTGCAGGAAAGCGAATTCGAACTGGAGAGGGACGGCTATCGAGCGGTCAAGCATCAGAGCTTCGTGGGTGCAGGGTACTTCGACAGGGTCGCGCAGACAATCGCCGGAGGCGATGTTTCAACGACCGCGATGAAAGGCTCGACCGAGGAAGAGCAGTTCGAAGAAGCCCCCACAGCTTAATCCCAGCCGAGCACCCGCTCTCGTCTATGCGGCAACGGCAGAAGCGGATGCGTCCCTCTGCGATCCTCGTTTGACATGCAGTGGCCCGGACCGGCCCTGTCTTCAGAGGCTCGGCCGGGCCTCTTTATTTCCCTCTTGGAATGTACTCAATTCTGCTCTGACTTCATAATGCTGCGATCGTTCATCGAAACGGGAGAGCAGCGCTCTCGCCTTTTTCGGGACAACCGCCGTTTCGTAATCCTCTCCCGCAAACTCACGAACGGCATCCAGCGAATCAAACAACATGATCGTAATGAATTCAACTTCTCCATCCATTTCGCGCCGGAGCAACTGAATACGTTTGAAGCCGCCAATGTGCCGGTTTTGAATGCCGATAAATATCTCCTCCTTGAGCAACGCCTCATACCGATCTGCATTGCCGACCGTTGTATACCCATGCCAGATTCGGCTGATCATCTTTGCCTTCCTCCTTGTTCACGGCAGCCAATCCGGGCGAGCCGTTATTTCCTCAGATCAAATTGATTAAATCCGATCTTCGGTATTTACACGAATTAAGCCCTCTCGACAACCGATCCCGGCCGCATGTCGTACAGAACCCATCTTCCGTTTTTTTCTGAACCATGATTTTAAAATCTCGACAACGCCGCTCTCAATCGCTTCTCCATCTCCACCCGATGATTGAGAGATACCGCCCGATGCGTGATGTACCAGGTAAGGACATTATAAAAACCCCACAGGCTGATGATCGGAAGGCCGTTTTGATCCGAACCCTTGGCCTCCTCCAGAATCCTGGTTTCAATCTCTCGAGCCGCCCTCTTGCCCAGATTCATGGCCTTGAGAATTCCACGGTATTGCCTGAGCGAGATCTGCCGGTAATGCCATTGCCGCCATTCTTCCGCTTGCCGATTGAACCGATCGAAAGCGCTCGCGATCTGCTCCCTGGCATGATCCGGATCGAAAGAGGGAAAATGCCGGCTCCGGAGATGGAAAAATTTTTTACCGATCACCAGACCGTTGGTGCAAACGAATCTGAAAGCCCCCAGGAGGACTGTGAAGGACCATCGGGCGTCATAGCTGTTGAACAGGTGGAGCTCGGGGCAAACGGAATCGCCGGCGCCGATATCGACAGAGAACTCGAGGAAGCGATACGTTGCCGTCATCCTCGAACCTTCGTCGTGAAAATCGAGGATCAATTCATAATCGCCCATGCCCTCGGTGCTTTCCACAATCCCTTTGACAAAATCAACGGCCTCTTCGTGCCGAATCAGCCTGTATTCCCTGGATACGATCGAGAATACTTTCCCGGTCTTGGGATTTACGATCGCCTTGAAGCCCTGGGCCCCCTGGTTTGTGCTGCCCCAGGATACCGGAGCTTCGGCCACTTCCGGGAAATCTGAACCTTGGATGATTCGAGCCTTCATTAGATCCTCTGCCCCCCTCTCCGACACTCGGTACGCGCGCCTGAAACAGCATTCGTGTGGATGCAAAGATCATGCAAAAACGATTCTCACTCGGGATCGCAGGGTTCATCAGGGTGTAAAGTCTATACCCAGATTAATACCCAAATTTATACTTGACAATTCGGGCAATTTAGATTTATCTCAGGCCATCTCTCATATTCGGCCTGCCCCCGGCGAGAGAGACCAGGTTACCAGGGTTGTTCAATGACGTACCTATTTTTTAAAACTCAAGAAGAAAATGGAAACATCATACCCGGTTGAACCCTCTGACTGCCTATCAGGTTTCAAAAATGATCCAGAAGGAAGCGCTTAGAATCCGGGAATCGCTTCTCAGGGAATCCCGCCTGACCGAAAACGAGCCGTACAAGGGGATGAGCGCGGTGAGATATAAAAAATGTCCGGAATGTTTTACGTATCTTTCGGTCGAAACGAAAAAGTGTTCATATTGCGGCCGGAAGTTAAAGAAGAGTTTCGATAAATACGGATACTCCAAAAAGCCGCTTGACTGGAAGTCGTATTTTGTTTTTTTCTTCTCATTTATCACTGTCACTGCATACATGTGGTGGGCATTTTTCAGGGACAATTAAGGCGTGAATTGCTGCCTTATCCTTTCTATTCCCATATCTTTTCCGCTACTTACAAGAATAAGGCCAAATGCGCTTTGCGCCGGACGGCACCGGGGTACCGGCGGCCCCGATGTAAGGCACAGGCACCTGTTTTTGATCGCCGGGCAGCTTCAACAGGGATGGTGAGTCATAGGGCGGCTCAAGGCGGTAAAACGCATTCGGGTCCATGAAGTACCCGTCCTTTGGCGTTATAACCTGGCCGTCGTTAGACCACTCTGGAAACCGGCTGTAGAGAATGGCGAAATGCAACGCATCCCGCCGTGTTCTTCTGCCCATCCTGCCGGTATTGGCCGTTTTTCCGATCTCGTCTCCCATCTTTACCTGCGCACCGATCGGCAAAGGCGACATCTCCTTAAGATGGGTGTACTGGGAATAGGTCCAGAACGGCAGACCCGTCTGATTCGGGGTATGACGCAGCATGACCTCGATTCCCTTCCTGTTATCTTGATTCTCGAACTTTCCGACTACCATACCGTCAGCGACCGCTCGTATCGGTGTTCCTCTCGGCTGAGGGATGTCGATACCTTTGTGCAGGGCCGCACTTTCGCGTTTGTGGCCATAATCGATCGCCCACTTTTCGCTATCGATTTCCGGGCAAGCTCCGCCATCGATGAAATGAGGCACCAGGTAGGTTTCGACGACCCCTCTGGCTTTCTGAATCGCCACGTTCTCGGCACCTCCTCCGCCTTGATACTTACCCACCAGCTTACGGATTTCGTCATCAATCTGATCGGGCGGCACAAACCCCTCCAACCTTTCGCAGAGTTCGCATGATGAAGATAAGTTCATCACTTTGTAACCCTTCTGTAGCCCCTTCCCGAACCCCGCAGCCGGAATCATCAAGGCGATTACCATACATGCACAAAACAGCTTCCTTGCACTCTTCATTGGATTCTCCACGGATAAAATGGGTCTCCAGCGCCGATCGGAATGTCTGCTTCCACTACGGCCAGACCGGGCAATTCTAATCAGGCTGGGCTGTTTCAGTCCCGATATGATGAAATCATCGTCAGCTTCCGATATTATCTCGTCGAAGTCAGACATCTCTTGCGAGAGCTGTGAGGAGATCATGTATATCAACCAGTCGTCGTGCGGACCCGGAACCTTTCGAACCACAATCTATATTTTTTCATCAATCTCTCGTGGTTCGGTAAGAAGTTTAATTCCCTCAAGCACTTGGTTAAACCGCTCCCGTGATAGAGACCCGATTTTTTCTGATAAATCGCTTTTATTCACGGTGAAGATTTGAGAAATGTTTACAACGCTTTTTTTTGGCAGATTCGCTTCGCCTTTATCCAGCAATACATTTCCAGGCCCTTTTGCTCGTTTGAGGTTGGAAGTCAAGGCGCACACAACCACTGTATGGATACGACTCTGATTGAAAAGATTGTTTTGTATAACAACATGCGGATGCCGATATCCTGGCTCTGAACCTGAAGGTTCCTTGAGATCAACCCAGAATATATCGCCCTGATTGATTACCATTGGCCCTTCACCATTTTGAGATGCTTAGAACGCATCATGGACTTAAGGGATTCCTCCTTAACTTCAGGAACATCATCATATGCGGCGTTAATGGCTTCGAGCAACTTTTGATTTTTGTGGCGTTGGATAAACTCTGTTACAGCCAGCGCAAAAATCCGGCTTCGGGATGTATTCAATTCGTGAGCCAAATTGTCCACTTGTTCAAATAGTGGCTCATCGATTGATAT
>QZKK01000165.1 GCA_003599475.1 Desulfobacteraceae bacterium
TCTCCAAGACCCATCGGTTCGTATCTCTTGAGAATCCCGACATTCGGGCAAGAGCCACGGCGGATCCGATCGGATTTTTCAGGGAAAACCGGCCTCCGATCATTCTGGATGAAATTCAGTATGTTCCGGAATTGCTCCACTACATCAAAACCGCAATCGATGAAGATCGGAGCCCGGGAAGGTGGCTGCTGTCCGGTTCTCAAAATTTTGCTTTGATGGAGGGAGTCAGCCAGTCGTTATCGGGCCGGGTCGCCGTGTTGAGCCTTCTGCCGTTTTCAATCGGGGAAAGCCTGGGCTTGGGCATGCATACCGACAGCATCGATCAGATCCTCGAATCCCTTTTTAGCGATCGTGCCTCCAGCGGTACGATCCGTGCGAAAAAAACAGATATCGCTTTGGATGATTGGATGCTGCGGGGCAGTTACCCGGAAATTCGGACCATTTCTGAAGTAGATCGCCAGCTTTGGTGCGCCGGCTATATTCAAACCTATCTGGAACGGGATGTCCGTCAGATCGTCAATGTAGGCGATCTGAACACTTTCGAGCGGTTTTTAAGGATCTGTGCCGGACGAACCGGACAGCTTCTAAACATGTCCGAGGTATCCCGAGATGTCGGCGTCAGCGTCCCCACGATCAAAAAATGGATCAGTATTCTCGAGGCAAGCTATCAGATCTATCTGATGCCGCCGCATCATAAAAATTTCGGCAAGCGGATCACCAAGTCTCCAAAACTCTATTTCCTGGATACAGCCATTGCCACTTTTCTCATGGGGCTTCATCAAAGCGAGCCCGCGCTCAACGGCCCGATGCTCGGTCCGCTTTTCGAAACCATCGTTGTTTCCGAGTGGATTAAGGCCTTTCTTCACAGGGGAGAGCGGCCGGAGCTCTTTTTCTGGCGATCGAAGGCCGGGTTGGAAATCGATCTGATTATCGACAGAAACTTCCGTCTGTATCCGATCGAGATCAAGGCTACGGCCACCCTGCTGCCGCGCCATGTGGAAAGTTTGGTCAAATGGCGTGAAATGGCCGGTGATTCTGCAGCCAAAGGCATCCTCGTCGCTTCGATCGACCGAACTACTTTCGTTAAACAGTGCCGGGCGATTCCGTGGTATCTGCCGCTGGATGACGCAACGTCGTTCTAAGCCCAGAGGGCATGATCTGCGTATTGAAAATTCGAAATCCGAATACCGAAATACGAAACAAATTCGAATCTCAAAATCCCAAAATTCAAAACAGATACTCTTTCAGTTGCTCTTATTTGACATTCCCTGAAGCATGATAAATAACAACGGTACAAACATACCGCTCAAACTCCGCGATTACCAGCACCAATGCCTTACATCGATTTATGAGCGCTACCAGGCCGGGATACGCCGGCAACTGGTCTGTCTTCCGACCGGAAGCGGCAAGACGGTGATCTTCGCGGAATTTCCGCGTTATTTCAGGATGAAAAACCGCATGCTGGTGCTTGCCCACCGGGGGGAGCTTCTGGAGCAGGCCTGCAAAAAGATCCGCGCGGCAAACCCGGAGCTGAAAGTCGAAATCGAGCAGGCGGACAGAACCGCGGATCCGGACGCCGATGTGGTCGTGGCCAGTGTCCCGACTCTGGGCCGAAAAGGCTCGAAGCGTTTGAAGCGCCTCGATCCGGAACGGTTTTTTCTCATCGTGGTGGATGAAGCCCACCACGCCATTGCTTCGACTTACAAGCACGTGCTCGAACACTTTCAGCTATTTGCACCGGATACCCGCAAGCTGCTCGTCGGCTTCACCGCCACTCCCAAAAGAGGCGACGGGGAGGGGCTGGATGCGGTGTTTGAAGAAATCGTCTTTTCGAGGTCTCTTCCCGAAATGATCCAGGCCGGGTTTCTTTCTCCGGTTGCAGGGTACAGAGTCGAAACCGAAATCGATCTTTCAAGGGTCAAAACGAGGATGGGCGACTACGTGATCTCGCAGCTTTCGGAGACGGTAAACGTCGAGGAAAGAAACGGAATCCTCGTCGAGGTCTTTCGCTCCCATCTTCAAGGCAGACAAACGCTCTGCTTCTGTGTGGATGTCGCCCATACCCGGGATGTGGCCCGCGCCTTCAACCGAAACGGCATCCGGGCGGCATCCGTCAGCGGCGATATGGATCGTTCCGTTCGTGCAGGTCTGCTGGAGGAATTTTCTTCCGGAAAAATACAGGTGCTGGCAAACTGCATGGTGCTTACGGAAGGCTACGACGAACCTGCCGTAGAAGGCATCATCCTCGCCCGGCCGACGAAGTCGACGCTTCTCTATACACAGATGATCGGAAGGGGCACACGCCTCCACCCCGGCAAGGAAAACGTCACCATCATCGACATCGTGGACGCGACCCGGGAACACCACCTGACCACCCTTCCCGGCCTTTTCGGGTTTTCCGAAAAGTTCGACCTCGAAGGACACACCACCGGCGAGGTGGAAAAGGCCATGCAATGGGTCGAGCGGAACCGCCCCTGGGTTTCCGTCGACAGGGCGGTCTCCATGAGCGATCTTCGTTATCGATGTACACGGGTGGATCTTTTCGACCTGGACATCCCTGTGGAACTGACCGCGTACGCCGGATATGCGTGGGTCGGCCTGGGCAGAGGCGGTTATCGTCTGGGGTTGACGGAGGGGCGCGCGGTCCTGGTGCTGCCGACGATTCTCGGAAAGTGGGAAGTGCAGCTTCGTCAGAATGGAAAAGATGAAACGGTTCTCAGTAAACCCGATCTCCGTTCCGCGATCTTGGGGGCGGAGTCGCAGATCGAGAGCCGATTCGGCGATCTGCTCGGCCTTGTCCGAGTCGACACCCGGTGGCGGAGGGCGCCAGCCACGGAAAAACAGCTCAAAGTGCTTAAGAGCAGGAAGATCGAAGTGCCCGCCGGGATTACGAGAGGGCAGGCCAGCCATCTGATCGGGATGCTGGCCGGGCGGCACTGGGGGGTGAATGAATAAATTCAAGATTCCGGGAATAATCGATGCAAATTCTTCCCCCGTGCTTTACCGGCATCCTGCCCGTTTGGACTCCGGCTCTTTATTCTTCACCCGCCATCTTTACGATGAAATCGAACTCTTTGTCTGTGACCGGCATCACCGACAGGCGATTGCCTCTGCGGAGCAGGAGCATGTCTTTTAGCTCCGGTACATTTCTCAGATCGGAAAGAGGGAGCGTTCGGGGAAACTCGTTTTCGAATTGCACGTCAACCATGTACCAGACAGGGTTCTCCGGAGTGCTGCGGGGATCGAAATGCCTGCTTCCCGGATTCCAGGCGGTGTGATCCGGGTAGCCCTTTTTCACGATTCTGGCGGTCCCTGCGATTCCCGGGTCTTTGCCGCTGTGATAAAACAAAACATGATCGCCGACTTGCATGTCATCCCGCATGAAATTCCTGGCTTTGAAGTTTCTCACCCCGTCCCAGTGTTCCGTCCTGCCGGGGCGATTTTTCAGATCTACGATGGAAAACTCATTGGGTTCGGTTTTCATCAACCAGTATCTTGAAGCCATAGCCGTTCTCCGCAGATTTTTTCTCCATGACGATTTCGCCGCAGGATCCTGCGGTCATTCTCGAAATATAGCGACGCGTTTCGATAATTCAAGAAAGCAGATGCCTGCCAACCCGTCTCGGGGAGATCTCTGCCGGGCGGTTGCGCCGATGGAGATGGAAAGCATTGAAAATCGGTTCGATTCGGAATAATAGAGGGAAACGGTTTGCAAAAAAAAAAATGGAGAAAAGCGAGATGGTCATCGGCAGAGATGTGCAGCTTTGCCACGGCTGCCGGATGTGTGAAATCATGTGTTCGTTCCATCACGACCGGGTCGTATCCCCCGAACGATCCAGCATCCACGTCATTCGGGACAACGCAAACGGCCGAATCCAATGGTCTGTCGATGCCACCTGTGATCTGTGCCGCGGGGAGGCGACGATCTTTTGCGTCAAATACTGTCCATATGGCGCCCTGAAGCGGGAGGAAAAATGATGGAGCATCCGATTAGAGGCGGCCTTGCCGGTAAGATCCTGCGCGTCGATCTTACCTCCGGTCGAATTCGGACCGAACCCACGGCCCGCTGGGCGAACCGATGGATCGGGGGTCGAGCGGTAAATTCCGCTCTTCTTTTTCAGGAGACCGAACCCGGCACCCGCTGGTCGGACCCCAGGAATCCGCTCATTTTCGGCTCCGGCGCATTGGTTGGAACCGCACCCGGTGCCAACCGCATGTCCATCGACTGCATCAGCGTGTTCAACAACGGCAAAGGGTCTGCAAACCTCGGAGGACATTTCGCCGCAGAGCTCAAGTTCGGCGGCTTCGATCACATCGTGGTCACCGGCAAAGCCGGAAGACCGGTCTACCTTCAGATCGAAGACGGCTGTGCGGAGCTGAGGGATGCGCAGCATCTCTGGGGGATGTCCACTTACGAAACCGAAGACGCCCTCAAAGAGGAATTGAATGATACTCGGGTTCGGGTCGCCTGCATCGGACCTTCCGGCGAGAATCGGGTACCCGGCTCGATCATCCTGGCGGACCGGGCCAAGGCGGCCGGCGGTTCGGGGGTCGGATGCGTCATGGGGGACAAGCGGCTCAAAGCCGTTGCGGTTCGAGGGCGGGGATCGATTTCCATCGCGAACCCCGAAGGCTTTCTTTCCGCAGTCGATATCGCCATGGATAAGGTCAAGCGCTCGCCGACTGCCGAAAAGATGTGGAGAAAGACCCTGGCGGGCGTTTTTGCCGAAGATCCCGAAAGCATTACCTGGGATCTTTTGATGGTGGTTCGAAACGGGCAGGATGAGAGCTGGGAACACGAGAAGCGAAAACAGATCATGGACCCGAAGGACGGGGTGCCGGGCTATCGTGAAAAGATTCTGGCCTGCTTTTCATGCCCCATCGGCTGCATGCCCTTTTCCCGAATTCGGGAGGGGAAGCATGCGGGAACCCGGGGCGAAGGGTTCTGGGTCAACACGCTCATGCTTTCAACCTGGCTGGATATTCCGGAGCCGGAGCCGGTTCTCAAAGCCTGGCTGATGATGAACCAGCTTGGCATAGACGGCGATTATGCCACCGGAATGATCGGCTGGGCCTTCGAGTGCTACCAGAGGGGGCTTCTTACAAAAGACCAGACCGACGGGCTCGATCTGACCTGGGGAAACGCGGAAGCCCTCCTTGCGCTTCTTCCGAAGATCGCCCGCCGGGAAGGCATCGGAGAGCTCCTGGCCCTGGGGCCCGTCGAGGCGCCGAAAAGGATCGGACGCGGGTCCGAGGCGTTTGCCATCCACATGAAGGGGCAGCCTTCAATCGAGCCGTACCGGGCCGCCAAAGGGTGGGGGCTCGGTGTCGCCACCTCTCCTGTGGCCGGGCGGCATCTTCGGGGCTCGGTTCTGCTCGGCTCGCGCTTCGGGCCGAAGGATGTCGATTTCGATCCCCATGTCTATGAGGGCCAGGCGCAGAACGTCTTCTGGCAGGGGCTGGCCAAAGAGATCGAAGACATCACCGGCATCTGCGTGTATGTGGGCACCTGGAGCGGCGCCTATGCGCTGGAGATCTCCGACTATGCGGCACTGATCAATGCCGTGATGGGACTTTCGCTTTCCGAACCGGAGCTGATGCGGATCGCCAGGAAGAGCCGCAATCTGGAGAAGGCATTCAATACCTTGAATACAGACATGGGCCGCCTGGACGACATGCCCCCGCGGCGGTACATGGAAGAGCCGATCGAAAGCGGGCCTTACAAAGGCCATAGAGCCGAACCGGCCCGGTGGCACCGGATGCTCGATGAATTCTATACACTTCAGGGGTGGGACGCGGCTGCGGGGCTTCAGACCCGAAGCGGTCTTTCGGCTTTGGACATGGAAGACGTCGCGGAGAAGCTTGCCGGCACCGGGCGCCTGATCGAAAGATGAGTATTTGATTGACAGGGTCCAAGTCCCTTGGTACAGGCATTGGGTTCGAATGATGAACGGCATAAACGCTTTTCTCGCGCGGAGGTCTGTGTGCTCCGTGGTTGGAAATTCACTTCTGAAAGGGAGGTCGCTATGAAAAAAATCGGTTTTTTGGTTCTGATTGCGTTTTTCTTTGCATGCCTTGTCACCCCTGTCTCGGCGAAAGTGGTCGTCAAGATGGCCAACGCGGGTCCGGACACCCCGGACAACCGGTCGGTAAAAGCCTGGAAGATTTTCCAGCACAATGTGGCAAAACGGACAAACGGTGAAATCGATGTCCAGACCTATCATGCCCGGAAACTGGGGGATGAAAGGGAGATGATGGAAGGCGTCCGCATGGGGACAATCGAGATGATCTTTGTCTCCTCCGGCCCGATCCCCGGTTTTTTCCAGCCGGCGATGGTTTTCGATATTCCCTTCATGTTCAGCAGCGCGCCTGCCGCATGGGAATTCTTCGAAAGCGATTTCGGCAAGAAATTCAATGAAGAATTCCTCAAGAAAACCGGCGTCCGATGCCTCTCCATCACCGAAAACGGATACCGCCACTTCACCAATAAGACCAAACCCATCCAGAAGATCGAAGACATGAAAGGGCTCAAGATCCGCACCATGCAGAACCCGGCGCATATGGCGATGGTCAAGGCGCTGGGCGCCGATCCCACGCCCATTCCGTTCGGCGAGCTCTATATGGCCCTGCAGCAGGGAGTCGTCGACGGAATGGAATGTCCCATCGTTCTGATTCACGACATGAAATTCTACGAAGTCCAGAAGCAGATGATCCTGGACGGCCATCTCTACAATCCGCTGCTTACACTGGTAAGCGATAAATGGTTTACCTCGAAGCTCACTCCGGAGCAGCAGAAGATCATCGCCGAAGAAGCGCTTCTACTGGCCCACACCCATGACGGCTTCAGCCAGGAGGCCAATATCGAAGGAGAGGGAAAGCTCAAGGCACAGGGAATGACGATCTACAAGCCGACCGCAGAGGAGCTTGCCATGTTCCGCAAGGTGGCCCAGCCGGCAGGGCTCGAGTTCATCAAAGAGAAAGCCGGCGAAGAGTGGGTGAATGCGGCGCTCAAGGCGGCGGCGGAAGCCGAGAAAAAGGTCGGTGACCGCGCCGACGCCATCATCCAGGAGCATATCAAGATGGCAAACGATCTGTACAACAAGATCAAATAAGGTGTCAGGTGTCGGGTTTCGGGTGTCAGGCGCCGGCCGTGCCGGGCGGCGGCCGGCTCGTGTGAAACTTCACCCCGCTCAAAGAAAATTCCAAATTCCAAGCACCAAAAACCAAACAATAAGACAAAGTATTCAAATGAAGAAATAATCAAACGAAGCTCATATGAAACTTCCGACTGCCGTCTGGAGCTGTTTGAAATTTGATTATTGGGATTTGAATATTATTTGAAATTTGATGCTTGGGATTTGGGATTTTTGCCGGCCAGCGGCCGGCCTGACACTGAAACCTGACACCTGAAACCTGCTATGGTTCCTATGGGTCGCATCGCATCTTACCTCAACCGTGTCGCCTCCATCCAGGCGAACCTGTGCGCCTGGAGCATGATCCTGCTCGGGGTCTCGATGACCTTTACCATCCTGATTCAGATCTTTTTCCGGTTTGTGATTTATCGTCCGGTTCCCTGGAGCGAAGAGCTCGCCCGCTACCTCATGGTCTGGATGGGGATGCTCGGGAGCGTGATCGCTCTCCGGAAGGGAAGGCATATCGGAGTGACTTTTCTCATGGACAAACTCCGCGGGGGGAAAAAGTTGGCTGCAGACCGTCTGGTTCAGTCCGCCCTGATCGGTTTCCTGGCGGTTATCGGGTGGCAAGGGGCGAGTTTAACGGTCTTCAATGCATCCCAGCTTTCGGCCGCCATGGAGATTCCCATGAGTATCCCGTATGCCGCGATTCCGGTCGGGGCGGCGATGATGATCATCGAGCAGCTCGCCGGGATGCTTCAGTATAAATCCGAAGCATGCAATCGATCGGATGCCGTGTTCGATCTGCCTGAACGGCGCGGAGGCGGATTATGACGGTGCTGCTGGCCGTCGTCTTTCTTCTGACTCTTGCCCTGGGGTTTCCCGTCGCATTTTGCCTGGGGATCACTTCTTTTGCGGCACTCTGGACAAAAGGGGTCATGCTCAGCCTCATCGCCCAGCGCATCTTCACGGGCATCGATTCCTTCCCCCTGATGGCCGTACCTTTTTTTGTGCTTGCAGGAGAGTTGATGAATCACGGCGGGACGACGCGGCGCCTCATCGACTTTTCCAATGTGCTCGTGGGACGGGTTCCCGGCGGCCTGGCGCACACCAATATCGTTGCATCCATGTTTTTCGGAGGCGTCAGCGGATCGGCCGTTGCGGATACCGCAGCGTTTGGAACCATACTGGTTCCGGAAATGATCCGCAAGGGGTTTCATCCCGGATTCAGCGCTGCGGTTACGGCGGCCTCCTCCACCATGGGCCCCATCATTCCTCCCTCCATTTTCATGGTGATCATGGGGGTCACGACGGGGCTTTCCATCGGAGGTCTCTTTGTCGCAGGGATCGTTCCGGGTCTGATGCTCGGATTGTCCATGATGGCCTTAAGCTACTATATGGCCGTACGATATCGATATCCGAAAGAGAGCGATCCTTTCAGTATACCGCGCCTGCTTCGGGGTTTTGTCTCGGCGGGGCCTGCACTTCTCGCCCCGCTGATCATCCTCGGGGGGATTCTGGGAGGGATCTTTACTCCGACCGAAGCGGCCGCCGTGGCGGTGCTCTACGCCTTTTTTCTCGGCACCCTGATCTACCGCGAGCTTTCCATCCGGAAAATGCTCGACATTTTCGTCCAATCCGGAACCACGACTGCGGTTTTGCTGCTGATCATCGGGATGGCGAACATCTTTTCATGGGTGCTGACGGCAGAGCAGATTCCGACCCGGATCGCCCAGTCCTTGCTGTCGATCACGGAGAACCGGTATGCGATACTTCTGCTGATCAATATCTTTCTGCTCTTTATCGGGATGTTTCTGGAGGGAGGCGCCGCCATCATCATCCTGGCCCCCACCCTCCTTTCGGTCGCAGCGGCTGTCGGAGTGGACCCTCTTCATTTCGGGCTGGTGATGGTGCTGAACATCGTTATCGGGCTGCTGACCCCGCCTCTCGGGGTCTGCCTTTTTGTCGTTGCGGGAGTGACCGGCCTGAACCTGAGCATGATCATCCGATCGATGATGCCTTTTCTGGCGATCGAGATCGCTGTGTTGATGCTGGTGACCTATCTGCCGTCGGTCATTCTTTTCCTGCCGAGGTTGCTCGGATTTATATAAGACGTTGCACGTTGAAATCGTTGAAATCGTTGAACGTTGCACGTTGAAATCGTTACACGTTGAAATCGTTGAAATCGTTGAACGCTGAATCTTGAATCTTTGAATCTGGAGTTGAAATGAAAAGCAAAATCGCAGCCTGTGTTCGGGAGGTCGTACCCAGTGTCATCCGCCAGATGTCGATTCTGGCATCCAAGTACGATAACGTGATCTCTCTTGGAATCGGTGAGCCGGACTTCCACACGCCGGCTCAAATCTGTGAAGCGGCGCTGGCCGACGCCAGGGCAGGGCACACGCATTACACCCCCTCCCGGGGAGATGCCGAGCTGCTCGAGGCCCTGCGCCGCCTCATACGGGAGAAGCGGGGAATCGAGCTGGATATGTCCGAGCTGCTGATCACCCACGGCGGCATGGGCGGGCTGAACGGGTTCCTTCGAGCCGCCCTCGAGCCCGGAGACCAGGTGCTGGTGCCCGAACCGCATTTTCCCACCTACAAGGCTCAGATCTGTTTTGCCGGAGGGGAGATCGTCTACGTTCCGGTCCGTTATGAAGAAGGGTTCGTGCTTCAACCGGATGCGGTCCGCAGGGCGCTTACTCCGCGCTGCAAGGTGTTGATTCTAAACTCCCCCAACAACCCGACCGGAAGCATCATGAGCGGAGAAATCCTGGACGAACTGGCCCGGATTGCCGTCGAGCACGATCTCCTGGTACTCTCCGATGAGGTCTACGAGCGGCTGGTCTTTACCGGCAGGCATGATTCGATTTACACACGGCCCGGGATGCCGGAGCGGACGGTCGTGGTCAACTCCTTTTCAAAGTCTTACGCCATGACCGGCTGGCGGATGGGATACGCTTACGGGGCCGCATGGCTGATCGAGGAGATGCTCAAGGTCATCACCTACCAGACAAGCTGCGCCAGCAGTGTCGGGCAGCGAGCGGCTCTGGCCGCATTGCGTGCGGATGAGCGGATTTTCGAGGAGATGGCCCGGGAGTTCGGCAGGCGATGTGCATACGTCTATGAGCGCCTCCATGCGATCCCCGGCGTTCGCGTGCTGCCTGCGGCGGGCGCCTTTTATATGTTTCCGGACATCTCGGCCGTCGATTCCGACTGCCGGCGCTTCGCGACGGATCTGATAAAGGAAGAGCAGCTTGTCGTCATCCCCGGAGCGGCATTCGGTCCTTCCGGGTGCGGTTTTGTCCGGTTGGCCTGCACGGTGAACATGGAGCGCACGAAGGAAGCGATGGATCGGCTGGAGCGCTTCATCCGGCGCCGGATTTCCGCTTGAACGGGTTACGGGGTACGGGTCGCGAGTTGCGGTTAGGGCTGCGGAATGGGAGTGAGTTGAAGCATGGAGGAAGCAGTTTACCGGGACCTCATCGGCATCGTAGGGCCTGAGAACTTCTCAGACAAACTCATCGATCGGGTGTCCTATTCCTATGACGGTTCCTCCTTCAGCCGGCGGCCGGACTGTGCCGTATGGGCGGGGGATACCTCCCAGATTTCAGCGATCCTGCGCCTTGCCGACCGGCAGCGGATACCGGTGATCGCCCGGGGCGCCGGCACCGGAATCAGCGGAAACGCCGTTCCTGCAATGGGCGGAATCGTTCTCGACTTGAGCCGGATGAACCGGATCTTGAGCATCCGGATTGCAGACCGGCTGGCGGTGGTACAGCCGGGGGTCGTATACGACAGCCTGCAGGCGGCGCTTGCACCGCACGGCTTTTTCTTCCCGCCGGATCCGGCAAGCGGGAAGGTCTGCACCATCGGCGGCAATGCGGCGACGAACGCAGGAGGGATCCGGGGGGCAAAGTACGGAACCACCCGCGACTACGTGCTGGGGCTTCAGGTGGTTTTGGCCGGCGGCGATGTGATGCGGATCGGTGCCGATACCATGAAAAGCTCCTCCGGCCTCGACCTGGTCAGGCTCTTTGTCGGCTCGGAGGGAATGCTCGGAATATTTTCCGAGATCACGCTGAAGATCAGCCCGCGCCCGGCGGCAACGGCAACCGCAACGGCTGTCTTCGACAGGCTGGAAAAGGCTGGAGATGCGGTCACGGCGATCATGCATTCCGGTGTCACCCCCAGCGCCTTGGAGCTGATGGATACGACCGTCATCGAGATGATCCGAACCCATTCGGAGGTCGACCTCCCGCCGGCGGCCGCCTTGATCCTTGCAGAAACCGATGGGAGCAGCCGGGAGGATGTGGAAAAGCAGATGGCCCAACTGACCGATCTTTTCGGGGCATGCGGGGCAAAAGAGATCCGAATCGCCCGATCCGATGCGGAAGCCCGGCAGTTGTGGACGGCAAGAAAGTCCATCGGGGGCTTGATCGGAAGCATCGAATACAGTTTCATGCCGGAGGATCTGACCGTTCCCATGAGCCGCATCACCGACTACCTGCTCGGATGCCGCGCGATCTCCGGGAAACGGGGGCTTCAGATCCTAAACTTCGGCCATGCCGGAGACGGAAACTTTCATACCAACATCCTCTACGATCCCGCCGACCGCGCACATTTGACGCAGCTCGAGCATGCAAGATACGACCTGCACCGCCTGGCCTGCGACCTGGGGGGCACCCTGACCGGAGAGCACGGGATCGGGATGACAAAGGCCCGTTTCATGCCGCTCGAGCACGATCCGGTCGCATTGAAGGCGATGAGGGCGGTAAAAAACGCGCTCGATCCGAACAATATCCTCAATCCGGGGAAGATGGGGCTGTAAAGAAACGTTCAACGTTCAACGTTCAACGTTCAACGTTTAACGTTTTCAGCTTTCAGCTCCGAGTTTTTCAGCTCCTGAAAGGGTAGGGGGTTCCGAATGAGGCCGGCAGAATCTGGCAGGCGCCGGTCGATGCGCCCTGCATCCGGTTCAAGTTTCAGGCTCGATCCCGTCGGTTTCGGCGATCCCGAAGCAATGCCCGGCAGCAGCTTCTCGAAGACATACGGGAGGCAATCTTTCTCCTCCATCGGTTTCCCGCTGATCATCGCGTGGGTGTCGATCCATTCCCTTTTATTTTCTGCGATATAGGTTTCCAGGTCATGGGATTGTAGGAAATTATTGGTCCTTTGAGACACCCGCTCTCTTGCGGTCGCATGAAGCCCCGGATGATTTCGGATCAGGGCCAACGCGCCTTCGATGTAATGCGACCACTTCCTTTCTCCGATCGGTATTTTTTTGATTCCCTCGATATCCTTCAGGCGATCGTATTCAGGGGTGCCGAAGAACAGGATGAACGCATCGACATAGAATTTCACCATCTCCAAAACGCTCGATCCGAAAAGGGAATTGAATGCATCTCCGTCGATGTAGGCATCCGCCAGGTACATGAAGTCCTTGTCGATATAGTTGTGGCTGTACATTTCGGGATAGCCGCTCAATTCCGCTGCAGCCGGGGCATTTCTCTCGAATCCGATGCAGTTGACCACGATGTCCGCTTCGATGCGGCGGCCGCCGTTTAAGAAGATGCCGTTTTCCGACATCCCGGTGACGTTGCCGGTTACCGTTTCGATCTTTTTCAAGAAATGTCCGATAAACCAGATGTCGGACACACTGATCGTATGACCTTCGTGCTTGATTTTCCCCATCCAGCACTCGGGCTGGGTGGCGCCGCTCAGTTCATACAGTTTTTTCCAGTACGTCATATTCCGAATATTGCTTTTCCGGTCGTGCTTGAAAGCCGCATCGTACGGGGTGGTGAAGTTCAGATAGTCGATGATTTTCGGGCATACCGTGCCGTGCCGCCGGCATACCACGGTCACATGGCGTGCCCCGGCTTCCAGCGCAGTCCTGGCATTTTCCACCGCAAAGGCTCCCATCCCCACGATGACGACCTTTTTATCGCTCCAATCCAGCCCTTGGGTCTCATCGGATACCCCGGAGACGATCTTCCCCTGAGA
>QZKK01000130.1 GCA_003599475.1 Desulfobacteraceae bacterium
CTCAAAATTTCCAAAGGCGCGTAGGTTTCCGCCGCTACCGTCCGAGCCATGCCCGTCAGGTCCAGTAAGGTGATCGTACTGGCCAACGAAGTGGCCTTGATTTGTAAGATGATTTCATTCCCGTAAGCCGGCAAAGCGAAACCGGCCATTTGAGGCAAAATGATTCGACCTAAAACCTGCCAACGCGTCATCCCTATGGCATACGCGGATTCGATTTCACCGGCTGAAACCGCCTGAATGCCGCCACGGATGATTTCGGCGGTATAGGCGGCCGTATTGAGGCTGAGCGAGATCAGAGCCGAAGAATAGGCGCCAAGAGTCAGTCCAATCTGCGGCAGCCCGTAGTAGATTAAAAATATCTGAACCAAAAGGGGCGTTCCGCGGAAGTAATAGACATATGCGAAACTGAGCCCCGCCACCCACCGAATCTTGGATAGCCGGCCCAATGCTAAAGGCAAAGCCAGACATGCGCCGATGACCAGGGATATGCATGTCAGGTTTACGGTTAATATCGAAGACCTCAGGAGCCGGGGCAGGCTCTCGTAGACCAAATCCAGCGTCACGTTTGGATCTCCTTTACGCCCCGCGACGCCCGCCTTTCCAAGAAGTGCATGGCGATCGATGTCATAATGGTCAGTCCCAGATAGATTAAAGACGCCGTGAAATAAAATGTGAACGGCTGATGCGTGTACGCTGTGGCCATCGAGGTCTTGCGCATCAATTCATCCAGACCGATGACCGACACCAGGGCCGTATTTTTCATGAGCGCTAGGGTCATATTGCCCAAACCCGGCAAGGCAATGCGCCAGGCCTGAGGCAGAATGATCCTCCAGTAAATCTGGCCCGAACTGAAGGCGAATGCCTGAGCGGCTTCGATCTGGCCCTTGGGAACTGACAGAATCGCACCGCGAAATATTTCCGCAGCATAAGCGCCGAAATAGATGGCAAGGGCCACAACTCCGCCCACAAGAGGGCTGACTTCCAGGTAGAAATCGATGCCAAACCCGGACAGCAGTCGAGCGATCAAGACGGGGATTCCAAAATAAACCAGCAAAATCGTCAGAAGTTCCGGGAGCCCCCGAATCAGGTCCGAATATAGATCAGCCGTTTTTCGTACGAGCCACCAGCGTGTAAGTTTGGCCAAAGCACCGATCAGGCCAATCGCCAACCCCAGCACCAAGGATGCCGCAAAGATCTGGACCGTCACCAATGTCCCGCCGGCGAGTTGATGTCCGTAACCTTGTAAATCAAACATCGTAATGTGCGGTGAACCCTGTCATCGCGGTCCGATCGCCTTTCCGGTCTGTTGCGGATATCGCATCCGGCGTTCCGGCACAGTAAACAGCGTCCACGGCTATTTTTTCAACAAAGATTCTCCAAACCACTTCGTGCTGATCCGATCATAAGCCCCGTTCTGAATAATCGTATCCAACGCCTTGTTGAACTTGCTCAAAAGCTCCGCGTCTTCCTTGCGAAGGCCGATGCCTGCGGCCACCGGGTTATACATGCCCAGCAGAAATGTGAAACCGGCTTCCGGGTGGTGTTTGATAAAGTGAGCCATCAGGGGGCGAGAAGCGATCATCGCGCCCAGGCGTTTGTTCTGCAAATCCAAAATGCAGTTTTCATTCGTATCATAGGTCTTGATGGTGACTTTATCGCCGTACATTTCTTTGATGGTTTCTTCATGGATCGTAGCCCGTTGCACCCCGATTGTGTTCCCGGCCAAAGCTTCGATCCTATCCTGAAAATTCGACTCTTTGCGCACAACATAGGAGGCCACGGAATAGTAGTACGGTTGCGTAAAGGCGATCGCCTGTTTTCGTTTTTCCGTGATCGCCATGCTGGCGACGATCGCATCGAATTTCTTGGCCAGCAAGGCCGGGATCATCCCATCCCAGTCCTGAGTGGCCAAGCTGCAATCGGCCTTCATGGCTTCGCACAGGGCCTTGGCGATATCGACATCGAAGCCCTCCAACTCGCCCTTGGGATTGACGTAATTGAAAGGACTGTACGCTCCTTCGGTTGCAATCCGGATTTTATCGGCTCCCAGAACCGGCGAAACCACCAGCATCATTACGCCCAGAAAAACAAGCACCATTTTTTTCATACTCATTGTCCCGCCTCCTTTGTTGGCTGTTATCGCTATCCCCTACCTATTGGTTTGCGCTTTCGCACGTGCGTCGGTGTTCCAGTTTGAAAGATCGTAGCCGTTCACGGGGTTCAGCGTTAAAAGGTTCAACGTTGATGGATTCGTAAAAAGTCCCAAATCGCGTCACTCCGGCAGATCCCGGATCGGGTCCGGGAGGAGTCCAGAACCTGTTGAAAGCACTGGATTCCGGCATTTGCCGGAATAACGGAAACAATCCATCGAGACGCCAACCTCTGAACGCTGAACCTCTGAACGCTGAACGCTTACTGCAGGGCTAATAGATACCGGGTAAAAACGCCTGCAAGCGTTCGGATTGCGGAGAATCGAAAATCCTCTGAGGCGGACCGGTTTCGCAAATGACTCCGTCGTCCAGGAAAATTACTCGATTGGATACTTCTCTTGCGAACTTCATTTCATGGGTCACAATGATCATGGTCCGGCCTTCTTCAGCCAGAGCGCGGATGACGCTGAGCACTTCACCTACCAACTGCGGGTCAAGCGCCGAGGTGATTTCATCTAGAAGAAGTACCTGAGGCATCATGGCCAGAGCACGGGCAATGGCCACCCGCTGCTGCTGCCCGCCTGAAAGCCTGGCCGGATATTCGTCCCGTTTTTCGGCGATTCCGACTTTATGCAGCAAAAGCTCTGCATATTCGATTGCCTCCTGGCGGGATCGCTTGAGCACCCAAATGGGAGCTTCAATCAGATTCTCGAGCACGGTCATGTGGGACCACAGGTTGAAATTTTGAAAGACCATGCTGACGTTTGTTCGCAGCCGGCGTACTTGAGCCCGTTCTGCCGTAACCAAGCGACCGTCCCGGCCTCGCTTCAGTTTGACGGCTTCGCCGTTGATGAAGATCGATCCCCCATCAGGGATTTCCAAGAAATTGATACAACGCAGCAGCGTGCTCTTTCCGGAACCGCTTGAACCAATGATGCAAATCACGTCATGATTATGGGCTTGTAGAGAAACGCCTTTCAATACTTCATTGGCTCCAAAACGCTTCCGAATGTCTCGCACCTCGACTTGCGGGACTTCGTTTGCCGCTGGACCATCTGACATCATTGGCTGCAGCCTCTGGTCTGGGTTGCCAGCCGACCATTTTTCCTGCACTGAATTCGCGCACATGCAGCCGGCTGATTCGAAGGAGCAAAATTTCTCTGGAGAGATAAATATACGAAAGCAGTGTATGGAGAAAGCGGGATTGGTTGTCAAGTAAAAAAAAATCGGGAATTTACTTTTATTGTCATTCCTGCAAAAGCCGTAATCGGGGGGTGTAATTGCGGGTGCGGATCGGGCGGAAGACGTGAAACAATCCGGTACAATGGATGCCTGGTAGAAGCGGTCCCGATCGCCGTGTTTTTACTGGGGCTGCACAGAAATGAATCTTGGCACGAATCGGATCAGCCGGACAACGGGTGGGCGATCGATCGCGCTTCGGGCGGGAGCTCCTTTTTTCGGGTTCGGTAATTCCACACGAGAACCGCCCCCAGCAGGAGGAGCCCGGCTATATCGGTCAATAGTTCCGGAGTCGCCAGAAGCAGGCACGCCCCCAGGCAGACGATCCGGAATCTCCAGTTCAACGGCCGCAGCAGCCATCCCTGGAAGGCTGCCGCCAGAGCCACGGTGGCCAGGATGTAGCTGGCTGCGATCTCCAAGACACTTAAAAAACTGTGGCCGACGATGAGGATTTGGGGCACATAGACGAAGGCAAAAGGCATCAGGTACATGAAAATTCCCAGAACGAAAGCATGCAGACCTGTCTTCATGGCGTCTCCGCCGGAGATGCTGGCTGCGGCGAATGCCGCAACGCAGACCGGCGGCGTCAGGTTGGATGTCATGGAAAGCCAGAAGCAGAGCAGATGTGCCTGGACCGTCGGAACTCCCAGCATGATCAGAGAAGGTGCAGCCAAAATCGCCAGAATGATGTAGGATGCGGTGATCGTAAGGCCCATGCCGATGATGGTGGCGATGAGGATCACCAGAAGGATCATCAAAAACAGGTTGTTTCCGGAAAAGGAAAGAAGCATCGCGGAGAATTTCAAACCCAGCCCGGACAGCGTCATGCCCCCCATCACCAAGCCTAACGTGCCGGCGGTGGAACCGATCACCAAAGAGCTGGTTCCCGCGGACTCGAGAGTATCGATGAATTTCCGGAGAGTGAAACGACTCTCCTTTCTAAACATGCTGCAGAAGATCACAAACAGACTGGCCCCGAATGCCGTCACCGGGGGGGAATACCCCTTGATGATCAGCGCGGCCAGCACGACGATGGTAAACGCATAATACCACCCCCGCCGGATCACGTCCGAGACACGGGGCAGCTCCCCCTGTTCCAACCCTTTTAGAATTCTTCGCCGGGCGCGGAAATAGACCATCAATCCGATGGACAGAAAATACAGCAGCGCAGGCAGAAGCGCCATGAGCATGATCTGACCGTAGGGGGTTTCAGTCAGCGTCGCCAGGATGAAGGCTGCGGCCCCCATGATCGGGGGAAGGAAACTGCCGCCGGTCGAGGCCGCCGCCTCGACTGCGCCCGCAAACTCAGGTTTATACCCCACCCTCTGCATCATGGGGATGGTGAAGGCCCCGGTAGCCATCACGTTTGCCACGGGGCTGCCGGAGATGCTTCCGAAAATGGCGCTTCCCACCACTGCGATCAGGGCCGGACCTCCCGGGATATTGCCTGCCAGGGCAGTGGCCAGATCGATGAAAAAATCCCCGCCCCCGGATCTTTGCAGGAACGCTCCGAAAACCAGAAACGGCATGACATAGGTCGCGTATACGGAAACGATGGTGCCGAAAATGCCGTCGATAAAGAAGTTGAATTCAATGATTCGGGAAAGACTGATCCCTTTGTGGGTAAAGATGCCTGGCAGGTGGGGGCCCAGATAGGTCTGCAGGATGAGGACGAGTCCTAAAATCATCAGGGTATTGCCCATGGCCCTTCGGGTGATTTCAAGGGAGATGACGATCAGGACGATACCGAAAAAGAGATCCCATTGATTGGGAAGGCCGACCCGTTTTGCAGCATATTCCGGATATTCGATGATCCAGTAGAGGATGCAAACGACCGAAAGGATGAGGATGAGGCCGTCAAGGCACAGCAGCATCCTGTTTTTCGGTCTCCCCTTGACGGCCGGATAGATGAGCAGGCACAGGAGATAGGTCATCAGGAGGTAGACCCCCCGGTTGGTTTCCGTCGAAAAAACGCCGAACCCGGAGGTGTAAAAATAGAAAAGGGCAAAAAAGGCCGCGATGGCCGTTATTGCATTTTTCAAGAGGCGAGTTTCGGGCCGCATCGCAAACACCCCCTCATGGGAAATCTTCGGAAATGGAAGAAGGACCGGAATTTCGGTCCTTCTCCTGGTTGAACGCAGATCCGGCGGATGTCATTGACAGCTCCGATCGCCCGTCTTGTCACTGTCGATCCCGCCACCGATCCTTTGCCAAGAAGATCTTCGGATGATCTTCCCCGGGATCCAGGATCATTTTGCGTTGCCTTTCCAGTATTTCGCGGCACCCGGGTGATACGGCACACCGATCTGTTTGACGCCGCTCGCATTGTTTCGCATGCCCTTGAACTGCGGATGAACTTTCGTCAGATATTCCTTTCCTTCTGGGCTCAGAGCGATCTCCATGACCTTGTAAGCGACATCTTCGGGCATCGATTTGTCTGCCGCCAGATAGACGCTGAAAAAGAAGCACGGTACCGGTTTGTCCTGGCCCTTGTAGATATTTGCAGGCATCTCGCCTTTATCGAAGAAGGGGGTGATCTGGACGATTTTTTCCAGCTCTTCCTGGCTGAAGGGAATGATATAAATATCCTTTGAGGCAGCCAGCTCGACGATTCCGCTTGCCGGGTGCCCGCTCATGCCCATGGCATCCACATGTCCATCCTGGAGCGCCCGCGCGGCATCATTGAAGGCGCGTTCGCTTTCGCTCACCTTGATGCCCAGGGCGGACAGAGATCTTCGGGAGTTGTCGCTGGAGCCGGAGCCGGGCGAGCCGATCACCACTTTTTTCCCCTCCAGGTCCTTCATGCTCCGGATGTTTTTGTCCTTCAATGTCACGAAATAATGGGAGCTGCCGTAGACTTCCAGAAGCACCCGGGGGTTGTCGCTCGGACGACCCTCCAGGATCCCCTTTCCGTTTTTGGCTTCCCAAAGATGGGAGGAGTAGGTCAAGGTGATATCGGCTTCTCCCATCGCCAATCGCCGCGTGTTTTCAACGGAGCCGCCGCTGGCGACGATATCGAACCGGGTGCTTTCGGGCATCTTGCTGTTGAGCAACTGAACCAGGCCTCCGGCCATGGTGTACCACGTACCTCCCGGGTTGCTCGCCGAAAAAGAGAATCGCTGGACCTTTTCGGCCCCGAAGACCGGGGGCGCTCCGGCAGCCAGTAACGACACAAGGACACACAAAACACATGCAAAACATAGTTTTTTCACAACGGCCTCCTTCCTGAAGTGGTGGCGATCGGGTAGCGACGATGAAACGCAGGTTTTTGAAGCGTCAATATCTCAGGAATCAAATCGGGTGTCAACCGTCAACCGCTGCACCGCAAACCGAAACCGTAGGGATTCCGCCGGGTAATCCGAATTCGACCGGGAGTTTACCGGATATTGACAACCGGCTCTTTTGGACTTGACAATCTGAAGACGGTCGGTCTAAGCAAATCCTGCTGCAAACACTTTCTAAATCAGTTACGCTTCAGGAGAAAACCAATGGAAAAAGAGCAAATGGGTAAAGACCATAAAGGTAAAGACCATAAAGGTAAAGATTGGATCGTCAAACTGGAAGACGCGGTAACCGGGGAACTTCACGGCGGCGCCGGGACCTTCCGGGTCCTCATCGATGAGCCCCGCAGCGGAGCACGGCACTTCTCCCTTCTGGTAAACACCTCCCGGGCCGGGGCAAAGGGTTCGGCCCATACCCACGAGGTGGAGCACTGCTGGTATATTCTTTCCGGCACCGGTACGATGTACATGGACGGCAAGGCCGCACGGATCGGCCCGAAAACCGCCATCTACACCCCCCCCGGGGTGCTCCACAAAATCGATGTAGACGAAGGCGAAGATCTTACGTACGTCGTCATCTATGCACCCCCCGGCCCCGAGCAGCAGCTCAAGGCCAAGGGCGTGCATGCCTTCGATCCAAAAAAATGAAAATGTTCTCCATCCCCTTGCCGGGCCAGCGCCTTCGAGGGAAAGCGCCCCAACAATTCGCTTGACTTCGTTCTGGTTGGGTACTATAACGCAGCCAAAGCATTCGTTGGCTCCTTGAGGAACGCGAATGCGCAAAAGTTGGGTGAAAACATTTTGTAGTGCAGAATAGCCACCGCACAGAATGGTGGTTTTTTTATGCCGTCGTCGTAATCCGCCTTTTGTAAATACAGGAAAGGAGGAATAAGGCGATGAATGGAAAAGTCAAGTGGTTTAACGAGCAGAAAGGCTTCGGCTTTATCGAAGCTGAAAACGGAACCGATGTTTTCGTTCACTTCAGTGCTATCCAGGATAGCGGCTTCAAGACCCTTCAAGAGGGCCAGTCTGTGAGTTTCGAAGTCCAGAACGGTCCCAAGGGCAAATCCGCAGCGAATGTAAAGGCGCTGTAATCTGCCACCTACACGGGCGCATCTCCACTCTGTTTGGAGGAGCGCCCGTTCTTCATTTTCCGGACCACCCTCATTTGTCTGAATTCAGGCGAACACCTTCATGATCCGGACAGACCCGGGCGATCCCAAGGGATCGAGCGCTAACGATAATCAAACGGATTCGATTGGAGATTCAATGAAGTTTCTACTCACCTCTGTGTTCGGGCCATACGGTGTCGACGATGAATATGGCGTAAAAGAAAATAAAATGGAGCTCTTCCACAATCAGGTGACCCGTGAGCAGGGCATTTTTTCCTATCGATTCAATCATGGAAGCCAGGGCCTCTATTTCTTGGCTGAAAATGTCGATATGCCCACGGTGGTTCTCGATTTTCCGACTTTGAAACGTTTCAAGAAGGAACTCGCAAACGGCTATGATTACATCGGGATCAGCTTTATCATTCCCAATTTTAAAAAAGCGAAAGAGATGGCGCGAATCATCCGTGAGATATCGCCGAAATCAAAAATCATTCTGGGAGGACACGGGGTAAATATCCCGGGCATCAAATCCATGATCGATCATGATCATATCTGCAAAGGGGAAGGCGTATTTTTCTTACGGAAACTTTTTGGAGAAAATATCAAGAAACCGATCCTCCATCCGCTTGAATACAGTTCTTTCAACCGGCAGGTCATGGGAGCGCCGTGGGCGCCCGATGCAGGGATTTTGATCACGGGTGTGGGATGTGCCAACAGATGTCGTTTTTGTGCGACCTCCCATTTCTTCGAAAACTACATTCCGTACCTGAAATCAGGAAAGGACATCTTCGATGTCTGCTGCCGGTATGAAGACGAAAAGAACATCATCGACTTCGGCGTGCTGGATGAAAATTTCCTGAAAATGAAGGACCGTGCGCTTGAATTATTGGAATTGATGGAAAAGAACAACCGCCGGTTTACCTTTTCGATCTTCAGCTCCGCAGAAACACTGAAGGCAATCGGGGATCTCGACCTTCTGGTTCGCCTGGGGGTCACTTTCATCTGGGTCGGCGTGGAGTCCAAAAAAGAAATCTTCCTGAAAAACAAGGATACGGATTTTTACCAGCTCTTTGCAGAGTTGAAAAAAAGGGGGATCAGCGTCCTTGCATCATCGATTCTTTTTCTGGAGGAACACGACAAGAAGACCGTATGGGAAGATATCGATTATGTGACCTCTCTCAAACCGGACTATCTGCAGTTTTCGGAGTTGGGCCCCATCCCGGGAACAAAACTCTACGAGGATTACGAAAAACAGGGGCGGATCCTCAAAGAAATTCCTTACGAATTCCAGCATGGCCAGGGCAAGATATGGTTTCACCACGATAAATTTTCACGCGATGAATCGGAAGACTTCCTGCGGCTCGCCTTCGAAATCGACTACAATAGAAACGGGGCATCCATGCTGCGTGCCATGAAAACCGCTTTTGCAGGGTATCTTTACTGCCGGAGTCATTCGGATGTGCGCATTCAGGAACGGGCATGGAACTTCAAGAAGAGACTCAAACTGATGCGATACTTTCTCACCGCAGCCACCGTTTTCGTTGCGAACCTGCAGAGTGAGAAGCTGTTAAAGGAGATAAAGGAGTTATATCTTCTTTACTTCGGAAGGAAGAATCTATTTACGCGGGCCGCATCGATGGCGGTTGTTTTCTTCAGCATCAAGGAATACCTGCGGTGCCGGTTCATCGGAGACCTCAGAGTGCCGAAAGTCTCCTGCCGGACCATGAAAAAGGCCCATATATTCACCCCCTCGGATTCAACGGAGACAACGACCGAATCGAAGATTGCCTATAGCTAGATCAGAAATCTGCGCCTAAAATACATGATTCACCCCATTTCATTCTAAAGGCTTCTAACGGTATCTGAGAGGGGATCGAACGGATGAATTTCATTCTTTCTCAGAAACCGTCCCCGGCATGAATCGGAAGGCGACCCGATTCATATTGAGGTCCGTGAATGCCCGGCCCATCCAATGTCATCGGAATCGATGTCGGTTCGGTGGCCGTCTCCGCTGTAGAGCTGGATCTCAGAGGGGCTGTTTCCCGCACCGCTTATGAAATCCACAGGGGCCGGGTCGAAACGGCCCTGCAGCGGATTTTAAAAAGGTTCGATCTTTCCGGCGCGTACGGTACCGCCGCAACCTCATCCTGCCCCGCAATCGTCAATGCAACCGCTCGATGTGACATGCGGATCGCCGTGATTTCAGGGGCGCGACGCTGTCATCGAAACTTCGGATCGATTCTGCTTGTCGGCGGGGAGAAATTCGGACTCTTCCGCTTCGATGAACAGGGCAATTATCTTTCATTCAAAGCCAACACCTCCTGTGCCGCGGGAACGGGAAGCTTCTTGGACCAGCAGGCCCAGCGGCTCAATCTCTCGGGAATCGGGGAGCTGAGTGAAATCGCTTACAACAACAGCGGTTCGGTTCCCAAAATCGCTTCCCGCTGTTCGGTTTTTGTAAAAACGGATCTGATTCATGCCCAGCAGGAAGGTTACGGCCTGGCGGAAATCTGCGACGGGCTGTGCCACGGTCTGGCCCGAAGCATCTACGACACGTTGTTTGCCGGCGAGCAACCTTCCGGCCCGATCGTATTTGCCGGCGGGGTGTCCCTGAACCGTGCAGTAATCCGGCATCTGCAATCCATGACCGGGCAAAAAATACTCGTCCACCCACACGCCCATCTCTTCGGGGCCATCGGAGCGGCCCTCCACCTGCTCAGCGAGCACCGGATCCATGATTTGCCGAAGCTGAAATCGCCAAACGATATTCTTATACGCGCCACCCGCCCCAAGAACTATTTCCATGGCCCGCTCCAGTTGACGCTTTCCGGTTATCCCGACTTTGACGGCATCGAAAAGTATGAATTCCGTTCCGAAAAAGAAAAATTTTCCGGCCGTGTAGAAGTCGATCTCTATGAGAACCTCAGAACCGGAACGACGATTCCGGCCTATCTGGGAGTCGATATCGGCTCCACCAGCACCAAGGCCGTATTGCTTTCCGAAGGCCGGGCCGTCCTGGCGGGGCTCTATACCCGGACCGCCGGAAGACCCCTCGAGGCGCTGCAGTCGGTGCTTGCGGCAATCGATGACCTGCTTTGCCGGAAAAAAATCGAATTGTCGATTACGGGAGCCGGAGCTACAGGATCGGGGCGCAAGTTCATCGGGTCTTTGATGGGAGCCGATCTGATCGTCGATGAGATTACCGCGCACGCCCGGGCGGCATATCAGCTCAACCCGGAGGTGGACACCATCATCGAAATCGGGGGCCAGGATTCCAAGTTTACGACGCTGAAAAACGGCTCGGTCACCTGTGCGATCATGAATACGGTCTGCGCGGCCGGAACCGGAAGCTTCATCGAGGAGCAGGGTAATAAGCTGGATTGTCCCCTGATCGATTTTTCCAAAAGAACCGAGCGCCGGAGATCTCCCATTGCAAGCGATCGGTGCACCGTTTTCATGGAAAGGGATATCAACCATTATCTGAGCGAGGGGTACACCGTCGATGAGGTCCTGGCGGCGGTGCTTCACGCCGTCTGTGAGAATTACCTGACCAGAGTCGCCGTCGAAGGCAGAATCGGCAAAACCGTCTTTTTCCAGGGAGCAACGGCAAAGAACCGGGCACTGGTCGCCGCCTTCGAACAGCGGCTCGAAAAACCGATCCATGTCTCCAAGTACTGCCATCTCACCGGAGCACTCGGAGCGGCACTCATCGTCGCCGATGAGGGGGTTGCGGAAACAGGTTTTAGAGGAATCGGGCTGCACCGGAAAAGCATCCCCCTGCGATTCGAAGTGTGTGGCTTCTGCGCCAACCACTGTAAGATCACGGTGGCCGAAATCGACGGAGAAAAGGTTGCCTACGGGTTCCTGTGCGGAAGGGATTACGAGACCCGAAAGCACGTCGAGCGCAATGATTCCGGATTCGATCTGCTCCGGGAAAGAAAAAAAGCCTTTTTCTGGAAACCGAAAAAAAAGGCTGCCTCCCGCGAACCTGTCATCGGAATTCCGGCCGCCCTCCACATTTACGAGGATATGGCCTTCTGGAGGCATTTCTTCGATGCGCTTGGCATCGAAACCATCACGAGCGAGGACTTCCGGGATGCCGTTTCCGAAGGAAAGCACGCAGCCGGAGTCGAATTCTGCGCCCCCATGTCGGCCTTTTACGGACACGTCAATCACCTGAAGGAAAAATGCGACTTCGTATTCGTGCCGTCCTACCTGGAAAAAAGATCCGGGAAGGCGGAGGGAAGGCGGCAGTATTGCTATTGCACGCAGTATGCGGCCCCGCTCGCTTCCGCCCTCTTCGATGAGAACTGCCGCAGCCGATGCCTGACGCCTCTGATTCATTATCTTTACAGCCCTTTTCATACCAAGGCCCAGCTTTACAGGATGTTGAAGTCCATCTGCACGCGATCGATCGGTTTCGCGGCGGTTTCGGTCGCCTATGACCGGGCGGCCACATTCAGGCAAAAAGCCCTTCGGACGCTGAAAGAGCGATTCCGAGAAGCCTCCGGCCGGACATCCGATCGCACATCCGGTCCGAATGCTGCAGTCGATGTGGTGCTGCTGGGAAGGCCGTATACGGTCCTTTGTCCATCGATGAACAAGGGGATCCCCGATCTCTTTGCCTCGCTCGGGGTAAAAACCTTTTTTCAGGATATGCTCTCCTGCGGGCAAAAAGACGTTCGATCCGTCGCCTCCCTGTTGAGCGGGATGCACTGGAATTATGCCGCAAAAATCTTGGGCGCGGCCGCGGCGGCGGCCCGGACCGAAGGGGTATACCCGGTGCTTCTCACATCTTTCAAGTGCTCACCGGATTCGTTTGTCATGGAATACTTCAGGAAGCTGATGGAAGCCCATGACAAACCCTATCTGGTGCTCCAGTTGGACGAACATGATTCGAGGGTGGGGTATGAAACGCGAATCGAAGCCGCGGTTCGATCCTTCAGAAATCACCGCCTGCATCGGGAAGCCCGGCCGGGCTTCCCGATGCAGGAAACACCCGCTCCGGCGACTCCGGCGAAAAGGATCGCGATCGGATATAGAGAAACCTCCCTGTCCGGGAAGACCCTCTTTATTCCCAACTGGGACGAATCCGCGTTGAGGCTGATCGTTTCTGCGCTTCGACGAGATGGAATCGACGCCCGGCTGCTCCAGGGGAGCGCAACGGCCGTACAGAAAAGCCTCCGGTACAATACCGGACAATGTATCCCGATCCACCTCATCGCCCAGGAGTTTGCCGATGCGGTCGAAGAAAGCGAACTGGATCCTTCGAAGGCCGTGCTGTGGCTCGGGGCTTCCGAGATCGCCTGCAATATCCACCTGTACCCCGCACACATCCGAAGTCTCATTGACGCCTATGGAAGCGGCATGGAGAAAGCGGGTATTTATGCGGGATCCATGTCGATGAGG
>QZKK01000088.1 GCA_003599475.1 Desulfobacteraceae bacterium
CTCAACTGCTTAATTGGGGGATGAAGGAAACAGAGGGGCTTAACCTGACCTGGGGGAATGTGGAGGCCGTCAAAACGTTGGTGAACAGGATCGCCGGAAGAGAGGGGTATCTGGGCAATCTTCTCGCGGAAGGGGTCATGAGGGCTTCTAGGAAAACCGGCGGCAAGGCATCCGACTGGGCCGTCTATGCACGGAAAGGCTCAGCCCCCAGGGGCCATGACCATCGGGGCAGATGGTTTGAGCTCTTCGACACCTGCATGACAAACACCAGCACCATAGAGGCGATTTGCGGCCCGATACAGCCGGAACTGGTCGATATGGAACCCCCCAGCGATCACTTTTCCCACGAACAGGTATCCACCTTCAATGCCAGACATAACGGAATCGGGCTGTTTTACGATTGCCTGGGCATCTGCCGGTTCGTCGGATGCTCTCCAAAAGTGCTGATTCCCTGCGTCAACGCCGCTACCGGATGGAACCTGACCCTCGAAGGAGCGTTTACCGTGGGCCGGCGCATCGTCAACCTGCTCCGGATGTTTAACCTCGCTCATGGATTGGATATCGAAAAGGAGCGGCCGTCGGCCCGATACGGCTCGTCACCGGTAGACGGCCCGAACAAGGGGGTGGACATCATGAAAAAGTGGGATTTGATGGTAAAAAACTACTACTCCCGGATGGGATGGGACCCCGAGACCGGAAGGCCTCTGCCCGAAACCCTGAGAAATCTCGATTTATCGTAAGCGTTCAGGGGTTCAAGGTTCAGAGGTTAAGAACTGCGCTGGTTTACAGGTTTTCAACCCCAAAAGTCCTTACTAGAATCTTAAAGCATTGAAATCAACCAACCTTTAAACCTTTTAACGCTGAACCGGTGAACGGTTACGAAGGTCCTTATCCGCTGCGGAAAACCGCAGCGGATAAATCCGATGCCGAACGTGCATCGGTGGGCCTCCCGCTTATGCAGTCTCGACCATCACCCGGTGGCCCTCGGCCTCATCCACTACGGAAAGGCTGTTTTTACAGTTGCTGCAGTACTTCCTGCAGGTTCCGCTGCCGGTCCACTCGAGGTTCAGCTTGTGGACAACGCCGCACTTCGGGCACTTGCATCGTGCTTTTTTGTTCTTTATCGGCATCTTTTTCTCCTTCCTCCAGTCCTGAGCTCAGAGCAGAAAATCCAAATGTATGCGGATCAGGAAATATCAAAATTTCTGCCGAATTCGAAAGATAAACTAATATAAGATCGCACTTGAATTTTGCAAGAAAAAATGAAGATATGACCTGACTGACTTTACAGAGGGAGGAGTCGATTCGGAGAGAGATCCGGCAGCGCTCAAATCCTGCGGCGGTGAAGCAGTTCGATGAGATCCTCCTGGGTGAAAACCGGGTATCGAAGCGCCCGAGCGCCTTTTTCATCCTCCGGTCCCACATAGCCCCAACCGGCAAGTATCGGTTTTAGAAACGGCCGACCGGAATGATTTTGAGGGAAACGATCGCGATTGAAGTGGATGTCGAGCTCGCGCAGGTTTTTAAGCGAATCGTCCACGAACTCGTATGGAGCACGATCGAACCGTCGATGAATCCGGTTCAGGTTTTCGATCTTGCTCCTTCCCCTGTCTCCGGAATAGACGTCGGGTTCCTGCAATCGAAGCCCGAAGCGGCGGCACAATCGAATGGTGGCCTCTTTGTTTTTGTTTGTAAGCAGAACGATTTCACCTGAAAACCTTTTCAATTCGTCCCAAATGGGCTGAAAAGGCGCGTTCAAGGAAATCCAGCCCTCTTCGTTCTTTTCGATAAAGATCTTCCGGGTAAGGAAAAATAGACCCACCCGATCGCTCAACGGTGTATTTTCCTGTTCGAGGATCCGCTGGTATTCTCCGGGGGAAAGAACCCGATGGGGATCGGGTCGGCCTTCTTTGAGAAACCACCGCATCAGGGGGAGGGTATCGCCGATGGATTGGACATGAAACCGGTTTTTCCGAAAGAGCTTCCAGGCGTGTTCGGGTATGGCATCGAGGCTGAAGACCATCTGATCGGTTGCAGCATTGTAGGCAGTGATCGCAATTTCATCGATGGAATCCACCAGAACGCCGTCAAAATCGAAGATCAGCATTCTTTATTCGATTCCCCGATCGAACTCTCGGTTTTTGCGAGAACATCCAGCTTCATGTTCTTTCTCTGGGCTCGGTTTCCGGATGGCTTAGCTGTTTCCTTTTTTATACAGGGGAGAGATGTTTCTGAGGGTAGAAACCACTCCTTTCAGAGAGCGCAAAAAATGAGCGACATCCTCTTCCGTGTTTTCGATTCCGAAAGAAACGATCAGCGTCCCCTGGGCGTCTGCATAATCCCGTCCGATGGACTGCAGGACATGCGAGGTTCTAAGGGATCCCGTTGCACACGCGGAGCGTGTGGATACGGCGATCCCGTCGTCATCGAGCATCAGAACGACACTTTCCCCCTCGATATACTTGATGGAGATGGAAACCAGGTTCGGCAGAAAATGCTCGGGGTTGCCGTTTATGAAATATTCGTCGATATAACCCGGCAATTCCCGAAGCAGCATTTCCCGGAGACGGCGGGCATGGGCCGCCCGATCCGCGATCTGTTCTTCGGCAAGCTTTGCCGCAACGCCCATTCCGACGATGCCGATCAGGTTTTCCGCGCCGGCCCGCCGATTATTTTCCTGGATGCCGCCGTCCAGCAGCGGGAAGATCCGGGTCCCCCGTCGAATGTAGAGAGCGGCGACACCGGTTGGACCATAGAATGGGTTGGATGCGAAACTGAGCAGATCGACTCCCAACCGCTGAACATCCACCGGCACCCACCCGATGGAATCGACCGCATCGGTGTGCAGGAGCACCTTCTTGTTTTTCGTGATTTTTGAAATCTCTTCGATGGGTTGAATCGTTCCGACTTCGTTGTTGCTGTGCATGATGGAAACCAGAATGGTGTCGTCCCGGATCGCTTCGGCAACATCCCGGGGGTTTACGCGGCCGGATTCATCCACCGATATGGAAGTGACGGTATATCCCATCGAGTGAAGGCGTCGCAAACTCCGGATCACCGCGTTGTGCTCGATGTTTGAGGTGACGATGTGTTTCCCCTTTTCCGCATGTGCCAGTGCGGCGCCTTTTATGGCATGGTTGATCGATTCCGTTCCGCACGATGTAAAAACGATCTCTCTGGGATTCGTGCAACGGACGAGAGAGGCCACCGATTCTCTTGCACTTTCCAGAGCCTCGGCCGCTTCCTCGCCGAGCCTGTGTTGGCTGGATGGATTGCCGAAATCTCTGTTGATGGCTTCGATCATCGCTTTTTTCACTTCGGGCAGAAGCGGGTTTGCGGACATGTGGTCCAAATAGGTGATCGTCATGCGTCAATCCTCTCTCTTGTCTTCCCTCCGGTAATCCAAGGCTATCCGGCGGACGCTGCAGCCCCGAATAAGGGGAGCGAAACAATTCTACCGTTTGCGCGGACGGTTGCCTGGAACGGAATCCTTGATCTGGATGGTGGTTTTGCAGCTTTCGCAAAACTCGACCCCTTCTTCGATTTCGGCGTCGCAATAGGGACAATAGCAGCCATCTCCCTGCGAATGCTCGTGGGCTTCTTTTCGTATGGGCTCCGCCTCCGCTTTTCCGGCTTTTCGATCCTCGTAATTTTTGATGGCTGCCTGAAGGGCGTCGGCACCCAGGTTGGAGCAGTGGAGCTTATTCTTGGGAAGCCCGTCCAGGGCCTCGGCAACATCCTTGTTGGTCAACTGTTTTGCTTCTTCGAGCGCCTTTCCTCTGGCGAGCTCGGTGATCATACTCGAGACGGCAATGGCGGACCCGCAGCCGAACGTCTGAAACTTGATGTCATCGATACGATCGTCTTTCACCTTGAGATAGATCGTCATCATATCGCCGCAGAGCGGATTCCCAACCTCCCCGACGCCGTCTGCCTCTTCGATGATGCCTACGTTTCTGGGGTTCCGGAAATGGTCCATCACCGTTTTCGAATACATCGTGACCTCCCTGAGAATTGAAGATTGAATTGCATGTTGAAGATCGAATGCCCGCTCAAAGTACATTCCGGATCGATCATCATGCCCGCTTTCGTCGCCATCGTATCTATAATCATTAATTTCCTTCAGTAAAGCAAGTGTTTCTGAATCAAACTTTCTCCCTTAAAACGATTGACCTATCCTATGGATATCTGTTAGAAGCATATGTTGCGATCAATTACGGGTTATCGACGCGCCTAATCTTTAGAGATGTGTGGAGCCGGGTATGAAAAAGGAAAAGCTGATTGAAAAGATCAAGGAAATATTGAAGACTGATTTCGATCTGAGCTATTTGCAGGTTTTAAGGCAGGAGGAGCTTGAGAATCTGATTGCATGCATCCGATATCGGGTGGATCAGAAGGATTGACAAGGAGCCCGGAACCCCGAACCCGTACATCATTCAAGTTTGCCTCTTCCACAGCCGTTTCCGGCCATCATAGAGAAGTCTGACCGGCAACCCGGTCGGCCGCTTTTGCATGAGGGATCGCATCATTCAATTCCCGGATATATTCCCATTCCGCCTGGTTGATCTCCTCGATATGGGTCTCCAGGATATGCTGCATGCGCAAATCATAGAAACGGTGCAGGCTATAGTTCGGAACGGCGACAAATCCCCGGCGCGTCTTGTGATTTGAGCCGATTCCCGGATCGAACCGGCGGATGCCGTTTTCGATCGCCCACTCGATCGGTGCATAGTAGCAGGCATTGAAATGGAGCATCCGGATGTCGAAGGAACTTCCCCAATAGCGGCCGAAAAGCTGATCTCCCTTGTGAAGCAAAAGGGCCATCCCTACCGGCAATTTTTCCCCGTTTTCCCTGAAGGCCCCCACCAGCAGCAATCGATGCCTGAACTGTCGATAGATCCCGTCGAAGAAGGCAGGAGACAGGAATTTGCACCCCCAGTGCCCGAATTTATCGTTTGTCCGCTCGTAAAATCGATATACCAGCGGCAGGAAATCTTTCGGAATGGCATCGTGGCTGTATGCATGGATGCGAAGCCCCATCTCTTCGATTTTCTTTCTTTCCCGCCGTATATTATGCCGCTGGTTGGCATTGAATGTGGAAAGGTATTCTTCAAAATTTCGATATCCGTGATTTTCCCATTGATAACTCTGATGCATCCAGGTGCTGAACCCGAAATGAGCCATCCGCTTCCGCCATTGCGGATCGATATAGAGAAAACTGCAGCCGGAGATTCGCCGCCGTCTGCAGAACCGGTGGATTTCATCCAGAATGGTTTCTTCGAGGCGAGCGGAATTTTCGGAAGGAGCGATCAAAAACCGATAGGCCGGAACCGGTGTAAAGGGGCTCATGCCGACCAGTTTCGGGTAGTAACCCGCACCGATTCGATTGGCCAGATCCGCCCAGGCGTAATCGAAGACGAATTCCCCGGAGCTATGGTGTTTGATATACAGGGGGGCGGCTGCCACCAATCGGTTTCCCGACCAGACCGTCATGTGCCGTGGCACCCACCCGGTCTTGGGAGAGATACTTCCGGACGCTTCCAACTGATGAAGCCAGTCCCATTCCAAAAAAGGAGTCGCCAGCGGCGTTGCCAATTCATCCCATGCCGTACGATCTACATCGGAAATCGATTCCAGCCAGGCGATTCTAAAGTCCATGATTCCCCTTACGTTTCAGTTACAAAGGTTTATCGATTCCAGTTTGATCTCTTCAAATAGTAAGTCGCAACTGCAGGACTGTCACGTTCCGGCATCGATTTTCAATTGTCTATTCCTTCAGGAATGTCGTATAATCGTTTCATCCTCTTCATTTCGATCGCATACAGGAGGATCGACGGTTTTGGCCGTATGACCGCCTGGAACCGGCAGGGGATTCCGTTTACTGGACGCATCGATTCCAAGCGACACTCCTTGTTTCCGGTTTTGTCTGTTTTATCCGGGCAGACCGATTTCGGGTTCTTCGGTTCAGCAGCTTCTGAAAGCGGCTCACTCTCCGAGCCCTCGTGAATTTCAGGCCGTTCCTTGGCAACCGTCAGCCCGCCCGCAAGGCGGCTTGATATCCCACCAAACCATAGAGGGACAGCGTCCCCAAAGGAGGAATGATGTACAAGAAAATCATGGTCCCGTTGGACGGTTCGGAGCTGGCCGAGTGCGTTCTCCCTCACGTCGAGACATTCATCTCCCATTGCCGGATCCAGACCATTGTTTTCGTATGGGTCCTGGAAACGATCACCCCTGCGGTCGCCGGGGAGTATGCCATCAATATCGAAGAGCTCGAAAAACAGGAGGCGAGCCGGAGAACGACTGCGGAAGAATACCTCAAAAAGGTCGTCGGCCGGTTCCATCCGGAAGACACGAAGCTCCTCATCGAAGTCCTGTCCGGCCGGCCGGCGGACAAACTGGCCGATTACGCCGAAAAAAACGGAGTCGATCTCATCTTGATGGCGACCCACGGCCGTTCAGGGGTGAGCCGTTGGGTTCGGGGGAGTGTCGCGGATCGAATCCTGAGAGCCGCGTCGGCACCGGTACTCATGGTCCGGGTCCCCGGTGTGACCGGAAAGCAGGACTGATCGGGTACGGTCCGGATGTTCCGTGGTGGTCCGTTGACAACCTCTTTTTTCATGAATAGAATGCGATTCGGTTGCCGCAGCTCATTTTAAAATGGGTTTTCCATATCGGCGGCAAGGCAATCGGCACGCGGGCATTTTTCGAGTTCTAAAACGATTGAATTCAGAAGGCAGGACAAGAGCGTGTGTCCTGCTTTTTTTTTCCTATACGGAGTGACAGGATGCAGGATCCGGTGATACGCGTCAGAGGGGCACGCCAGAACAATCTGAAAAATCTCCAGCTCGAAATCCCTCAGAACAAAATAACGGTTGTCACCGGCGTGAGCGGCTCCGGCAAGTCCTCACTGGCCTTCGATACCCTGTATGCCGAGGGACAGCGGCGTTATATCGAAACCTTTTCGCCGTATGCCCGGCAGTTCATGGATCGAATGGACCGCCCGCAGGTGGACGGCATCGAAGGGATTCCCCCCGCCATTGCCATCGACCGGAAAGATCCCGTCCGGACTTCCCGTTCCACCGTCGGGACCATGACCGAGGTTACGGATTTCATCAAGCTTCTCTTCGCCCGCATGGGGCAGCTTCATTGCCGGACATGCGGAAAACCGGTCGAGGTGGAAACCCCCGAGCTCATATGGGAAAGGATCCGACACCATCGGGCCGGCGCCGAAATGATCATTACCTTTCCCTTCTCCGTTCCACCGGATGGCGCAGGCGGATCCGATGCCGTGAGAAAAGCTCTTCTTTCAGCCGGATACGACCGCTTCTTTTCAAACGGAATTCGTTTTATCGAGGAATGGACCTGCAGCCGCGCGGAGCCGCTTCATGTCGTCGCGGACCGGGTGGCGTTTCAGCCTTCCAATAGAAGCCGGATCATGGATTCGCTGGAGCAGGCGATGCGATCGGGCGGAGGTGTTGTGGATGTGTGGCTTCCACCCGATGGGCACGAGGCCTTCAGCAGCAGGCTCCATTGTGCGGCATGCAACATAGATTATAGCGCTCCGTCTCCAAACCTTTTTTCATTCAACAGCCCCATCGGCGCCTGCGAAACCTGCAGAGGCTTCGGCCGAACCATCGATATCGACCTCGATTTGATCCTCCCGGATCTCTCCCTTTCCATCGACGGGGGGGCCATCAAACCCTGGGGGAATTCGGAGAGCCATCGACACGAAATGAAGGATCTGATCCGTTTCTGCCGGAGGGAGAAAATCCGCACCGATGTCCCCTTCCGAAATCTTTCACCCGGGCAGCAGCGCATTCTCATCGAAGGCAACTCCGATTTCTACGGAATCCGGGGATTTTTCCAGTGGCTGGAGACAAAGACATACAAGATGCACGTGCGGGTCTTTCTATCCCGATACCGGAGCTACACCGTCTGCCGGACCTGCGGCGGCACCCGGTTCAAACCGGATACGCTGCTCTACCGGCTGAACGGCCTGAATATCGCTCGGATCTATTCCGAAAACGTCCTGTCCGCACTGGCCTTTTTCGAAAAGATACCGGTTCCCGCAGTCGACGAGGCGAGCCGGCTCCTCGTCGATGAAGTCATCGGACGTCTTCGGTACCTCCGGGATGTCGGACTGGGGTACCTTACCTTGGACCGGCAGTCCAGAACGCTTTCAGGCGGCGAAGTCCAGCGCGTCTCCCTTGCCTCGGCACTGGGGGCATCCCTTGTCAATACCTTGTATGTACTGGACGAACCGAGCATCGGATTGCACCCCAGCGACAACCATCGGCTGATTCGGATCCTCAAGGACCTCCGGGACCGGCAGAATACCCTGGTGATCGTCGAACACGATCCGGAGATCATCCGGCAGAGCGATTTCCTGCTCGATCTCGGCCCGTTTGCCGGAGAGCGGGGCGGCGAAGTGATGTACTTCGGGCCTACAGGCGATGTAAACGGGTCCCTGACGGGCCAATACCTCACCGGCAAGCGGAAAATCCCCATGCCGGAATCCAGAAGGAGCCCCGAGACCGGATATCAATTGACGATCGAGGGTGCTGCGGAAAACAACCTGAAGGACATCGATCTGAGCTTTCCGCTGGGGTTGTTCATCTGTCTGGTCGGGGTTTCAGGATCCGGAAAATCGACCCTGGCCGAGGAAATCCTGTACAAAGCCTTCAAGCGGGCAGGATCGGATCCACAGGGGCGCCCGGGGAAATACCGGTCGATCCGGGGACTGGATCATCTGACCGATGTCGTTCTGGTCGATCAGCGGCCGATCGGCAGAACCCCCCGCGCAAACCTGATGACCTACACCAAAGCCATGGATCCGATCCGTCATCTGCTGGCAGATACCGAAGATGCAAGAAAGATGGGGGTCGCGGCCGGTTTCTTTTCCTTCAACGTGGACGGCGGACGCTGCGCGACCTGCCGCGGGGATGGATTCGAAAAAGTGGAGATGCAGTTTCTATCCGATGTATACATCACCTGTCCGGACTGCAGCGGAAAACGCTTCAAGAAAAAAATTCTCGATATCCGTTACAAGGGCTTGAACATCCACGACCTCCTTACGATGACCGTAGACGACGCCCTCCTGTTTTTCGCCGATCGACCCAAAATCCGGAATGCGCTGTCCCCGTTGACCGAAGTGGGATTGGGATATATCCGGATGGGGCAGCCGATCAGTACATTTTCATGCGGAGAAGCGCAACGGCTCAAGCTCTCCAGGTATCTGAGGCGGGGGGATTCCTCACACCGGCTCTTCATCTTCGATGAACCGACCACCGGTCTCCACTTCTACGACATCGGGAAGCTGCTCGATGCGCTCAAACGCCTGGTGGATGAAGGAAATACCGTCCTGGTGATCGAGCACAACATGGATGTCATCAAGAACGCGGATTGGATCGTCGAACTTGGGCCCGAAGGGGGGGAAGGCGGAGGGCGCGTGGTGGCAACCGGACCTCCGGAGGCCGTTGCCGCACTCCCGGAGTCTCCAACCGGCCGCTTTCTGAAGCCTCACCTGGAGGGCCGGGGATTCATGCAGAAGGCGCAATCCCAGCTTTCCGGCGGGAAGGGTAAGAAGACCGGTTCGAATCTCATCACCATCGTCGGCGCCCGGGAACACAATCTGAAAGACCTGAACCTGACCATTCCGCGCAACCAGATGGTGGTGTTGACCGGGGTATCCGGTTCAGGAAAATCGACCCTGGCATTCGACATCCTCTTTTCGGAGGGACAGCGCAGATATCTCGAGAGCCTGGCTCCCTATGTGCGGCAGTACGTAAAGATCCTCGAAAGACCGGAAGTCGACCTTGTCACGGGGCTCCCCCCCACGGTTGCCATCGAGCAGAGGATCAGCCATACCAGCCGCCGGTCGACCGTAGCGACCCTTACGGAAATCTACCATTTCCTCAGGCTCCTCTTCAGCAAAATCGGACGTCCGCATTGCCGCGGATGCGGCCGGAAGCTCACCGTCCATACCCCTGCGGCCATTGTCGAACGGATCCGGAGCCTCTTCGACAGGGAACCCGCATCGGTTCTGGCACCGAAAGTCTTCGCCCGAAAAGGTTTCCATAAGGATCTCCTCGACCGTGCGCATCGGGACGGCTACCGCAAAGCCCGGATAGACGGCAAAACCGTTCCCATCGAGAAGGGGATGGCTCTCAGCCGCTATCACGAGCACACCATCGAACTAGTGGTCGGGCGGATTCCCGTGGATAACCTCGAGGATCTTGTCGCTCGCGGTCTTCGGGAAGGCAGGGGGAGTCTGATCATTGCCCGAAGAGGGAGGGAAGAGCTCTTCAGCCTGAAGGGGATCTGTCCTGCCTGCGGAATCGCCCTGGAAACGATGGACCCGCGGCTGTTCTCCTTCAACAGCCCCTATGGGGCCTGCCCGGTCTGCAACGGACTGGGGGAGGTCCCGCTGGCCCCGCAGGAGGAAGATTCAATCCCCTGCAAATCCTGTGGCGGGAGCCGTCTCAAGCCGGAAGCCCTGTCCGTCAAAATCGGAGGATATTCGATCTGGGACCTGGTGAAACTTCCGGCCGGAGGTTTCCACAAGATCGCGCAGGGCTTGACGTTCGCACCCGAAGAAAAGCCGATTTCCGACCCGATTCTTGCCGAAATTCTCACCCGGCTCGATCTGCTGGACCAACTCGGGCTCTCCTATCTTTCGTTGGGAAGAAGCGGCGATACGCTTTCCGGAGGGGAAGCCCAGCGTGTACGGCTCGCCGCCCAGCTCGGTTCGAATCTGACCGGCATCTGCTACATCCTGGATGAACCGACCATCGGGCTGCACCCGAGAGACAACGGACGCCTGCTGGACGCCCTCAAAACGCTGCGGAGCCGGGGAAATTCGGTGCTGGTGGTGGAACACGACGAGGAGACGATCCGGGCCGCAGACACCCTCATCGATCTGGGCCCCGGAGCGGGAAGAGACGGGGGGCAGGTGGTGGCGGCCGGCAGCCTGAAAGATCTCAAAAAGAATGCGTCCTCGGTCACAGGGGCGTTCTTCAACGGGCGGCATTCCCGGAAATTGACTTCACGGATGAGGCCCTATCGGGAACAAAAAAGGATCGCCATCGGCGGCGCATCTGCCAACAATCTGAAAGGAATCGATGTCGATTTTCCGATCGGCACCCTGATTTGCGTCACGGGGGTTTCCGGATCCGGAAAGTCGACCCTCGTCAAAGAGACCCTCTATAAAGGGGTGAGAAACAGACTCTCAAGAAATGGAGCGCCGGACGGACCCTACCGTAGCCTCGAAGGATGGAATTTCATCGATCGGGTGCTCGAAGTGGACCACACCCCGATCGGCCGGACCCCGCGGTCCGTGCCGGCTTCGTATGTGGGATTTCTTTCCGACGTCCGGAAGCTCTTTTCTCAAGTCCCCGAAGCCAGGGCCCGCGGCTACGATCCCGGACGCTTTTCCTTCAACGTGAAGGAGGGCCGATGCGAGGCATGCAAGGGTCACGGAAGCCTGAAGGTCGAGATGAGCTTCCTGCCCGATGTCTACGTCCACTGTGAAGTCTGCAACGGCTCCCGGTTCAATCAGGAAACGCTTGCCGTTCGCTACAAAGGGAAAACCATGGCGGATGTGCTTTCGATGACTTTTCGGGAAGCCGAGGCTTTTTTTTCGGCTGTACCTGCCGTCCGGCGTGCGGTCCGCTTCTTTTGCGACATCGGTCTCGACTATCTGCAACTGGGGCAGCCCAGCCCCACGCTTTCCGGGGGGGAGGCCCAGCGCGTGAAGCTTGCAAAAGAACTTGCCAAGCCGTCCGGAGGGCACACCCTCTATGTACTGGACGAACCGACCACCGGGCTGCACCTGTCCGACGTTCAAAAGCTTGTCAACGTACTTCAGGTCCTTGTGGACGCCGGGAACACCGTGGTGGTGATCGAGCACAACCTGCAGATCATCCGGGCTGCGGACTATATCATCGATCTCGGCCCGGAAGGCGGCGATTCCGGGGGGCGGGTGGTTGTCTGCGGGAACCCTCTGGAAGTCGTCGCCCGTTCGAACGGCTCCCATACCGCCCGGTATCTGAAAAAAGTACTCCGCGTTTAAGAGGATTTTTCACTGCGGCCGGATCGGGCAGACCTTCGAGATTCTAAATTGGAAATCCTGCCGGATTGGGCTTGACATCGGTATTAAACTTATTATATTAGTGCTTCCCTTGATTGAATGCGTATGAACGTCTCTGCACCAAATTGCACCAGGGAGTTCCAAATCCACCTGCTGCAAAAAGGACGTTTCTTCCGATCTCTTGCAAATTAATCAATCTGATAGACCAGGCCAGATAGACCAGACAGATAGACCAGATCGCCCCGTATTTTTTTTAACTCAAGGTGCGGCAGAATCGGCTGATATCGGATGTACCGCTACACGGTTTGCCAAAAACACCGAATAACTACGCTAAAGGAGAACTATGAAAACGTATTATCCAGGAAATTTGGGAGGAAACGACCGTCGCTTCAACCGCAACCAGAATTCCTATGACAATAAACAGCCTGGAATGTACCGAAGAAACGGCATGCAGCAGCAGCGGGGAAAAAGGCCCGACGCCGAAACCGCCATGACCGAGGGGATCACTGCTGTAAAGGACTCCCTGCGGGAAATCATCGGCTTCCAGCAGCGCCTTGCAGATTCGCAGGATCGTATCGCTCAGGCCCAGGAGGCCCATGCCCAGGCCATGCAGCAGATTGCGGCCTGTGTGAGGCATTTTCTCGGAAAAGGTCCGGAAACCGAACAACCCGAAATCTCTCCGATCGAAGAGACGATATCCCCTGTTGTGGAGGAGCCGGCGCCTGATGTCGAACAGGTTGCGTCTGCGGCGGCACCGGAAGCAGAAAGAGAGGGCGAACCGGTACTCGAACCGGCACAGGATGAAAGCGAGCCGATGCCGGAGCTGGCCTCCGAAGAGACCGAAACTTGCGACGCATCGTCCGAACCGGCACTCAAAATCATCGCCGGCATGAGAGAAAACGGGTGCAGCTACGAAAAGATTGCCGAGCATCTGGAAACCCAGGGCATTCCCCACGCTTCCGGAAACGGCAGATGGAATCGCTGGACCGTAAGCAAACTCTATAAGGAAGCGTTTCTTT
>QZKK01000209.1 GCA_003599475.1 Desulfobacteraceae bacterium
CACCGCCGATGAGCATGACACAAACGGGAATGTGAGCGGATGCACTGAATATTTTGAGCCTGTCGCCCAACCGGTTCATGATCGAAAGCAGCCTCCCGGTGTTGGTGGAAGCATCTTTCAGATATCGGATGTTTTCGATTTCCGACAACTTTTCGATGACAGGCAGGGTCAGGTCGCTTCTTTGAAAATTCGGATTGGTATAGAGCACAACAGGGCACGAGACGGCCTTTGCAACGGAGGCGAAGTAGTCTGAAATTCCGGATTCCGATATCGGGAAATAGGCCTCAATGATCGCAAGGATTCCGTCTACGCCCATTTTCTCGAAGGTCTCGGCCTGCCTGACGGCTTCGCCGGTCGCGGTGGCAGCCACGCCGGCAACCACCGGAACCCGACCGTTGTTGGCATCCAGCACCGTTTCCACCACTTGAACACGCTGAGTCCAGGTCAGATAGGCAAACTCTCCCGTACTCCCCAGGGGGGTCAACCCGTGGATTCCGGCTTGAATCAGATGATCGACCAGTCGATGCATGACCTGCCGGTCGACATTTCCGGCGGTGTCTAGAGGGGATACGAGATAGGGGAATACACCTTGAAAGGTTCTTTTATCCATATATTACACCGAAAATGCAAGAATTTGTTTCTGGGCAGGATCCATCCTGACATCCTATTTGACGGTCGCAACCGGGCATTTCGATTCAAGGATCACGTATTGAGCGGTGGACCCGAACAGAAGCTTTCCCACTTTGGATGTTTTCCGGATTCCGAGGACGATTTCATCCATCTTTTTTGTGTCGGAAAAACTGACAAGACTCTCCCCGGGCTCCAGTTCGTTTATCAATAGATGCTTCTCGCAAGCGATCTTCTTTTCCCGGCAGGCGGACTCGGCATCTCTCAAAAAGCGCTCGGCTTTCTCGATGACTTCGAGATCGAGCTCGGGCGTCTGAGTCACGGCGGTTACCACAAAAATCGTCGCCTTGAACGCCCTGGCGTGATTCTGGGCCAACTCCAACGCCTTCTTCGCCGCATCCGAACCATCATAACCAACCATGATTTTCATTTTCAACTCCTGTCACTGCAGAGTCCACCGCCTTCCCGTCCCGGGCCGCAAATGAACCGGCAACCGCTTCATTTTTATGGAAAGACCCCGATGTGTCAAGTGAAAATCGTTAAGGGCGTTCCCCGTTCAGCGTTCAGGCGTTCGTGAACGGGACCGTCCGACCAGAACCGGGCTGAACACTGAACGCTGAACACTTTCGCGACCATAATTCTCTTGACGGTTTTCGTTTATTTTAGGTACGATTGCCGTATCGGGTGCCGGTCCCATCGAACGGGGGGATCTCAATGGCTGTGGAGCGCAGCGGCGAAATGAGCAGGATCAGGATATTGGGTACAGGATCTTTCTTGCCCCCCAGAGTCTTGACCAATATCGATCTCGAGAAAATGGGCCTGGATACCAGCGATGAATGGATCGTTCAACGAACCGGCATCCGGGAGAGGCGGATTGCAGATCCCGGCGTGACCGCTTCGGACCTGGCGTACGGAGCCTGTCTCAAGGCGCTCGAAATGGCCGGAGTCGGGATCGAGGAAATCGACCTGATCATTGTGGCCACAATCACGCCCGATACCTGCTGCCCCTCCGCCGCAAACTGGCTGCAGGCCAAACTGGACGCTCCCCAAGCCTTGACATTCGATGTCACAGCAGCCTGTTCCGGATTCATCTTCGCCTTGAACGTGGCCGAACAATATCTGAGAACAGGAGTCAGAAAGCGCGTGCTTGTCGTCGCTTCCGAAATCATGTCGCGCACATTGAACTGGAAGAATCGAAGCACCTGTATCTTATGGGGGGATGGAGCCGGCGCGGTAATCATAGACATGGGGGATTCCGGGCATGAACTGCTTTCTACTTCTGTTCATACGGATGGCGCCGGGGGGAGGGATCTTTTGCTTCCGGGCGGAGGCTCCAAAACGACACCCATCTCCCATGAGAGCGTCGACAGGGGGGAGCACTACCTCGATATGGTTGCCGCCAATTTCAGCTTCAAGGTGGCCGTCCGGCGCTTCGGCGAATCTATCGAAGAAGCGGCGGCATCCAACCGCATCGATGTTCAGGATATCGACTGGTTTATTCCCCATCAGGCCAACATCCGGATGTTTCAATACCTGTCCAAATCCCTCGACATTCCCATGGAGAAATTTTATCTGACACTCCACAAATACGGCAACATCTCTTCTGCTTCATGCGCCATCTCTCTGGACGAAGCGGTTCGGGACGGAAGCATCCAATCCGGGGATCTGATCTGTCTTCCGGTTTTCGGAGGGGGCCTGACATGGGGAAGCGCGATGGTTCGATGGTGAAACGGCTTCGGTCCGCGATCGCAACCGCTCTGATCGTCCTGTCTGCAGGTTTCCTGATGATGCCGATACCGGTCCGATCCGAATTTTACCGTTACGTGGATAAGGATGGAAAGATCCATTACGTGGACGATATCGGCAGGATCCCGCCGGAGTACAGGGACGATCTCAAAAGATACAGGGAAAGATACGATCATCTTACGGAGGCCGAAAAGTCCGCACGCCTCGAAGAGGAGCGGCGGGAGGCCGAAGAAGCCGAGCAAAGGATAGAAAAAAAAGAACCGCAGTCGATGAAAGAAGAGGAGGGGGGTTCCGGATCCAAAGAAGGGATGACGAAGGTTTCCATCAATGGAAACCATGTTCTGGTGCCCGTAAAGTTGAAATACGGCCTTCGGGAGACAACCGCGATGCTGGTGCTGGACACCGGAGCCGAGTTGACGGTGATCCACAAAGAGATCGCCGATCGATTGCATCTCCGATCGTATCGAAAGGGCGCGGTGAAGGTGGCAGGCGGGAAAAAGGTGCCGGTAACCGTCGTCAAGATGACCTCTGTTCAAGTAGGCCCCAACGCAAAGTCGGAAATGGATGTGCTGGTTTTGTCTCCCGAAGGGAAGCTTCATTACGAGGGACTGCTCGGCATGAATTTTTTAAAAGATCTCGATTACAGGATCGATTTTGAAAACCAGCGCATCCATTGGCGATAATCCGGGTGAGTGGTCGATCGGTCGAATGGTTAAATGGTTCTTGAGTTCTTTACTCGTCTTCCCCCGCTCAACGATTCAACCGATTGACTTCTCAACCATCTGGTTGTGTCTTTCCTACTCAACGACTCAACCGATTGACTTCTCAACCATTCATCTGAACACATAGGAAAACGGCTCGACCGGGACAAGATCGGCTCTTACCCCCGGAAGCTCTTCATGGGAGCCGATGATGAGGATACCGCAGGGGGCAAGGCCCTCCATGACATTTTCAAACGCTTTCCGCTTCAGGGAATCCTCGAGGTAGGTCAAGACATTGTTTCTGAGGAAGATCAATTGAAAAGAGGTTTCCGGAGGATCCAGGAGGTGATCCTTCCGGTCCCACACGATTCCGTCTTTCAGGACCGGTAAGACCTCGAAGCGGTTCCCGGGAACCGGCTTGAAAAACGATTCAAGGTCCTCAGGATCGACTTCGTTCAGGCTGCTGCGCGTATAGACGCCGGCTTGCGCCTTCTGAAGAAAGACAGGGTTCGAGTCGGTGGCGGTAACGGCAAATGCAGGAAGATTTTTTTGCCTTCGCCGAAGCCTTTCCCAGACGATTTTGATGCTGTAGACTTCTTCCCCGCAGGCGCAGCCGGCCGACCAGACCCGGATTTCTTCCGGATTCATCCGGGTCCGTTCGGGGAAGATCTCTTTCTCCAGGGCCGTCCACAACCGGCGGTCCCGAAAAAAACGGCTGATTGAAACCGTCATTCTTTGGTTGAGTTGGTCCATCAGGACCGGGTCCGCCTGCAGCCTTTCCAGATAGTCGACGAGGTTGGAACAGCCGATCTGCAGCATGTGGCGTCGGATCCGCTTCTTTACCCCTTTCCGTACCTTCCGGTACCCTTCCCGCGAGAACCCGAGCCGGTCTAAGAGCGCATAAAATTCATCGTCGTGCATGGCATCTGCCGATCATTCGGTTCGTTCCGCCGCCAGCCGTACCGTTGACCCGTTCGATATCGGCGCTCGTTTTCATTGGATGTTGGGCATTCGAACTGCCCGCCGGTGCCAATGTGCATCTGTTATGACATGATCATTCGTATCATTCGTGCGCTGTTTCATTCCGAAACTCGATGGCTTAGTACATGCATGCATAATTTATTGTAGCGTATCAGATTCACTCAAACCTTTTAAAGTCGAATGTTGAACGTGAAACCGTCACAACGCTTCCCTTATGCGGCTCATGGCTTTCTGAACGTTTTCGTAGCTGTTGAAGGCGCTGATTCGGATGTAGCCTTCCCCGCATTTTCCGAAGCCGGCTCCGGGTGTGCAGACGACCCCGGCCTTTTCCATCAGCAGATCGAAAAAGCTCCAGGAGTCCTGCCGCCCGTCCACCCAGATATAGGGTGAATTCTCTCCTCCGACGCATTCGTATCCCAAAGCGATCATCTCTTTTCGAATCAGGTTCGCGTTTCTTAGATAGTAGTCGACGTGTTCACGGGTCTGCTTTTTCCCCTCTTCGGTGTAGACGGCTTCGGCGGCGCGCTGGACGGGGTAGGAAACACCGTTGAACTTGGTCGAATGGCGGCGGCTCCAGAGCGGGTGCAGGAAACGTTCGGCACCGCGGCTGTCGAATGCACGGCAGGTCTTCGGAACGACCGTATACGCGCAGCGGGTTCCGGTAAACCCCGCGGTTTTGGAAAAACTTCTCAGTTCGATAGCGACTTCCCGGGCGCCGTCGATCTCAAAGATAGAATGAGGAATGGACCCATCGCGAATGAAAATTTCGTACGCGGCGTCGTAAAGGATCAGAGCCTTTTTCTCATGTGCGAAATCGACCCATGACTTGAGCCTGTCTCTGCCGATCGTGGCGCCGGTTGGATTGTTCGGAAAACAGAGGTAGATCAGGTCCACCGGCTCTTCCGGCAGTTCGGGGATAAATCCGTTTTCCCTGGTGCTCTCCAAATAGACGATTTTTTCATACCGGCCATCCCGGTAGATGCCGGTTCGACCGGCCATGACATTGGTATCTAAATAAACCGGATAGACGGGATCCGGAAGGGCCACCTTGAGATCGAGGGCGAATATCTCCTGAATGTTGCCGGAGTCGCATTTGGCGCCGTCGCTGATAAAGATTTCATCGGGGCTGATGGAGGCTCCCCGGGCCTGAAAATCTTCCGCTGCGATCTTCTCGCGGAGAAACGCATACCCCTGTTCCGGGCCGTAGCCTCGAAAGGTCGCCTCCGATCCCATCTCATCGACCGCCTTGTGAAAAGCCCGGATGCATGCCTCCGGCAGCGGCAGCGTCACATCTCCGATGCCGAGCTTGATGATCTCACGATTCGGATGGACCGCCTGAAAGTCTACGACCCGTTTGCCGATTTCTGAAAACAGGTAGGATGCACGAAGCTTCAGATAATTCTCATTGACCCTGATCATGATAAAATCCTCCGGATCGGATAAATCACAAATCACAAATTCCAAGCATCAAATTCCAAACAATATTCAATAATCAATAATCAATATTCAAGCAACTGTTAAGTGGTCTATCGCAAACCAAAAATACGACGGGTGAGTGGTCGATCCGCTGAATTTTGTTTGAATATTTCTTCAGTTGAATATTTTGTCTTATTGTTTGGAATTTGGAGCTTGGAATTTGGAATTTTCTATGCCCCTGCCCCTTGCTCTTTGCCCTTCGGGGAAGAACTCCGCACGGCCATTGCGGCTTCCTGCAGAGCCTCGGCAAATGTCGGGTGCCCGTGAATCGTCCGGGCGATATCTTCCGAACCGGCGCCGAGTTCGATCGCCAGCACGCATTCTGCGATCATATCCGCTGCACGTGCTCCCACGATATGAACGCCCAGCACGCGGTCGGTCTTCGAATGGCAGAGGATTTTTACAAAGCCCTCGGTCTCTCCCAGGCACCGGGCTCTCCCGGCTCCGGAAAAGGGGAAGGAACCCGCGAAGTATGGAATGCCGCGTTCTTTGACCTGCTCTTCCGTCATCCCGACGCTCGCCACTTCCGGCCAGGTATAGACAACGGCGGGAATGGCATCGTAGTTGACCTCGCCCGGCCGGCCTGCGATAGTTTCGACAGCCGCAATCCCCTCGGCAGAAGCCTTGTGGGCGAGCATCGGTCCGGGGATAAGGTCCCCGATGGCATAGATGGAAGGAACATTGGTTCGATACGATGCATCGACCCGGAGGAATCCGGAGCCGCCGGCGGTTTCGACTCCGACCATATCGATTCCCAGATTCTCGGTCAGCGGTTTACGCCCGACGGCAACCAGGAGACGGTCACATTTCAGAGTCTCGGTCTTATCTTTGGATATCAGATCGACTTTTACCCCCGTAGAGGTCGCTTCGGCCCGGGCAACCCGGGTGTCCAGCCGGAATTGGATCCCTTGACGGGCCAACAAGTGCTGCAGCCTTCTTGCCGCTTGTCCGTCCATGCCGGCAGCGATTCTCGGCAGCATCTCGATTACCGTTACCTTGGATCCGAGCCTCGACCAGACCGAACCGAGTTCCAGTCCGATATATCCGGCGCCGACGATCCCCAGGTGTTTCGGTACCGAATCGAAGCGAAGCGCCTCGGTTGAGCTTATGATCCGGCTGCCGTCGAATTCGAGGCCGGGCACGCTCACCGATCTGCTTCCGGTCGCCAGAAGGATCGCTTTTGCCGAAAGGACTTCCTCTCGGTTTCCGTCACCGGAGACCTCGACCCTGTCCTCGCCGGCCAGGCGGGCTGCGCCGTGTATGACGGCGACTTTGTTTCTCTCCAGAAGCTTACGGACATTTTCGGTCAGTTCTTCGACCACCCGCTCTTTTCTCTCCATCATCTTTGCCAGATCGATGCGGATTTTTCCCGTTTGAATCCCGTGTTCGGAAAGGCGACCCTGTGCGAGGCTGAAGTACTCACTGGAGTCGAGCAGGGCTTTGCTCGGTATGCAGCCCACATTCAGGCAGACCCCGCCGAGCCGCTTTTCCTTTTCGATGCAGGCGACCTTGAGGCCGAGCTGGGCGGCCCTGACCGCAGCCACGTACCCTCCGGGACCCGCACCGACAATAATCAGATCGTATTTTTCCTTCGATGCCATTTCTAAATCTCCACCATCATCCGTTCGGGGGTTTCGATGCACTCCTTGATCCGCTTCAGGAAGGAGACGGCCTCCCTGCCGTCGATGATCCGGTGATCGTAGCTGAAGGCGACATACATCATGGGGCGAATCCTCACTTCCCCCTGGACCGCCACCGGACGGTCTTCGATTTTATGCATTCCCAGAATGCCGCTCTGCGGCATGTTCAAGATCGGGGTGCTCAGAAGAGAACCGAAAACGCCCCCGTTTGTAATCGTAAATGTTCCGCCTTCGAGGTCCGCCAGGTCAAGGCGGTTTTCACGGATCTTTTTCACGAAATCGACGATCGCTTTTTCAAGGTCCGAAAAACCGAGGCGGTCCGCATGACGGATCACCGGAACCACCAGACCCCGTTCCGCACCGACTGCCACCCCGATATGATAGTATCGATGGTAGACGATATCTTCTTTTTCGATGAATGCGTTGACTTCAGGAAACTCCCTGAGGGCCGCAACCGAGGCTTTGATGAAAAACGACATGATCCCGAGAGAGACGCCGTACCGGGTCTTGAAGGACTCCCGGTGTTCTGCACGGAAAGCCTGAATCCGGCTCATGTCGATTTCGTTGAAGGTCGTCAGCATGGCCGTGTTCTGTTTGGCTTCCAGGAGTCTTGCGGCGATCCGGCGACGGATCGGAGTCATCGGCTTCCGCTCGGTCATCTCCGCCTCGGTCTTCTCTTCCTTCCCGCCTTCTCGCCCTCTCTCCGCATCTCCGCGTCTGCGCGTCTCCGCGTCCCTGAGTCCCTCCGCCGCCTCCGCTTCCAGGTGCAAAATGACATCCCCCTTGGTGATTCTTCCATCCGGGCCGGTGCCAGGAATTCGGATCGGATCCAAGCTCCTTTCGGCCACCAGGCGTCTTACAGAAGGAGAAAGCGTCTGTTCTTCAACTTTCGAGGGTGAAGGCGGAGGCGTCGGCGTGATTTTCGGTTTTTCCACAGCCGGAGGCTCTTTTTTCTCCGGTTCCGGCGTTGGCTCTTCCTCTCGCCGCGTCCCCGCGTCCCCGCGTCTCTCCTTCTCTCCCTCTTTCCTTCTTTCCTTCTCTCCTTCTCTGCGCGTCTCCGCATCCCCGCGTCTCCGGGTCACCTCTTCGGGGGCGGCTTCTTCAATGGTTCCGACCACCGCCCCGACAGCGACGGTCTCCCCTTCGGCGACTGAGATGTGAATAATTCCATTCTCTTGGGCGGCCACTTCCAGAGTGATCTTGTCGGTTTCGATGAGAAAGATCGGCTCGTCTTTCTGGACCCGGTCGCCGTCTTTTTTGAACCATTGGGCGAGCACGGCTTCGGTTACCGATTCTCCGACGCTCGGGACTTTGATTTCGATGGCCATAGGATCTCCTCTTTATGGAGCGTTCAGGGTTCAGAGTTCAGCGTTCAGCCCGGCCGTGCCGCTTGCGGCATTTGATTAAAAAGAAACTAAACCTCGATCTCACGTTGTATGTTGGAACCCGAAACCTGACACCTGACACCTCATTCCTTAGGTGTAGGCCCGATGGCTTTTTCGATGATTTCAGCCTGTTGTTTCTTGGATATGTGGGGGTATCCGGCTGCCGGGCTGGAAGCCGCGGCTCTTCCGATATATTCGACCCGGCGGCCGCCGATTCCTTCTAGAATCGGTTTTATGAAGCGCCATGCGCCCATGTTCTCGGGCTCTTCCTGAACCCATGCCCATTGAACCGAATCCCGGTACCGGTCCTTCAGCGGATCCAATTGCGGCCGGGCAATGGGGTAGAGCTGTTCGATTCGAACGATAGCGATATCTTCCGCTTTCAACTGGTTGCGGCGCTTCAGAAGCTCATAATAGATTTTGCCGCTGCAGAGAAGAAGTCTTTGCGGCGTTGATTTCGAGCCCGCCGGCTCCTCCAGGATCTCTTTGAACCCCCCGGATGTGAAATCGCCGAGTTCAGAGACCGCCATGGGGTGCCGGAGAAGGATCTTGGGCGTCAATACCACAAGAGGCTTCCGGAAACGGCTTCCGGCCTGCCGGCGGAGGAGATGAAAGTACTGGGCCGGGGTGGTGGGGTTGCAGACCTGGATGTTATCGTCTGCACAGAGTTGAAGAAAGCGTTCGGGGCGCGCACTGCTGTGCTCGGGCCCCAGGCCTTCGCTGCCGTGCGGCAACAGGAGGACGAGGCCGCTTGGGCGCTGCCATTTGGCCTCGCCGCTTACGATGAAAAGATCGATGATCGGTTGGGCGTTGTTGACAAAATCCCCGTATTGAGCCTCCCAGAGAACAAGCCCCCGGGGCTGCGCCAGAGAATACCCGTACTCGAAGCCGAGAACGCCCGCCTCCGACAACATGCTGTCATAGACCGAAAGCCGCGCCTGATTTTCAGCAAGGGCATTTAATGGAATATATCGATTTCCATTTTCTGCGTCGACGATCACGGCATGGCGCTGGCTGAAGGTACCCCGGCTGACATCCTGACCGCTGAGGCGGATCGGAACGCCTTCGGTCAGGAGAGAGGCAAACGACAGCGCTTCCGCATTGCCCCAATCGATCCCGCTCCCTTTTTCGATGCTCTCCTTCCGCGCCTGCAGGATACGAGCCAGCTTCGGATAGAGGGTAAACGCCTCGGGGGCCGTATTCAATCTCAGAGCAAAGTCTTTCAGCCGTTTTCCATCCACCCGGGTATCGACGGAATCACGGGTGAACGGGCCGTAGAGCCCTTCCCAGTTCTCGTAAAAACGAAGCTCGGGAAAAGAGCAGGCCTTGTCGTGAACCGATTCATACGCATGCTCCATCGATTCGATGATTTTCCCTTCGATCGGTTCGACGGCCCGGCTGTCGATTACCTTCGTCTCGATCAGCCTGTCGGCATACATCCGGCTGATCGGTTTTCGATCGCGGATCCTCCGATACATTTCCGGCTGGGTAAAATAAGGTTCATCCCCCTCGTTGTGCCCGTATCGCCGATAACAGACCACATCGATGACCACATCCTTTCGAAACGCCATCCGGTATTCGAATGCCAATCGTGTCGCGTGCAGGGCGGCTTCCGGGTCCTCGCCGTGGACATGAAAGATGGGGACCATCAGCATCTTGGCGACATCGGTGGCGTATCGGGTCGATCGGGCGTCCTCAGGAACAGTCGTGTATCCGATCTGGTTGTTGATCACGATGTGCACCGTTCCACCGGCCCTGTATCCCTTGAGCTGAGACAGGTTGAGCGATTCCGCCGTGACCCCCTGGCCGGCAAACGCGGCATCCCCGTGGAGCAGAAGCGGCAGGATGATGCCGGCTGCCTCTTTTCCGGAAAGATCCTGGCGGGCCCTCGAAAAACCGAGTACGACGGGATTGACGACCTCCAGGTGGCTGGGATTGTTGACAAGAAAGATCCGGAGCGGCCGACCCGATTCGGCTTTCAGATCGTTGAAATAGCCGCCGTGGTATTTTACGTCTCCTGAGCCGACCAGCGCATCCGGATCGTAGCAGTACTCAAACTCGTTATAGATCTCCTCATGCGGCCTCTTGAGGATATTGGCCTGCACATTGAGCCGGCCGCGGTGCGCCATGCCGAGTATGATCTCCCGCACGCCCTGTTTGTCGGCTTCCTGCACGAGGGAATCGAGCATGGCGATGATGGTTTCGGCTCCCTCGAGCGAGAAGCGTGTCTGTCCAACATACTTCTTGTGAAGAAACTGCTCGAAAAGATTCGCCTGAAAAAGCTTTTCGAGAATCCGGATTTTAGAGGACTTGTCGAAAAGGGGGCGATTCCGATCCGGTTCCATCCGATCCTGGAGCCAGCGACGCTCGGAGGGGTCCTGAAGATGCATGTATTCGATGCCGATCGATCGGCAGTAGGTTTCCCTCAAGTTTCGGACGATTTCCCGGATGGAGACCTTCCCGGAGAGAAACGGTTCATCCACATATACCGTTTCGTCCAGATCCTTTTCCGAAAGACCCACCGCCGATGGGGTCAGAAGAGGATGATCCGTGGGGCAGGCCGTCAAGGGATCCAGGCAGGAGAGAAGATGTCCGATGTCCCTGTACCGGTAGATCAGTGCTTCGGCCCGCGACTGTAATCGGGCCAGATTCCGGCCGGCGCCATCCGGACGGGCTTCGGCCCCGGCCAGTTCGAATCCCTGAAAGAAAAACTGCCAGTCCTTGGGAACCGCACTGCGATCTTTTTTCCAAAGCCGGTACTGACGATCGACGTAGTCGGCGTTGAGGAACCCGTTAAAATCCATAGATTCTCTCCGAGGTCGACCCAACCGCCAGCCATCGAGAAATTCGACATGAGAAGGAATACGAATCCTTGACCTTCATCAAGATTGGCTAGCCTTTCTTTTCCGAGTGCCTGAGTGGCGAAACAATTCCAAATCGATATGCAGTAAAATGATAGATAAAATGCCGGTAGGTGTCAATGAGGTTGCGGGTTTAAAAACGATCTTCTCAAGCCTGTTGACATTGAACCGAGAATATGAAACGGAAAACGATAGACTGACAATTCCATGATCGACAGAAGGTGGCCTTATGAATTTCAGAGAAGAGAAAGATTCGATGGGGACCGTTCTTGTCCCGGAAAATGTCTACTACGGGGCGCAGACGCAGCGGGCGGTGGAGAATTTTCCGGTGAGCGGCCTGCGGTTCCCCTCCTCGATGATCCGTTCCCTGGCGCTTATCAAGAAATGCGCGGCTCAGGTCAACCGCGACCTCGGGCTTCTCCGGCCGGATACCGCCGAGGCGATCCTGTCTGCTGCCGAAGAGGTCATCGACGGCCGGTGGGACGATCAGTTCGTGGTCGATGTGTTCCAGACAGGATCCGGAACTTCCACCAATATGAACATGAACGAAGTCCTTGCGACCCGCGCAAACGAAATCCTTACCGGGAAAAAGGCTGGAAAATCCCCGGTCCATCCCAACGATCATGTGAACATGGGGCAGTCGAGCAACGATATGATCCCATCCGCGATTCACATCGCAGCCTTCTGTGCGATAAAGGAGGAGCTGATTCCACCTCTGGAGGGGCTCAGGGAAGCGCTCTCGGAGAAGGCCGCGGAATTGATGGATGTCAAAAAGATCGGCCGGACCCACCTCCAGGATGCCGTACCCATGCGGCTCGGGCAGGAATTTTCCGGATATGCCCGGCAGATCGCGCTCGGGATCGAGCGGATTGCGGCAACCGGACCCAGGCTCTCAGAACTTGCCCTGGGGGGCACTGCGGTCGGAAGCGGCCTCAATGCACACCCGGAATTTGCCTCCCGGGTGATCGCGATGGTCTCGGCTCTGACAAAGATCGATTTCAAGGAGGCGGAGAATCATTTCGAAGCCCAGGCCGCGCAGGACGCCTCCGTTGAAGTCAGCGGGGCGTTGAAGACGGTTGCCGTCAGCCTTTTCAAGATCGCAAACGATATCCGGTGGCTCTCTTCGGGGCCGAGGTGCGGGATCGGGGAGATTTCCATCCCGTCTCTTCAGCCCGGCTCCTCCATCATGCCGGGAAAAGTCAACCCGGTGATTCCCGAATCCGTCATTCAGGCTGCCGCCCAGATCATCGGCAACGATACGGCCATCACGCTGGGAGGGCAGGGCGGCATCTTCGAGCTCAACGTGATGCTGCCTGTAATCGCATACAATCTGCTTCAATCGATCCGGCTTCTGGGAAATGCCGCAAGGATCCTGTCCGATAAATGCGTAAAAGGCATCCAGGCAAACCGCAGAACATGCGAGGGAAACGTCGAACGGAGCCTGGCCATGGTGACAGGGCTTGTTCCGCTGATCGGCTACGATCGGGCTGCTGAAATCGCAAAGAGCGCCTTCGAATCCGGGAAAACGGTTCGCGAGGTCGCCCTTGAAAAAAAGGTTCTGCCGGAAGAAGAGTTGAACCGTGCGCTGGATCGATCCACCGAGATCTAGTGCTCTATACCGGTTCTCTTTTTGACGTTGACGATTTACAAGGTGTGAAAATTGATGAACTCGTAAAAAGTCCCAAAATACGTCACTCCGGCGAAAGCCGGAGTCCATAAACTATTGAAAACACTGGATTCCGGCTTTCGCCGGAATGAC
>QZKK01000199.1 GCA_003599475.1 Desulfobacteraceae bacterium
TGACGAATTTACTTGCTCAGGACTTAGTGCCGAGCAAGCAATTATATCTACCCAGTGCCTGATAATACGTCACAATAATTGCGCGTCGAAGCACTAAGGTATCGTAACCGTTCACCGGTTCAGCGGTAAAAGGTTTAAAGGCGGGTTGATTCGAGCGCAGTTCTGAACCTCTGAAGGTTGAACCATTGAACCTCTTAACGCTGAAGCAGTGAACGGTTCCTTCCGATCAATTTCACACAATATTTCTTGACAATACAAATGGTTGCATATATTGGGAATGATCGATCTCCTTTTAAATCAGCCCATTTTCTCTTGGGATCTTTGGCCGTGCACATAAAATATGTCCAGAAGAAGGTGTGATCATGTCCATATTCGGATACATCGATGAAATCGAAAAAAACGTACAGTTCAATCACTCGATCCTGGAAGGTCTGAATTATTTGAGGAATCTCACCTCCGATTCTTTTTCCAAATTAAAGCATGGAGATTCTCAAAAGATTCCCCTGGATGGCGACAGGCTCTTTTCCCTCAATCAGATATACACAACAAGGTCCATGGATCAGGCAAGATTCGAAGGGCACCGGAAATATATCGACCTGCAATATCTGTTTGAAGGATTTGAGACCATCAGAAGCAGTTCTCTGAAGGATTGCCGGCCTCAGGGCGAATATGATGCAAAAAATGATGTTCAGTTTTTCACATCCGATTTTTTCACACCGATTCACCTGAAACCTAATATGGTTTGCATACTGTATCCGGATGATATCCACGCACCCGGGTTAATCCTGAACAGTTCAGGTTTTGTAAAGAAAGCGGTCATCAAGGTATCGGTCTGACGGCAAGCGTTCAGAGGTTCAAAGGTTCAGAGGTTTAATCCAGAAGGCAACATCTCATAATCGCCGGCCCGCAGCCGGGCGGGAAACTGCCAATCGAAGTATCTATGTGACCGGTAACGACAGGATTTAGATGGACCGATAAGAAAAGGAGAACACCCCATGGCATTGAGTGCCGAGCAGCGCAAGCAGGTTGAAGAAATTATCAAGTCAAACGGTTATAACGACTTCAAGTGGGTTGAACCGAAAAAGATTGTCGTGTCCCAGTGGGTGCGAATGAAGTGCAGGTTCGGCTGCGGAGAATACGGCAGAAGCGGCGCCTGCCCGCCCGAAACACCTTCGGTGGCCGAGTGCAAGGAATTTTTCAATGAATACAGTGATGCCGTCATTCTGCACTTCGAGGGCCTGATGGACAAACCGGAAGACCGCCACGCCTGGTCTGCAAAAATCAATGCCAAGCTGGTTAAACTGGAACGTGCGGTATTCATTGCGGGTTTCGAACGCGCTTTTCAACTGTTTATGGACTCGTGTTGTTTTTGCAAAGATTGCACCGGCAGCCGCAAAACCTGCGAGCAGCCCCGTATGGCTCGTCCGGCCCCTGAGGCAATGGCAGTTGATGTTTACACCACAGTGCGCCAGGCCGGCTTCAAGATCAATGTACTCTCGAACTACGACCAGAAAATGGATCGGTTTGCGTTTCTGATGATCCACTAAGGTCATCTGAAAAACAAGGAAAAGGAGGAAGTCATGCGACGCTTTATTTTAGCGTTAAGCCTTACATTGGCTCTTGTATTTACCGGAATTCTTGTCGTCGGCCCGGCATTCGCGGGAAAACCATCTGAGACCGGCATTAAAAAAAATGAAAAGCTTAAAAAGAAAGACATGGACAAACAGCACAAAGGAAAAGGCCACGATGAAAAGGCACCTGACCATAGAAGCGGATATAGCCCGAAGGAGGGCGGATATTTCACCGAAAAAAGCCAGATGTTCATCCACGAATACTACGCCGGGAAATTTCGAGATGGCCGGTGCCCGCCGGGTCTTGCCAAGAAGGGCAACGGCTGCATGCCCCCCGGCCAGGCGAAAAAATGGAAGATAGGACAACCCCTTCCGAAGCAAGTAATCTTCCATGATCTTCCCCCAAGCGTCCTTGTGCAATTAGGGCCTCCACCATCGAGACACCGATTCGTGCGCGTGGCCAAGGATATCCTGTTAATTGCAGTAGGAACCGGAATGGTCATTGATGCCATCGAGGATATAGGCAGGGAGGTCAATAGATAAGGATTGTGGGGGAATTTTAAGTGCGTTCATTCGGAAGTGTTTTTAAAGGCGTCATTTTCTTAAATCCCATTGATATTTTTTAAAAATCCAGAACAACGATGTTCAATAATTGGATTGAACCTAATATTCGTTATGACAAATAAAAGGGTACGACTGGAGGCAGCTTCACCAACCCAACCGAAGGGATTTGCGGAACTCATTGCTGACTTGGGCGATGGCGAGAATGGATTTATTGGAACACCCGTTCAAACAGGCAAAGCCACGCTCCAGGAATATCTCCTGCAGTGCTGCAACATGCCGGATCCGAGCAAGGTGCCTCACGGTTTTGTCCCGCAAACAGTATTCTGGGCGCTGAATGCCCATGGCGAGGCCATTGGTATCGTGAGACTCCGGCACTATTTGAACGACAGGCTTCGGCTGAAAGGAGGACACATTGGGTACTATGTGAGGAGTGATCAGCGTGGAAGAGGTTATGGGAAGCAAATGCTTCGACTTGCATTGACGGAACTGAGCGCATTGGGGGAGAAGCGTGCGCTAATCACGCCAAGTTCCGAAAACATTCCGTCGATTCGACTCATCGAGGCAAATGGGGGAAAGCTGCAGGACGTGGTGACGGATCAAGAGACAGGTGCGAAAAACTGCCGATACTGGATCGATCTCGTGCCCCAACAATCTCCTGCTGGCGATGATATAGAGGCCGCTCTGCGGCATTTGATCGAACTGGAAACTGAACACTCCTGAACACTGAACGCTGAACGCTGAACACTATATTGAAGTTTCACACGAGCGCAAGAATTTTGTTTTCACTAAGCGGCCCCTATTCGTTTTAAATCTGCGACATCAATAGATTGCTTCGTTTTCCACAGGTCGTACTGAAGCTGCAGACGGAGCCATCCTTCTGGAGTCCGACCAAAAACTTTTGATAATCTTAGTGCCATTTCAGGGCTAATGCCTGACCGGCCATTTAATAGTGATGAAAACGTTTTTCTCGTAACGCCAAGCGCTTTGGCTGCTTCCGTTACATTGATATTAAGTGGCTCAATACAAAATTCCCTTATGATTTCGCCAGGGTGTGGCGGGTTGTACATATGCATCTTGCCTCCCTAATGATAATCTTCATAATTTACATCAAAGGCGTCGCCGTTTTGAATCTTGAATGTAATGCGCCAGTTTCCACTGACTTTAACCGCCCAAGTTCCTTTACGGTCACCTCTGAGTGGATGCAAGCCCAGACCGGGCAAATCCATATCTTCAAGGGTTTCAGCCGTTTCAAGGAGAGCGAGGATCTTTCTAATTCGTATTACATGCTGAGGATTGATACCACTTGAGATTCCGGATTCGAATAACCGCTTAAGTCCTTTATGTTTGAATTTTTGGATCATTCCTCCACATTGTAACCAGATACGTTACAGGTGTCAAAAGCTTTATTGATATGATTTTCAAATATTCATATTGGATCGAATCCCTGGATATGATAGGGCATGTATTTGCCAAGAGGAAACAGAATCGATGTCCCAGGGGCTTGCATCATGTAGTTGGAAGAGGCATCGAGGGACGGGAGATTTTTTCTGACGAGCAGGACCGCGAGAACTTTTTGCTGCGTCTTTAATGGCCTTCTAACAAAAACCGGAACCTGCTGCTTGGGCATTGGTCACCCACGCAGTTAAAAGGAGGGAGCGAATCGCATTGGAAAATCGGTTGTCGCTGATAGATACAATAAAGGTGAATAAATGAAAGAACGACCCTCACGACTTGCGGAATCCCGCTTCGATTTTTAAACAACATGAAACTTCTGCTCAGACTATCCGCCCTGGTCGACTCGATCAACGAACGTGTCGGCCGGGTCATCACATGGCTGACCTTGGCTGCAGTCCTCATCAGCGCCGGCAATGCCATCGCACGAAAGGCATTTCAGATGAGTTCCAACGCGCTGCTCGAAGTGCAGTGGTATCTCTTTGCAGGCGTGTTCCTGCTCGGCGCCGGCTATGCTTTCCTGAAGAACGTCCATGTGCGCATCGACTTCGTATCGAGCCGCCTGTCTGCACGGACGCGGTCGTTGATCGACATTTTCGGCATCGTCATCTTCCTGGCGCCACTGTGCGGGATGCTCATCCAGCTCTCCTGGCCGCTGTTCGTCAATGCCTGGCAGAGCGGCGAGATGTCGCAGAACGCCGGAGGGCTGATCCGCTGGCCGGTCTATCTTCTGGTGCCGGTCGGCATGGTCCTGCTGCTGGTGCAAAGCGGCTCCGAACTGATCAAGCGCATCGCCTTTCTGCGCGGCCTGATCCGCGATCCGCTCGCACATGGCCATGCGAACGACGACTCCCCGGCGGCGATGCCGGCCGATCACCCGCAGGATACGCGTTAAATGGAATTCATCGTTCAGAACTTCGTCCCCCTGCTGTTTGTCGGCTTGCTGTTTTTCCTGCTCACAGGATTTCCGGTCGCCTTCTGTCTGGCGGCCACGGGCCTTACCTTCGGCTTCATCGGTATGGAAGCCGGGTTGTTCCCCCCGGCGCTGTTCCAAGCCATTCCACTCCGGATCTTCGGGATCATGCAGAACGAAACCCTGCTTGCTATTCCCTTCTTCACCTTCATGGGGATCGTTCTCGAGAAAAGCGGCATGGCCGAGGACCTGCTGGAAACCGTCGGGCAGGTTTTCGGCCCTCTTCGCGGCGGCCTCGCCCTGGCGACGATTTTTGTCGGCGCACTGCTGGCGGCGACCACCGGCGTAATGGCGGCGGCAGTAATCTCGATGGGACTGATCTCTCTTCCCATCATGCTGCGCTACGGCTACAACCGGAGCATCGCCACCGGGGTCATCACCGCCTCGGGAACGCTGGCCCAGGCCATCCCGCCTTCCCTGGTGCTGATCGTCATGGCGGACCAGTTGGGCCGCTCCGTGGGCGACATGTATGCCGGCGCAATCGTTCCCGGCCTGATGCTGGTCAGCCTGTACGCCCTGACGATCGTCGCCCTGACCATCCTTCGGCCGAGCTGGGTACCCGCCCTGCCGCCGGAAGCGCTGATCTACAAGGAGGCGAACGGCGCCAGCGGGCACTGGTCCCTGCTGGCGATCCTTTCCATTGCAATCGCCGCCGGCTTCGCCTGGTCCGCCCTCCACGACGGGATCGTAAACCCGCTGGTGGGCCGCGAAGGCAAGGCGCCGATGGACGAGATCCTCATCCTGTCGATGACGGCTGCCTCCCTCGTTGCCCTGGTGCTGGCACTCGCCAATCGATGGCTGCGCATCGGCCTGCTGTCGAAGCTGTCCGAACGTGTCGTCTTCGTGCTTCTCCCCCCTCTGGTGTTGATCTTTCTCGTGCTGGGCACGATTTTCCTCGGCATCGCAACGCCGACGGAAGGCGGCGCGATGGGAGCGCTGGGCGCCCTCATTATGGCCGTCTCGCGCCGACGGCTCGGTTTCGACCCGCTCAGACAGGCCTTAGAGAACACGGCGAAGCTCTCCTGCTTTGTCATGTTCATCCTGATCGGGGCGACCGTATTCAGCTTCACCTTCAACGCCGCCGACGGCCACCTCTGGGTGGAGCGCCTGTTTGCACAGTTGCCGGGGGGGCAGCTCGGCTTTCTGATCGCGGTGAACCTCCTGGTATTCGTGCTCGGCTGTTTTATCGACTTCTTCGAGATCGCCTTCATCGTCATCCCGCTGCTGGTGCCTGTGGCCGACAAGATGGGGATCAACCTGGTCTGGTTCGGCGTGATCATCGCCATGAACCTGCAGACTTCGTTCCTGACCCCGCCCTTCGGCTTCGCCCTGTTCTACTTGAGAAGCGTGGCGGCTAGATTCGATTACACCGACAGGGTCACGAGCGAGCGCATCCCGGCGGTGACCACGTTGCAGATCTACAAGGGCTCGGTCCTCTTCATTACCCTCCAGTTCATGATGGTGGCCGCGTTGCTCGCCTTCCCGAACCTCGTCACCGACAGGCTCGACAAGGCTCCGCCCGTCAACCTGGAGAGCATCGAGCTCGAGGCCGAACCCCAATACTATGACAGTCAGGAGGATCCCACCCTGCCGCAACCCAGAGGAGCCTCCCGGGAGGAAGACCCGATGGAAGCGGTCCGGCGTGCGATCGAGGAGGATGCCAAGAAGGAGTAGGACGGACCAAAAACCCCGCTCGGCTCATGCCTCACGGGGTTTTTGTTTAAGAATGGAGGTGCTTATAGCTTCTGCGCCTGCATGAAGTTGTCGAAACCGGCTTCCGCGAACCGGAACCACATGTTCTGGTCTGCACGGAAATTGGTATAGTCCTCGTAAATCTTTTTCCAGCGGGGGTTCTTCTCGGAAAGCTCGGCATACAACGCATTGGCTTCTTTGAAAGCCGCTTCCATGACATCCTTCGGAAAGCGATGCAGCTTGGCGCCGGCGGCCACCAGTTGCTTCAGGGCGACGGGGTTTTTGGCGTCATACGTAGTCTGCATCACAACGTGCGCATGCGCCGACGCCGCCTCGATCATGGCCTTGTATTCCGCCGACAGCGCTTCGTAGGATTTGATGTTGACGTAGAGATCGGTCTGCGCGCTGCCCTCCCACCAGCCGGGATAGTAATAGTGGGGCGCCACCTTGTAGAAGCCCAGCTTGTAGTCGTCATAGGGACCGACAAACTCGACGGCGTCGATGGTGCCTTTCTCCAGCGCCTGGTAGATTTCACCGGCGGGGATGCTCTGCGTCACGACGCCGAGGCGCTCCTGTACCTTTCCGGCGATTCCGGCGGTGCGCATCTTGAGGCCCTTCATGTCTGCCAGAGACTTGATTTCCTTGCGGTACCAGCCGCCCATCTGGGCGTTGGTGTTGCCCATCGGGAAGTTGATGATGTTGTAGTTCTGCAAGAACTCCCGCATCAGCTTCAAGCCGTTCCCCTGGTACATCCAGGCCGTCATCTGGCGCGAGTTGAGGCCGAAGGGGATGGCCGTGCCCATGGCGAAGGTGTCGTCCTTGCCGAAGAAATAGTAGGGCGCGGTATGGCAGCACTCGATGGTGCCGTTCTGAACCGCATCGACCACGCCGAAGGCGGGGACAAGCTCGCCCGCAGGGTGGACCGTGATCGTGAACTTGCCGCCGGACATCGCACCCATCAGCTTGGCAAAGATTTCTGCAGGCCCCAAGAGCGCGTCAAGCGACTTGGGGAAGCTGGAGGCAAGGCGCCAGCGAAGTGTGTCCTGGCCATGAACCGGCGAGGTCGTAACCCCCATGCCGGCGGCAAGGCCCGCGCCGGCGACGAGGCCCGCACCGGCCTTCTTCAGGAATGACCGTCTTTGCATGGAAGTCTCCTTGATTGATTCCTTCATCGAATTGTCCCTCCTTCGTTCACAAGTTGGTTTTCCCGTAAACTGTCGAGAATATATCTGATAAATTCCCAATATTCGTCAACTTAGTCTCTTTACCACGAAATTGCAATCGTCTGGATGCCTATTGGGTGGAGCAGATCGAGCATCGAGCCTTGACATGGAGAGATGCTGTTTTACAATCCGTCGTAGGTACACAAAAACGGCATGAAGAGCGGCGATGACGCAAACCTGCAATCGCCCGGCAACCTTTTTCCTGAAGGTGCTCATTCCAGCCCGCAAGGGGGGACATGTGGTCTCGATGACAAAGGAAAATCTCCTGCTTTCACTATCCGGAGATACCCGCCTCACCAAGAACCGCCCCCGTAATTCCCGTACCGGATTCCGGCTGTGTTTTTTCAAGAAAATGAGAGCCGGAATTCCATAAAATTCGGGAGATGGAACGGGCCGCCTGGGTCGATTGAAACAATCGCATCGGATCATGAAGTCGAACATGAATGGGAGACAGGCCGGATGAAAAAGACGGTTTTCATATATTCGGGTGAAGGGACGCAGAGCAGCGAAAGCCAGTCCAGACTTTTGAAAAATTCGAAGCTCTGGTCCCAAATAGAAGATATTTTCGCTTCGAAGCTGGGTTTGAATCTCGAAGAGGTCTGGAATCGCGAAACCGGAAGGAACCGCTGTCCATACAGCCCCTTGCTGACTGTGGCAACGCAAATTTGCCTCTCCGACATCTGGCGTCGATGGGGGTATCGTCCGGATGTCGTAATCGGCCACAGCACCGGTGAATTGGCAGCCGCTCACCAGGCCGGCTTTTATCCGCTGGAAGAAGTGCTCCGTCTGGCGCATCGGATCGGGGAGGCGGCTTCCCGGCTGAACGGGAAAATGATCCACGGCAGCCTGTCCGATGCGCAGATTGCAGACCTTCCGGTTCATCTTTCCTCTTTCAATTTCGAAGCCGAAAACGGCCGGCATGTCACGCTCAGCGGGTATGACGGCGAAATGGACGATTTTTTGCGGAAACATCCGGATTTCGTAAGGATGAAGCTTCCCCACCCCTGGCACCATCCGGATTATCGGCGGTTTTCCGATGAGCTCCCGCTCGTCGAAGCGGCTCGAATCGATGAGGGGAGGTTCGTGTCGGGTATTACGGCCTGTTTTGAAACCCGCCTGCAGGACGATTACTGGAGACGGTGGCTGGTAAGTCCGGTCGACTTTATTCGAGCGATCCAGGCCGTCGAAAAACGGTACGGGGAGAATCATCTGGATATCGTTGAAATCGGCTTCCACCCGGTATTGGAAAAGTGCTGCAGGGTTTTCGAAAATTATACCTATGCGTCATCGATGTTCCGCGGAGAAGACGATATCGGCTGGATCATGCACCAGAGAAATAAACTAGACGATTCCGTTTTTCTCGAGAAGTTGAAAGAAGCCATCGACGCATTCAAGCCGCAGGTCGATTTCAGCACCCCCCTCGCCTACCAGGGGTTCGGCTCACTGGAATTTGCAGAGCTTTCCGCCATCCTGCAGCCGTATTTTCCGTCGCTTGCACCGCAGGACTTCTACCGCTACAAATCGATCGACCGGCTGATCGAACGATTCGGCCGGGAAAAGACGGCGGCATCGCAGAACAGCATCCACCGCCCCGGCCTTGGGAAAAACGAGGTCGTGATTTCCGGGATGAGCTGCCGGTTCCCGTCTGCCGTGCAAACGCTGACGCAATTCTGGGATATGTTGTCGAGCGGAGAGGACCAGGTGAGAGAGGAGCCCGGAAGAGGAGCCTCGGAGGCCGGGTATCTGAACGATTCGGTTGCCCGGTTCGACCATGAGTATTTCCATATCTCTCCGGCGGAAGCCCGTACGATGGATCCCCAGCAGATCCTTGCCCTGGAATTGGTCGAAATGCTCTGGAAGGATGCCGGGATCGATCCGGAAGCACTGGACGGAAGCAGGGTCGGGGTCTATATCGGCGCCTGGAGCCAGGAGTATCGCGGAGATCGAACCTCGGTCTACTACCCGACCGGGACCAATCCGAGCCTCATCGCGGCAAGAATCAGCCATCACTATGACTTGAGAGGGCCAAGCTTAGTCTTGAACAGCGCCTGCTCCTCCTCACAGGTGGCTCTTCATTATGCGGTCAAAGATATCGAAGCCGGCCGTGTGGATTACGCAGTCGCAGGCGGCGTCAACATGCTGCTGGACGAAAGATTTACCGGAAGTATGAGGAACTCCGGGTTTTTGTCCCGGAACAACCGGTGCAAGGTCTTCGACGAGGCCGCCGACGGATATGTGCGCGCGGAAGGCGGGGGAATGCTTCTTCTGGTGAACAAGTCCCTGGCGGATCGATATTACGCCGAGATCGCAGGTTCCGCCGTCAATCAAAACGGGGGCCGCTCGCAGGTGATCACCGCACCGCATCCGGAGGCCCAGGAGGAGTTGATCACCGCCGCCTGCCGGGATGCGGGGATTCGCCCGCAAGAGATCGCATACGTCGAATGCCACGGAACGGGGACAAAAATCGGGGATCCCATCGAGATTGCGGCAATTCAGAATACGGTTGCCAGAAACCGGAAAGACCCCTGCTACATCGGTTCGGTAAAATCGAACATGGGGCATCTGGAATCCGCAGCCGGAATCGCCGGGCTGATCAAATCGGTTTCGATCTTAAACCACGGGATCATCCCGCCCAATCTGCACTTCCATCGGCCGAATCCCTACATCGACTTTAAATCCCACCGGATCCGGGTGGTTGTGGAAGAAACCGGAATCGATCCTCTCTCCCTCATCGGTGTCGGCAGCTTCGGGTTCGGCGGCACCAACGCCTATATCATCGTCAAAGGGGCGGAAGCGGCGGTTCGCAAAGAGATCGTACCGCTTGCAGTCCCGTTCGATCGGGAGAGGGCCTCTTCTCTCAGCCGGTACATCCGGCTCGAGGAGCATGAAACCGGAAGGGCTTTCGCGGAACCGGTCAGGATAAACGCCGCGGCCGTAAGGGCGGTTTCCAGGGAGGATATCGACAGGCTGGTCGGCGAGCTCTTTTTCCAGTTGACGCGCATCGGAGATATCGATCCGGACGTCGAGTTGACGGACCAGGGGCTCGACTCCATGAGCGGAGCGGAAATGATCTCACAATTGGAGAAAGCACTCAGGATCGAAATCGATCCGGATATCCTCTTCGAACATCCCCTGCGGGACCGGTTTGTGGATGAACTGTACGCACTCGCAAACGGGGCCGGCATCGAGGCGGCGTATGAAGAAAGGTCGATTCGATGAAAGCCATGCCGACAACGCATGTGGGTTCTTTGCCCCGCCCTCCGGAAATGATGGTGAAAATGCTTCGAAACCTCGAGATCACCGGCGATGATCTCAGGGAGTACTTGACCGAGGTCGTGGGAAAACAGCTTGCCCTCGGAATCGATACGATCAACAACGGCGAGCTGCCGAGGACAGACTATGTGCATTCGACCGTCAGCCGCATTTCCGGCTTCGGCGCCACCGGAAGTGCACCGGTTCCCCAGGACCTGGAGGAACTGCCCGAATTGTCCAGGCGGTTTACCGGCAGGAACGGATTGATTACGCTGAATCCGAAAGCACCGGTCGATCTGCCGGCATGTTCGGAACCGCTCTCCTACACCGGAGAAGCTTCTCTCCGGGTAGAACTGGAAATGATGACCGGTGTATACGAGAGGCTCAGGGGATCCTATCCGGAGGCAAACACGGATCTTTTTTTCACCTCCCCTTCCCCGGGGACCGTCGCCCTTTTCATGGAAAACAGATACTATCCGACTTATCCGGCATACCTCGAGGCGCTGGCTGCGGCACTGAAGAAAGAATATGAAATGATCATCGGCTGCGGCTTTCAGCTCCAGATCGACTGCCCGGATCTTGCCATGGGCCGGCATACGCGATTCAAGCATCTGTCGGAAAGCGAATTCCTTGCGATCCTCGATATGAATATTTCTGCATTGAATCATGCCCTTACCTCGATCGATCCGGGGAGATGCCGGGTGCATATCTGCTGGGGAAACTACCCCGGTACGCATCATCGCGACATCGATTTGAAAAAGATTTTCGGCTCCATCATGTCCGTAAACGCCCGGTTCGTGTCCCTGGAATCCGCGAATCAGCGGCATGCACACGAATGGACCGTGTTTCGGGAGTTGCGCTTTCCCGAAGACAAGGTGCTGATGCCCGGGGTCATCGATACCCGTTCAAACACCGTGGAACACCCCGATCTGGTCGCCCAGCGCATTCTGAACTTTGCCGGCATCCTCGGCCCGGACCGGGTGATCGCCTCGACCGACTGCGGGTTTGCCACGACCGCATCCGCAGCAAGCGTTTCCGGCGAGGCGGCCTGGTTGAAGCTGGCCTCCCTGGTCGAGGGGGCCAGGCGTGCAGGCAAGCATCTGCCCTGAACCGGATCAGGTTTGGAACTGAAGGGTTTTACTTTTTCATGCATGCGAAATTATTGTGGAGTAAACAATTTCAACATATGAGGACACAGAGTTCACAGAGCGAACGAGAAGTGCGTTATTTCCATATCTTCTTGCTCTCTGTGGTTTTTAAATGGCCCATCCATGCGTGATCGTATCTATAGAGCACATAGTCGGAAGATAAGAACAGCAGAGGAACTGCCCATGGATCCGATAAAAAATCGAACCTCTAAAATACGCGTCTTGAATTTTTCCAATCTCGACCTTCCGGGCGACCTTCTGCCGGATCTCGATTCCGAATCGATCGAAACGATTGCAAGACAGATCCGAAGATATGCAGACCTGCCGTATGTCTACATCGTCTCCAGGCAAAAGGGGGCGCGCGTATCTGAACTGCTTTCGGCGTTGAAGGCGCTTCGATCGCCCTGCTACCCGTATGCGCTGTTTTCGATAGACAGCGCCGCGCCGGAAGTCGACGATCCGGGGCTGGAAATCATCCATGTCCGAAGCGCGTGCCCAGAGACGGTCCTTGACCGCGTGAAGGAATATGCCTCGGCAAGATTTCATTTCGACCGAAGCGGACTGCGAATCAACAACTCCAAGCCGATGCCGGCCAAGGTCGATGTGGCCGTTATCGGCGCCGGTGTGACCGGCCTCTATGCCGCCAACCGGCTCATGGAGGCAGGCATCCCGTTCTGCATCCTGGAAAAACGGGATACCGCAGGCGGCATCTGGTCCATGTATGCGAACCGCTCCTCCCGGGTCAATACCTCGGAGCCCGCTTACCGTCTCATCGAGAAACCGGCAAGGTGCAATCGCGACCACTCCGATACCCGGGAGATCCTGGAGGATCTCTCCATCCTGGCCCGAAACGTGTCGGATCATCTCTTTGCGGAGACCGAAGTCGAAAGAATCGAAAAGACGAAAACCGGCTATCGGATCCGGCTGAATCGCGGGGGGCAGCCCTCTCTTCTCGAGTGCAAAGGCGTCATTCTGGCGATCAACGATCGGGTGGGAACCCCAAGAGAGGTTCGGTGGAAAAACCAGGAGGTGCCGGATGAGTTGCTGAAGAAGGCCATTGAATTGGCAACGTGGGCTCCCAATGGGGGCAATTTCCAGGGATGGCGTTTCGTCGTCATCACGAATCGGCAGGTCATCGAAAACATGGCGAATGCGGTTCAATCCGTTGCGGAAAGGATCGCTTCC
>QZKK01000099.1 GCA_003599475.1 Desulfobacteraceae bacterium
CGGGACCCTGAATCTCATGGGGATCATCGGTCTTTCCGCCGGCATGGACCATCTCTTGGAGGAGGGTATCGAAGCCATCTACCGCCGGGAAATGAACCTTCTTAAAATCTTGAGGAACGGATTCCGCGAAGCCGGAGGCATCGAGCTTTACTGCACGGAACCTCTATTCGACCATGTCGGACTTTTGACCGTGACGGTCGAGGGAATCGATCCGGAGGATGTCGGTGCCATCCTGGATGCGGATTTCAATATCGCGGTCCGCGCCGGTCTTCACTGCGCGCCTCTGGTGCATGAAACCCTGGAAACGGTGCCCAGGGGAGGCATCCGCTTCAGCCTGGGGCCCTTCAACACCGCGGAGGATGTGGACCGTGCCGTTTCGGCGATGTCCTCCTTGACACACACCGGTCGCTGAATGCCCAAGATGAAAAATAAGATAGAAAAAGAAACTTACAGTACCCTGGTTTACCGGGCGATGAAGGAGATGATCGCTCATCGGCGATTCACTCCGGGACAAAGGCTGAATGTCGAGGAGCTTTCCAAAGAGCTCGGTGTCAGTCGAACCCCCGTGTGGGAGGCTGTCCGGAGGCTCGAACAGGATGGGCTGGTGGAAAACATTCCGAATCGGGGTGTATTCATGGCCGAGTTGAGCCCGCCGGAGATGATTCACCTCTGCCGGGTTCGCGAGGTCCTTGAGGGCTTTGCAGGCAGGCTTGCGGCCGGCAGGATGGATGAAAAGGTCCTCAAAAAAATGGACGACTGTCTGGATTCGATCTGGAAAGCGGCTGAGCGGGGAGATTCCGCAGGATACGCAAGATATGATGCCGACTTCCATGCATTGATCCATGATGCCTGCGGTAACCCCTTTCTCAAAGAAATCCTGAGAGTGATCGAAAATAAGTTGCAGTCTTTGGTTCCAACGCCCGAACCTTTGCCTCTACGGGGATGCAAAGGGCATAGAGAAATCTATGAGGCGTTAAGATCGGGAAAGCCGGCCCAAGCCGAAAGCGTTCTCAGACAGCACTATAAAGCAACACCGCTTCCCACCCAAAAGGCTTGCCCTCCTACCGATTTCAGGTCAAACCTTGTTCACTGTAAAGGCGATTTTTCATTTGATGACTTCAGTAGAGCTTGACGGCGATTCAGATCGGGAATTGAATCCCGAACCAGGGGCGCACGGATACCCCGCGGCGGGTGGCCGCCTGGTCGCCGCCGAACACCAGAGTTGCGGTTTCGGGAGCCTGCCCGGTGAGGTCGGTCCACCAGAGAAGGCTGTCGAACATGTCGCCGGACAGAGTTTGTCCCGCCTTTGAGTTGGGACAGAAACCCGCGCGGATCTTCCTTGGCAAAGCGCCGCTGGTCGACCGGCTCAAGCGAGACGTACTGGTGGGAAGGGAAGGCGACACGAGCCAGGGTGGTCTTACCGGACTGCCGCGGTCCGGTGAGAGTCATCACCGGATAGTAGCCAGCATCGCGGATGAGATAATCTTTGAGCAACCTGTTTTTCAAACTGAGTTCCATGTGGCTAATTTACGATTCGATCGTAAATTTGTCAAGGTATCAATATTAATCCATTCCATTCATAAATGGAAGCGAACAAATTGCTCTGCAATCATTTGAAATCTTTTCAGAAACAACCCGGAGTTGGAAACGCTGACCCGATCAACCCTTTTCCCGTTGTCCCCTATTCCTTGGGGACATGGGAAACGGCATTCATTTGGTTTGACACCAGGTATCACAAACATTATTATGCAAATGAAACATAATGTTGTAATTGCATAACCTAATGGGTGTCGTATCGATGAAATTACCCTTTCTCAACCGGGAAAGCGAAAAAGCCAGGCTCGATGCCGCATTTTCCGCTGCCACCTCTTCCTTCGTCTGTCTCTACGGGAGGCGCCGATGCGGCAAATCACGTCTGCTGCTCGAATTGTTGCCGAGTTTGACGGCCGTATACTATGTAGCCGACGAGCGGGATGCAAACATACAGCGCCGCGCCCTGGCAAAAGAGATCGGCCGACTCATCCCCGGATTCGAACGGGTCGAGTATCCCGAGTGGCCTGATCTTCTGGAGAGGTGGTACACAGACGCACCCGCCGGAAGCGTGTTGGTGATTGATGAGCTCCCATTTCTCGTATCGGCCTCACCGGAGTTGCCCTCGGTGATGCAGAAGATCATGGATAAGGCTCATGAAAAACCTGTCCATATTGCCGTATGCGGCTCTTCGCAACGGATGATGCATGGCCTTGTGCTTGACGCTTCCGCCCCCCTCTACGGCAGGGCGGCCGAGATCCTGAAAATACAGCCGCTGGCTCCGTTTTACCTCACATCGATTCTGTCCGAAGCATCGCCGCACGATTGGATCCGGGCCTGGGCGTTCTGGGGCGGAATACCACGCTACTGGGAGCTTGCGCTTGAAAACGATCCCGCGATGAGCGCAATTACGCAACTGGTCCTCGATCCAATGGGCGTGCTGCATCATGAGCCGCGCCGCCTTCTGACCGATGAGCTCATCGAGATTCGTCAAGCCGCCTCCATTCTCTCTTTGATCGGCCAGGGCTGCCGCCGTCTCTCCGAGATCGCGGGCCGTATCGGACGGCCGGCCACCTCTCTGACCAGGCCTCTTGCGCTTCTGATCGATATGGGGCTGGTCCACCGGGAAACTCCCTTCAATGCCTCCCATCGCGATACCAAGAGATCGCTCTATCGGATTGCCGATCCCTTTCTCCAATTCTGGTTTACCTTCGTGGAGCCCAATACGTCGTTGCTCCAGGCCGGACGCATGGAGCTGGTAGCAAAGGGAATCGACGGCAAGCTCCCCGCCTACATAGGACATGTATGGGAAGAGCTCGCGCGCGCCAGCGTGCCCAAAATAGCGATCCGGGAAACCGATTGGCATCCCGCTTCCACATGGTGGGGAAAGGGAATCGACGGTTCCCCTCTGGAAATCGATATCATCGCCCGGTCGTTTTCGGACCCGAACCACTTCCTGTGCGGAGAGGTGAAAGCTTCAGCCGATCCCGGCGATATTCCTGCGCTTGTCTCGGATTTGAAACACAGGGCCGCCCAATGTCCGGAGATTGCCCGTAAGAAAATCAGCTATGCGTTGTGGATCATTGAGGCGCCGGCTTTCGACGTAAAAGAGTGCGAGCTGATCGATGCAAAGACAGTTTTCAACGCGTTACGATAGCAGCCATCGTCTGTGGAAAACTGAAAAACATGGCCGCCTTTCTGTCCGGTAAACGGCCGTTTTCACCTTCCTCCCTTAATCCCTTTATCCCTTCCTCCCTATTCGTGGATCTCCGCCGCTTCGGGTCCTCGAAGTCGACTTTATTCGTTGCCGCGGATCTATTAATCCTGTATAAAATAGGGTCCAGGGATCTTCGGAAGGGCTGTTTACTAGAAGAATCCTTTATTTCAATATCTTATCCTGCTGTACGTTCCGAACGTCATGGCCAATAAGAAAAGCAAAAAATCGCGCAAGACCGAGCGAAAAAAACTGCTGAACGCGCCACCGGCTCAACTCATGGAAAAGGGCCGGTCGTTGATCGCGGCGGGAAACCATCGGGAAGCGATCGATCTTCTGAAATTGGCCTTTAAAAAGGACGAAGCAAACACGGAAATCAAATCCCTGCTGTTTCGAGCCTACGCATCGAGAACAATCCAACTGCGCCAAAAGGGGATGATAAAGGAAGCCGACGCCATCGGCACCCACCTCCTTTCCATCCGTTCCGATGCGCGGGTGCTCTCCGAAGACGACCTGGTCCTTTTGATGAGCGCATCCCCCCTGCAGGCGGCGGTAACCATCTATGGGCAGCATATCGGCAGCACCGGTCCATCCTTGAAAGCGGAATACCTGATCGCGTCGCGGCTGCTGACCGATCCACGGTGGGATCTGCTCGATGTGCTTTCCGACGCATCTCCTTTGAAAAGAGATTCCGGCGTATTTCCCGATGCATTGAAATGGATGAACCAGGGCCAGTGGGAAAAATCGCTGGAGGTTCTGAGATCGGTTTCCCGTACGTCACCGATTGCACCGCTGAAAATGCTCTGTCGCGCCATGGCCTGTTTTTACGCCGGGGATGAAGGCGGCATGACTCGGGCGCTTTCAATGATTCCCGCATCGTTTCCCATCCTTTCGGAATTCGGCGGGGCCGGGCGCCTGCCCCAAGCTCTCCCCGTCCTTTGGGAGGGCCGGCAGGTTGCGGAAGATGAAATCCACTCCCTGTTGAGCGATCTAAAAGCCGGAAGTCGAAGACCGGCAACCGACAAAATAAGGCAAATCTCCAGGGGGCTTTATCCGCCCGACTATAGGGAAGCGGTGCGAGAGATCCTCCAAATGATCATGCCTCTGGGATTTTCAGAGATATTGGAAGAATCCTTGTTGCAGGATCTCTCCAAAACGCTGCTGCCCATCCCCGATGCCGCCGTGATGATGGCACAATATTATTTTCTGGCCGCATCGCATATCCCTGAGTGGACGGCCGAATACCTGAAAATGCTGGATCATGAATTTCAAGATCCATCGGATCTCCGGATCGCATCGTCTCTGGTGCTGACCGATGCCGCTTGCCGAATATCCAAACAGCGAATTGAAAACGATTTTGATCACTTGCCGGACAGGAAGCTGAAAAGATTGGGAATCACTTCAAATGACGCCGAAGCGGCGTTGATCGAAATGACGCTGAAAGCGATCGAACTGGATCCCCAGAACCGGTCTGCTTATGAGCTGCTGGCGAATCTTCCGCGCAATTTACGAAAGTCCAAACAATTGGCCGAACAGGGGCTGCTGCAGATGCTCGAACGGTTTCCCGACGATCCGGAGCCCTGCCTGGCATTATCCCGGCTGCATTATGAAAAAAATGCCTTTCGCCAGGCCGAAGCGATGCTTGAAACTGCCATGAAGCGTGCACCGTACGATGAGCGGGTCAGGGAATACAGGATCGGCGGCTTGCTCCATGCCATAGAAAGAAACCTCCAGCGAAAAAAATTGCACATCGTCAAACAGGATCTTGAAAAAGCCGTCCAACTGACCGGAAAAAAGACAAAACCGCGGGTGGCCGCAAAGCAGGTGCGTTTCGAGATGGAGCAGTGCGGGCAGCTTCCGCTGTTCGGGGGCCAACTTCAATCCGGAAAAAAAGAGACCCGAGCCATTATCGAAACCGTCCTTTACCCGATGGCGCTGTTCGATCGATTCAAGACCCTGGGCTTCCTTGCGGCAGAGGCGCGGCAGGGAAACGGCTCCTGGGACCGGGAAAAGATCCGGCAGCTCGATTCCGTTTTTCGCGCTCATGCCGCGCGAATGCGGGAATTGCCTTCCGCACAGATCCGCCGGCTGCTTGTCCCCGAGGAAGATCGAATGCCGTATCGGATGGAGCCGAAACCGATGATTTCCGTTTTCCTGGATCGGCAGCCCAAAATCTTGAACCTGCTGCTTGACGAAGATGTTTTCCCGGTGCTGGAGGCCATGCTGGCATCGGGACTTGCCAAGACCTGCGCAAAAGAAATCCGAACTCGTCAGAAGACGGCAAAAAAACAGTTCGATCGGCTGCTCGCTTTCTATTCGCTCGTTGTCGACTGCATCACCGGAAAGAAAGAGGCAGATTCCGAAGCATTCGAAAAGATCGTCGACCCGGTGGAAGATCGATACAAGGAATCGTTCCGCACCGCTTCCCGGCGGCTGTCGGCATTTGCACAGGGACGGCTGAAAGCCGCTCTTGAGCATTTCGACTTTACGCGTTTAAATACCGGCTGTACCTGTCCGATCTGCAGCGGCCGGGCCGAGGGAGCGGGCTTTTTGGAGCCGGACGATTTCGATGAAAACGACGACCCCGGGGAATTTCCCTGGGGAGAAGGAAACCCGCTTGAATCGGCGATCGCGCAGATCGAGCAGCTCGTCGATGACACGGGGCTCCGCGGCGCACCGGAGAAAATCATTCGAAAACGGCGCAGGGAGCTGTTCAACAATTTTCAGATGCGGATGGCCCTGGAGACGTTTGCCGAGCTGATGCCCGGCGGAATAAAAACGATGCTGTCCCGGGAAGCCTGCCTGCTGGTTTGGGGATAAGCTGACTTTTTTTAAGGAAAAGAAGGAGCCTGCCATGCTGGCGCACTATCTGACCTTCGGCTTGGAAGAGGGCGCAACCGATGAGCAAATCCGATCCAGGTACCTGGAGCTCATCAAAATCCATCCCCCCGAAAGGGATGCACAGCGGTTTCAGGATATCGCGCATGCCTATGAAGCGATCAAGGACCGGCGCGCACGCATCCATTCCCGGATCTTCGCCGGTCGAAACACCGGGGATGTGGAAGCAGCCCTGCTGTATCTGGTGCGGGCCGGAAGACCTAAACCCAAACGGGTGGGGCTTCAGGAGCTTCTCCTGGCGCTGAAGCCCTCTTAAGGCCTCCGGAAAAACGCGATGAACCTTTCGGAACTCAGCGGCGGATTTCAACGCCTCGGCCGATGGCTGCGGAAAAAGTACCTCCATCCGGTCCTGAGAGGGTCCGCCGGATACCTGTTGGAGATCACCGAGCCGCACCGTCAGGATCCCCCCTCCGCAAACGAATGGAAGCAGAAGGCGCTTTCGGACTTCAGCCGATGGCTGGAGGACATCCCTGAAAACGGTCCGCTCGACGGGGGGGTGGAAACGGACGGCTGCGATCTCTATACGATGCTGACCGAGTTTGCCGCACTGCGACAGGAAATCAAGCTGCAGACGCGGGAACAGCACAAAACGCTGAAGATCCAGGAGGCCTTGATCGACGGTCACCGGCAGATTGTCGACCTGTATAAAGATCGAATCGATAAGATCGACCGGTTGGAGGAATCCATCCGAAGAAGTACCGAGAAAAAGACCGTTTTACCGTTTCTTGAAATTCGCGACGCGCTGGTCCGGGGCCTTGCGGCCGCCCGAACCGCCTGCGTCTCCGAGGGGCTCTTTCGACGCCCTCCCAAGGGAATTCAAGGGGTTGTGGAAGGATATGAACTGGCACTGAGGCGGTTTGACCGGGCCCTCGCACTGATCGATGTCCGGCCGATCCTTGCCGTCGGAAGACCCTTTGATCCCATTTGCATGCTTGCCGTCGATCGAAGCAAAATCCCCGACAAGGCGCCCGGAATCGTTCTGGAAGAATACGTCTGCGGGTTTATCCGGGGCGACGAGCTCATCCGGGCAGCCGAAGTGGTGGTCAATGCAAGCTGATCTTTTCATCAAATTTTTGATCATATTTTCATCCGGGAGGTAGAGACAAAATCATGGAGCCGATTATCGGAATCGATCTTGGAACCACAAATTCCGAGGTTGCATACGGTTTCGAGGGTGGAATGGAAGTCATCTGCGAAGGGGACGACGGCATCGTCCCATCGTGTGTCGGCCTGATCGAAGACGGGCGGGTGCTCGTGGGCAGGGAGGCATGGCATCAGGCGGTCGCCGCTCCGGACCGGACCGTACTTTCAGTCAAGCGCCGGATGGGAACGGAAGAAAAGATCCGGCTGGGAGCGGAATCGTTTTCCCCCCAGGAGATCTCGGCATTCATTTTAAAGGACTTGAAAGAGCGCGCCGAAAGGCGGCTGAACAAACCGGTAAACAAGGCCGTGATCACCGTTCCGGCGTACTTTACGGACGCCCAGCGCCAGGCCACCCGAGAAGCCGGGGAAATTGCAGGCTTGGAGGTTGTGCGGATCATCAATGAACCGACCGCAGCCGCGCTGGCTTATGAAAGCTCGGATCCGGAAACCCGGCACATTCTGGTTTACGACCTGGGAGGGGGGACCTTCGACGTATCGATTGTAAGGATCGAAAACAGCGTGGTGGAAGTCCTGTCCAGCACCGGTGATAATCTCCTGGGCGGAGACGACTTCGACCGCAAAATCGTCAAACGTCTTTTAGACCATATCGAAAGCAAGCACCAGCTCAAGCTGACCGAAGATCCCGTCGCTCTGGCAAGACTCAAACGGTCGGCCGAGGCGGCCAAAAAGGAGCTGTCCTTTGCCCCCTTTTCGCTCGTGGAAGAGGATCACATCGGGCATAAAAACGGGCAGCCGGTGCATCTTTCCTTCGAGCTGTCCCGGCATGAGTTCGAGGCCATGATCGAAAACGAGCTTTCCCGAACCATGGAATCGGTGAACAAGGCACTGAAAGACGCCGCCATGCTGCCGTCTGCAATCGAAAAAATCATCCTGGTGGGAGGCTCGACCCGCATACCGAAGATCGCTGAAATGCTGGAGGAAAAATTCGGCATCCAGCCGCACGGCGAGATCGACCCGGACCTCTGTGTGTCCATCGGGGCGGGGATTCAGGCGGCAAGGGAGATGGGCATCGACCGATCGGCCGTGCTGGTGGATATCACCCCCTATACGTTCGGAACTTCGGCTCTCGGTTCCGTGAACGGACAACCGAGCCTGACCCAGTTCGTTCCCCTGATCCGGCGGAACACCAAGATTCCGGCCAGAAGAAGCGAGGTCTTTTTAACCGTCTACGAGGATCAGGAAGCAGTCGATGTTCGCATTTATCAGGGAGAAGCTCCCGATGCCGAAGACAATGTCCTGCTGGGAAATTACCTGTTCAACCTGACCCCGTCTCCGGCCGGCAGCGAAATTACCCTTCATTTCGACCTCGACTTAAACGGGATCTTGAAGATCCGGGCGGTTGAAAAACATACCGGCAAACAGATCGATGCCGTCATCGAAAACGCGATCTCGCGTTTTACGGCGGATGAATTGTCCCGAACGCGCAACCGGGTGCGGGAATTATGGGACCACGGCCGGCAGGAGTCGGAAACGGATGCCGAATCCCAGCCTGCCGAAGCGTCGTTTCAGGAAGAGATCCCGGATGAATTTCTCGAGATCATTCACCGTTCCGAAGTAAAACTTGCCGATGCCGCCGAAGACGATCGTGATGAAATCATCAACCGGATGGAGGACCTCCGCGACGCACTGAAGGAAAACCGAATGGAGGATGCCCGGCGCTTTCGGGATGAGCTGGATGATATCCTGTTCTATCTGGAAGATTGAATCTGAATGGAAACGTGCCCGACATGTCATGCCGCCTTAAAGGGAGAAATCCGCTGCAGAAGGTGCAAGACCGATCTGAGCCGGGCAGCCGATACCGCATCGAAGGCGGAATCCCACCGGCTTGCCGCCGTCGAAGCCTATCGGTCCGGCCGCTATGAAGAGATGCGGCGGCATGCCGGCCGCTCGTTTTCACTGCAGCGTACGCCGAAAAACACCCCCCTGTTCGCTTGTGCCGCCCTGCTTTGCGGAGATTACGGGCTGGCCGTCAAGCTCTGGAAACTGCACACGGGTGTTCGCCCCACCGACAAGCCCTTTGCACCAAAGAAATTTCCCCCGCAATCTCAATTCCCTTAATTTCATGGAGGTTGCATACCTTCTTGAGGCACTCCTGGGGCGCAAAGTCGAATTGGTTACCCTTGAGGCTCTCAGCCCGCACATCGGGCCTCATATTTTAAGGGAGGTAAAGCGTGTCCCTATCGCCGCATGAGTATATCCGCGCCGCTTCATCTTCTATCGGATTTCCGAATCATATGCGGCGGGGCGCATCGAGTCCCTATGGAGCACTGCCGGCGGAATGGAGAAAGGTGCGATAACTCCGAATCGTCTCCTTCCTTTTCTCGTAGAAGGGAACGTGGCCGCAATTTTCAAGTACGACGAGACGGCAGCGGGGGATCCGGGCACGCATCTTCTCCGCGGCGGAGACGTCGAGAATTGCGTCTTCTTTCCCCCATAAAACCAGGGCCTCGGCCTTGATGCGTTCGAGGCGGGCCTCCAGGAGGTCAAGCCCCGAACCCAGGAGATCCTGCATGATCCTATCGCGAACTGCCTGATCGGCCGTTGATTTCTTCAGGAAGTATTCCTTGAATCTTCCGGGAATCCATGGGGGTTTGTAGAAGAGGTTCCGGATCAGCGCGTCGAATTCGGCAACCGTTCTGCAGCGGAAAATATTAACCCCCTCTTCGAAGAACTTTTTCGAAGCACGACTCTGATAGAGGCTGTCCATACTGAGCGGAGCCATCAAAAAAAGGCTCTTGACGCGCTCCGGGTATTCCCCTGCATAGTATGCCGCGACGGCGCCTCCCATCGAAATTCCCGCCAGGTGGAAAGATTCAAGGCCAAGGGATTGGATAAAGCCGTTCAGCCGCTCCGCCTGGCGGGGGATCCCATGGTCCGCCTGAGGCAATCGGCTGCTTTCACCGAATCCGGGCAGATCCGGTGCGATCACCCGGTAGGATCGACTGAGGGCGGGGATAAAGGTCCAGAACCGGTCTTTGTCGGCACCGAAGCCGTGAAGCAAAAGGATCGTCTCCCCTCTTCCACCGTCCAGATAGACCCACCTGCAGTTGTCAACGAAAGTTTCCCGCCATTTGATCCCGCCCATCATTCGGACCGCCCGGTTGAAGCATCCGACGAGAGCACCGGGAAACCGCCGATAGACCAGCCATACGAGCAAGAGGAATACCGCAGGACTTAAAATCACTGCTATTTCTTCTCCCGAAAGTTTCCGCCATCAAGACACAAAGGCTTTCCTCCTCTTTCTGCACGATAGGGACAGCTCCCGGATTCAGGTCCGCTCAACGGATTCGAACCTTTTTTTCCTGTTTTGCTCGTACCGCATCTGCAGGATTTCGACGAATAACGCAAATCCCATGGGAAGATAGATATAGGCCTTCGGCACATGCTTATGCAGACCTTCCATGAAAATCGTGATACCGATGGTGATCAGAAAGGAGAGCGCCAGGATCTTCAGTGCGGGATGGTGAAGGATGAATTCGCCGATCGGTCCGGCGAACACCAGAATGGCAAGAAAGGATACGATCACTGCCGAAACGATGATCCACACCTTGTCGGTAAGCCCGATGGCCGTGATCACCGAATCGATCGAAAAGACGATATCCAGAAGGACGATCTGGAAAAGGACGGATCTGTACCCCCGGGCGAGATCCTTAACCGGCTCCGGTTCCTCACGGAACTCTACGGTATGGTGAATTTCTCTGACCGCTTTCCATAAGAGAAAAAGCCCGCCTGCAAGAAGAATCAAATCGCGAACGGACAGTTGAAGGACAATCGGTGCGGTCAGATTGGAAAGCATCAGCAGGATAAAGAGCATGACGATCCGCGCCGCCATTGCAAGCATCAGCCCGAAGACCCTCGCCCTGTTCCGGTGCGATTCCGGAAGGCGGCCGACGAAGATCGAGATCACCAGAATGTTGTCCACCCCCAGGACAAGCTCCAAACCGACCAAAAGCAGCAGCAACGCAATCGCATCGGCCATGGTTTCCCTTTCCCTCGCAAGAGCAAAGATCGCGCTGTAAAGACGCGCAGGAATCTGGTAGAAAGGATTCTCGGGCTTTCGGGCGATCGCATCCGTTCTTGTTTGTGTGCATGAGCGAAAACCGAGAAAACTTCTATAAGGAGGATCGTACCATGAACCAAAGAGACCGACAACCCATTGAAGTCATTCAAACCGACAAAGCCGGTGCGCCGGTAGGCCCCTATTCGCAGGGGATCAAAGCGGGAGGATTGGTGTTTGTCGCGGGAGAAAAGGGGATGGATCCCGCAACCGGAAAGATCGTTCCCGGAGGAATCGAACCGGAAACCCGCCGCACGCTTGAAAACATCAAGGCGATCCTGGAGGCTGCAGGAACCGGTCTGGACCGGGTGGTCAGCACCTTTGTCTTCATGACGGACCTGACCGAGTTTTCGAAGATGAACGAAATCTACGCGCAGTACTTTACAAAAAACCCTCCGGGTCGGACCACTGTGGAGGTAAAGTCCCTTCCTGTCGGAGCCCGGGTGGAAATCACCGCCTACGCGCTGGCATAAACCATTTTAGATTTTAGAATTTAGATTTTAGATTGAACTCCCCTGTGTGAAATCCGCAGAGAGATGCGGATTTACGCAATATGCACAGACTTCTCCCGCCAACCGCCCGGCTTAACTGTGTTTCTTTGCGACTTTGCGGCTTTGCGTGAGACTCTTTCGTTCTGCGTTTATCTGCGGGCTGAAATGCAGTCGGCCTTAAAAATCGATCCGAAACAGGCGGCAGGTATTTTCCCAGACGATTGCGGCAAGCACTTCCGGGTCTTCACCCCGGACTTCTGCCGTCTTCAACAGGACCGATTTGACGAAGGCAGGTTCGTTTCTACGAACCCGGTTTCTTTCAGGGGTGGGGGTAAGATAGGGCGCATCGGTTTCAACCAGCAGCCGCTCCGGAGGAATCCGGGGAATCAGCGTGCGCAGTACGGTTCCCCGCTCCTTGAGGGTGACGATACCGGTGATTCCGATATGAAACCCCATGGAAAGATACTGTTCGAGTTCTTCTTCCGTTCCGCTGAAGCAGTGCACGACGCCGGATGCTGTCTTTCCGGAGTGGACCGAAAAAAAGTCGTTCAGGATACCGACGAGGCGGCCCCGGCTGTCCCGTTCGTGGAAGATGAGAGGCAGATTCAGGTCTTGTGCGATCTCGAGCTGCCGGAACAACCATCGTTCCTGTTTTTCCTGTGAAGAATGCATGCGATTGAAGTCGAGCCCGATTTCTCCCCATGCCCGGACTTTCCTGTGGAGGGCCAACGCGGAGACGGCTTCAAGGGCTTCTTCGCTGCAGTCCTTTGCATCGTGCGGGTGAAACCCGACGGAAGCGTAAAGGTCCTCTCTGGACTCCACGAGGGATACGACTGCCTCTGCGCTTTCCCGGGTCGTTCCCACAACCATCATCCTGGATACGCCGGCGGCATGTGCCCGGCGGATTACCGCATCGAGGTCTTTTTTATACGAACGGTCATCCAGATGACAGTGGCTGTCGAACAGTCTCATGAATTTTAGATTTTAAATTTTAGATTTTCAACCCGCAACCCCGCCTCGCGGGACAACCCGCAACGCGCCAACCCGTCACAGCATGACAGCATTTTTCTCTTGATGTTGCAATTAAAAATGTTACAGCCGCGCAGGA